>NZ_JARWOJ010000235.1 GCF_029868625.1 Nocardia neocaledoniensis | reverse complement strand
CCCCCCCCCCCCCCCCCGCCGCCCCCCCCGCCCCCCCCCCCCCCCCCCCCCCCCCCCCCCCCCCCGCGGCCCCCCCCCGGCCACTTCGTGGCCGCCGCTGCTCGGGGTCGCGGGTGCGGGGTCGGGAAGGCGACCGGGTTCGGTTCGTGATGGCAGACTCGATGACGACATCCGTCGACACGAGTAGAGGTTTCGATGCCGCATCGCCGTTGGAAGATCCGCACCGGACTGGCGCTGGCGGGCGTGCTCGCCGTCGCGAGCCTGACCGCCTGCGGCAGTGTGGAAGTCACGCCGTCGGGCGAGGCGAGCAGCACCACCGCGGCGCCGCGCAGCCCGCCCGGCCCCGCGACCGGTGACGCGGCGATCAGCGACGCCACCGCGGCCCAGCTGTGCGACATGCTGCGACCGGAGCTGTCCAACTTCCGGGTGCAGGGGCCGACGCTGGGCCGGCTCTCGCTCAACGCGATGGTGCTCGACTGGACGGTGCGCAACGCCGGGCTCGGCCAGCAGGTCCTCGCCGACAAGAAGGTGATCGACCGGGTCACCACCAAGTCGTGCCCGGATGTGCGGACCGAGGCGCTCACGGCGCTCGAATTGCCCGACCTCGCCGCGGGATTGGTGCTCTGATGCGCGAGCTCTACCCCGAGATCGAGCCGCACGCGCACGGCCTGCTCGACGTCGGCGACGGCCAGTCGGTGTACTGGGAGATCAGCGGCAACCCCGACGGCAAGCCGGTGGTCTTCGTGCACGGCGGTCCCGGTGGCGGCACGGGCCCGCTGCAGCGGCGCTTCTTCGACCCCGACCTGTACCGGATCGTGCTGTTCGATCAGCGCGGCTGCGGGAAGTCGCTGCCGCACATCGCCGACGGCGCGAGCCTCGAGTTCAACACGACGCCGCACCTGATCGCCGACATGGAACTGCTGCGCGAACACCTCGGGATCGAGCGGTGGCAGGTGTTCGGCGGCTCGTGGGGTTCCACCCTCGGCCTCGCCTACGCCCAGGCCCATCCCGAGCGGGTCACCGAACTGGTGCTGCGCGGGATCTTCCTGCTGCGGCGCAAGGAGATCGACTGGTACTACAACGGCGCCGCGGGCAACGTGTATCCGGCCGAGTGGGCGAAGTTCCTGGCACCGGTGCCCGCCGAGGAGCGCGACAGCGATCTGGTCGAGGTGTATCACCGGCTGCTGCACTCCCCCGACGAGCAGGTGGCGCTGGATGCCGCGGTGGCCTGGTCGACGTGGGAGGGCGCGACCAGCTCGCTGCTGCCCGCCCCGGACCGGATCGCCGAGACCGGTGAGGCACGCTTCGCACTGGCCTTCGCGCGGATCGAAAACCACTATTTCCGGCACGGCGGGTTTCTCGACGAGGGACAGTTGCTGCGTGACATGGATCGGATCGCGCACTTGCCCGGCGTCATCGTGCAGGGCCGCCACGACATCGTGTGCCCGGCGGTGAGCGCGTGGGACCTGCACACCGCCTGGCCCGGCTCGACGCTGCACATCGTCGAGGACGCCGGGCACACCGCCCACGAGCCGGGCATCACCCACCACCTCGTCGAGGCGACGGATCTGTTCGGGAAGCGGGGCTGAGCGCATGAAGGCCGGAAAAGCCGTGGTCGCGGCACTGCGCGAGGACATCGACCGGCTGCTGGCCGCCGAACCCGACGTGCGCGCCGACGCGGACGACTCGGTCCACCAGATGCGGGTGGCCACGCGCCGCCTGCGCAGCGTGCTGCGCTCCTATCGCGACGCCTTCGACGCCGATCAGGCGGCCGCGACCGTCACCGAGTTGAAGTGGCTGGCCGATCTGCTCGGGGTGGCGCGCGACGCGGAGGTGCGCGCTGACCGGTTCCGCGAGTTGCTCGCAGCGCACGACGAGGTCCCCGAGGAGGTGACCGCGGCGCTGGTCGGCGCGTCGCGCAACGCCTACTCCCGGGCGCACGAGATCGTGCTCACCGAACTCGACAGCATGCGCTACCGCCACCTCGCCGAGACGCTCGAGACCTGGCGGACCGCGGCCCCGCTCGATCCCGAGCGGGCGCGCGAGAAGGCCCGTCCGGTGTTCGAGCACGTCCTGCGCCGCGACCGCAAGCGGTTGCGCAAGATGATCTTCGCCGAGCCCACCTCGGCCCCGGCCGAGCGGGTGGAGCTGCTGCACGATATCCGCAAGGGCGCCAAGCGGTTACGGTATTCCTGCGAGGCGGCGGGCGAGGTCCTCGGCGCTGCCGCCACCGACCTGGGTACCCGCGCCAAACGCCTGCAGAGCGTCCTCGGTGACCACCGCGACGCCGTCGAATCCCGCGAGCACATCATGGCGGTCGCCGCCACCGCGCACGGACCCACCGCCACCCTCTACGAACTCCTCGCCGACACCGAGGAAGCCGCGGCGGGCCGAGCCCTGGCCCGCTATCCCGCGGCCGCAGCCCTGGTCTCCACCGCCGACTGAACCGGCCCGCGCGCAACGGCCACCGCGGCGACGCGCCGCCCTGCCCTGGTCACCGGCGGCGCGAGGCTTGGTCGTGCGCCGCACGATGTGTGAGACTCCAGCGAAAGGCACTGTCCCCGAAGAGGAGTCGACGGCCGCTCGTCCGCGGAGTGTGGTCAGTTCGCGAGGTAGGCGAACTCGATGGTGCGGGTGACGCTGTCGGCGGTGACGAGGCGGACGGAGACGTGTTCGCCCTCCGGGGGTTCGCCCGCGCACCTGGCCAGGATCGGCGGCTCGACGACGAAGATCTCGGCCCCGCGGGAGCCGTTGGCTTCACGCAGGACCAGGGCGGCGAACTCGGTGCCGAGGCGCGGGGCCAGGACGGTCGCCTCGGTGAGGTCGACGCAGGCGCGGTCGACCTTGTTGGCCACCGCGTCGGTGCGGCGCAGGGTGTCCGCCGCCGCGGCGAGCCCGTCGGCGACCCAGCCGGGGACCTCCGTGCCCGCGCAGTAGGCCAGGCAGATCTCGGTGGTGAAGCGGTCGGCGAGGCGCCGCAGCGGTGCCGTGACGTGGGCGTACGGTGCGCCGATGGCGCTGTGGGTCAGTTGGTCCTCGGTGGGGTCGGCGAGTTCGCTCAACAGGGTGTAGCTCGCGCCGCGCAGCAGGCTCGTCGCCTCCGACATCAGCACCAGGGCGGCCGGGGTGTTGGGATCGAGCCCGGCCAGCATCCGCCCGACCGGCATGTCCGCGGGCCAGTCGACGTCGAGCGCCGCGGCCGTGCGCCGCATCGAGGCGATCGCGGAGTCCGGTGGCGGTGGCATGGTGCGCAGCAGGCCGAGCGGAGTTCCCTTGTGCTCGAGCATGATCCGCGCCGCGCACATGCCGGTGAGCAGCGAGACCTGCTCGTTCCAGTCGTCGGCGGCGGTGCGCGGTTCGAGTTCGAGGCGCCACTTGTCACCGTCGCGCACCACGTCCTGGGACGGCAGGCGCAGCGAGATCGCGCCGCGGTCGAGCGCCGACTCGATGCGCAGGCGGCCGAACTCGGGCAGTGCGGTCAGCGCGGGATGCAGGGTGCCCTCGTCGGCGGCGGCCTGCACCTGCGCGTAGTCGAAGCGTTCGCGGGAGCGCACGAGCGCGCGCGTCACCGAGAAGGACAGGGGCGTCGCGGTGTCGTCGAGTTCGATGGTCCACAGCGCAGCGGGCCGGTCGACACCGGGCAGGAGACTTGCGGTGCCCTCGGACAGCACCGTCGGGTGCAGCGGGACGTTGCCGTCGGGCAGGTAGAAGGTCTGGCCGCGGGACTCGGATTCGCGGGCGAGCGCGCTGCCGGGCACGATCACGGCGCCGAGATCGGCGATCGCGTAGTGCAGGGTGAATCCGGTCGGCGTGCGTTCGAGATGCAGCGCCTGGTCCAGATCCATGGCGCTGGGCGGGTCGATGGTGACGAACTCGATATCGGTCCGGTCCACCCGGGTGCCCGCGAACGCGTCGACCGCGTCGCGGGCATTCGAGACGGCCTCGGCCGGATAGTCCGAGGCCAGCCCGAATTCGGAACGGATGGCGCCGAAGTCGACCGGCGCCGAGACGATCCGCTGATGGAGTTCCATCCTGGCAGGGTAGCGAGTGCCTACTGCAGCGCCAGCATGGTGCCGTTGAGCTGATCGAACGGGCCGTACACGGTGAAGGTGACCCGACCGTTGGGCACCGACGACGACACGGCGGCAGCCGCGTCGAGGGCCTGACCGAACGAGGCGGCCGACGGGTGCGGCAGACCGGCGACGGTCATACCGAACCGGGTCTGGTGCACCCAGGCGGTATCGGCCGGGCTGAGGTCGACCTGGACCCCACCCGAGAGCGGGGTCACCGCGACCGCGCCCGCCGATCCGGCACCCAGCGAGGTGAGCACGGCGGCGGCTCCGGCGATCAGCGCACCGGCGACAATGGAACGAACTACCCGCATGTAAATGAGACCTGCTTCCGGGATCGAATGTGTGTGGGCCCGCAACCGTGGCCTCGAGCCCTGCCGACGGCGAACACTCTATGACCTCGCTCACGTTCCCGGCGAGTTCCCACGCATATTCACCGACTCGACACGCCTCGGGCCGCAATTGTTACTGTGGCGGCGGCACTCCCGGCATACGCCGGGCGGTGCGGCACTCGACGTCGATAAATGGGAGCTCCGAACGCATGTCGTCGCTGATTTTCGATTACCTCTTGCCGATTCTCGGTCCGGACGCGGCCTCGTACTGGGCCCAGATGCTGATGATCAATCCCCAGTAACGCACCGATCCGATCGGCTACCTGTCGCCTCCCGTTCACCGCACGGGGGGCGACTTGTTTTCTGGGGCGCTAGCATCCCGCTCCGTGAGTAGAACAACCGCCGCCATCGCGGCCAGCGCCACCGTCTTCGCCCTGCTTCTGGCCGGCTGCGGCGACGATTCCTCGGCCTCCCCCGCCACCTCGACCACCGCCGCCCCCGCCACCAAGGTGGACGCCACCAAGGCGGGCATGTTCGTGGTGAGCTACCGCAACGCCTTCCCGAAGCTGGCCGAGGGCCGTGACGACGCGGCGGTCGCCAATGTCTTGAACCTGACCTGCAGCGACATCAAGGCGGGCAAGTCCGAGGCCGACATTGTGGCCGCGGTCGTCACATACTCCAAGAACGGCGCGACCACCGCCACCAACGACGAGGCGAAGACGATCTACGAGACGGTCAAGCTGATGTGCTGAGCCCTCGCGGCGCGACGAAGCGGCGGTTCCCGTGTGGGACCGCCGCTTTCGTCGATCGTGCGCGGACGAGCCGGCCTGTAAGCCGGATCCTGTCCCCGGTTCGCACCGGGGGGCGACCATCCATCTGGACACACCGTCGCCGGGTGCCTCGAGCGGTCCACCCGCAGGCTCGGGCGAGCAGCCCTCGAACACCTGCGCAGCCGCACCGCGAGGTGCGACCTTCGACCTTGCTCCGGGCGGGGTTTACCGAGCCGCCCCGGTCACCCGGGGCGCTGGTGCGCTCTTACCGCACCGTTTCACCCTTACCGCACGTGCTGTGCGGCGGTCTGTTTTCTGTGGCACTGTCCCGCGGGTCGCCCCGGGTTGCCGTTAACAACCGCCCTGCTCTGTGGAGTCCGGACTTTCCTCGGCACCGGGCAGCGACACCATCGTGCCCGTTCCCGTCACCGCGGTCGCCCGGCCGACTCGTCCGCTCGTACAGGATACTCGGTACGGTAATCACTCATGGAACGTGTCGACGTCAGTTTCCCCTCGGGCGAGCAGCAGTGCGCTGCGTGGCTGTATCTGCCCGACGGTGCTCCCCGGCCGCGACCGTTGGTGATCATGGGACACGGGCTGGGGGCCACCCGCGAGATGGGGTTGGATCGGTATGCGCGGCGGTTCGTCGCGGCGGGAATGGGGGTGCTGGCGTTCGACTACCGGCATTTCGGGACGAGTGAGGGGGCGCCGCGGCAGGTGCTCAACATCGCTCGCCAGCGTGCGGACTGGAAGGCCGCGATCGCCTACGCGCGCAGCATCCGTGGGTTCGACGCCACCCGGATCGCGTTGTGGGGCACGTCCTTCGGCGGGGGGCACGTGTTGTCGGTGGCACCCGACGACGACTATCTCGCCGCGGTCGTCGCGCAGGTGCCGTTCACCAGCGGCTGGGCCTCGGCGATGGCGAAGGGGCCGATCAGCCTCACCAAGGTCAGCACGATCGCCATGACCGACCTGCTGTTCGGCCCGCTGCGGCGCAAGCCGGTGCGGATCCGGCTGGCCGGACGCAAGCGGGCGGCGGCGCTGATGAGCGCGTCCGATGTGCCGGAGGGTTTCGGCAGGCTCGCCGAGGAGAGCGACACCTATCGGCCGAAGGTCGGTGCGCGGGTGGCGTTCTCGACCCTGTTCGACTCGCCGGGCCGCCGCGCGAAGGCGCTGAAGGTGCCGGTGTTCTACGCGATCGCGGAGAACGATTCGGTGGCACCGGCCGCGCCGACCCGCAGGGCCGCCGAGCGCACCAAGCACGCCGTGGTCAAGCAGTACCCCGTCGGCCATTTCGACGTGTACTTCGACGACGTGTTCGAGCAGGTCGTGCGCGATCAGACCGACTTCCTGGTCTCCGTGCTGCGCCCGTGACGAACCGGTGCCCCACCGCCGATTCGGCCTGACGCCGGCGGCGGTTGGGGCACCATGGTTGCCATGGAACAGCTCAGCTCGCGCACGATCTACACCAATCCGTGGATGCGGCTGCGGGAGGACACGATTCGCCGCACCGACGGTTCCGTCGGCATCTACGCCGTGGTCGACAAGGTCGACTGGGCGATGGTGATCCCGTTCGACGGCGAGGGCTTCCACCTCGTCGAGCAGTTCCGGTATCCGCTGGGCGAACGCTACTGGGAGTTCCCGGCGGGCACGCCGCCGCAGGGCACCGCGCCGTCGCCGGTGGAGCTGGCGCACAACGAGTTGCGCGAGGAGACCGGCCTGCGGGCCGGGCGGATGACCCCGCTCGGCGTCCTGGCGACCGCGCCCGCCTCGACCAGTCAGCGCGGGCACTGCTTCCTGGCCACCGATCTCACCCCGGGTGAGCCGGAGCGTGAGCCCGAGGAGCAGGACATGCGCACCGCGTGGTTCTCCCGATCCCAGCTCGAGGCGATGATCCTGCGCGGTGAGATCGTCGACGCCCACGCCGTCGCCGGTTACGGCCTCCTGCTCATGCACGAACGCGGGCTCGGCACGTCGTGATCGGCGCCGTGGTGGGGGTGCCCGAACAGCTGCTCACCCCGCGGCGAAAAGCACAGGGCGCGACACCGGATGGGTGTCGCGCCCTGGTGCGCTGGAACGGCGGATCAGATGGGCTGGAACCCGGCGCCGACGCCGCCCGCCCGGTTCAGCACCTCGAGGATGACCCCGATCGGCTGGAAGTACGCGGGCGAATGCAGCGGGTTCGCGCCGTTGGTGCACGGGAAGTCGAAGTCGACGGGGCCGAGGCCGGTGAGCCTGCCCTGGTTCATGCCGACCAGCCGATCACCGACGACGACCGGACCACCGGAATCGCCCGGCTGCGAGCAGTACTGGTTGATCGAGGTGCCCTCGAGCTCACCCCACACCACGCCACAGCTGCGGCCGCTGGTGCGCCCGTCCGAGCACACCGTCGCGCCCGCGGCGGGCGGCTCGCCGATGCCGACGACCGTGGTCTGGCCGACGGTACGGACCGGAACGACCTTCGACGCGTCCAGTTGCAGCACCGCGAAGTCGAGGTACTCGCCGTCGTCGGAGAAGGCGACGGTGCCGATCACACCAGCCTGCAGCGCCTGCTCGGCCCCCACCCTGGCACCGGTCGGCGCGCAGTGGCCCGCGGTCAGGCCGACCAGGCGGCCCGCGCTGTCGTGGCCGATGGCGGTCAGCGAGCACCCGGAGTTGTTGTCGAAGACGATGCCCGAGGCCGCGCCGAGCACCACGCTCGGTTCGGCCGACACGCTGCCCGCACCTGCGGACGCGGTGAGCGCCCCCGCGATGGCCGCCGCGAACGCCGCCATCCGTAGAAACCTCATCAAGTACCTTTCTCGATGGCCGCGGCATTCCGCACGCCCGAGAACCTTTCGGGCGCCGGGGCGTCGTCGTTACGCCGAACCGCGAACCTGGGCGACCGTACCGCGCCCCGGCGACACCCGCCTAGCTCAGATATGAAACGTCGTTGACGAGGCGGACCGAGGCGCCGCCGTCGGGATAGAACTCGGCGATGCACAGCGAGGCCAGATCCAGGTGCAGCCGGTACAGCAGGGACGGGCCGACCCCGAGCGCCAGCTGCAGCAGCGTCTTGATCGGGGTGACATGGCTGACCACCACGATGTTCTGGCCCGGATACAGCGCGACCAGATCCCGCCGGACGCTCTCCACCCGTTCACGCACCTGATCGAAGCTCTCCCCGCCGGGTGCGGGAATCGACGGGTCGCCGAGCCAGTCGGTGTGCAGCTGCGGGTCGCGCTGGGCGGCCTCGGCGAAGGTGAGACCCTCCCAGTCGCCGAAATCGGTCTCGATGAGACCGTCCAGCACGCGCAACGGCACGTCCAGCGCCGCGGCGGCGGCCTCGGCGGTCGCGCGGGCGCGTTGCAGCGGCGAGGTGACGACGGCGGCGATACCGCCTTTGGCGGCAAGCATTTTCGCGGCGCGCTCGGCCTGCCGGCGGCCGAGATCGGTGAGCGGCGGGTTGCCGCGACCGGAGTAGCGGCGCTCGACCGACAGCTCGGTCTGGCCGTGGCGCAGCAGCAACAGCCGCGTCGGCTTGCCGAGCGCGCCGGTCCAGCCGGGCGCGTTGGACGGACGCGTCACCGCGCCGTCGAGCGCCGGGTCGCCCTCGACACGCTCCGCCGTGGCAGCGGTGACCCGGTCGGATCCGCGCGTCTCGGTGTCGACGACATCCTGATGCCCGGCGGACACAGCCACCTGGTCGCCGGGAGCGTGCCCGGCGGCGACGGCCTCTCGAACGGAGCCGACGAGATCGCCGTCGTCCATCGCCTCGTTCGCCAGCCGGTCGGCATGGGAATTCTCGGCGCGCGGAATCCAGGTGAAACTCACCCGATCGAAGCCCGCGACAAGTGCCCGCGCCTGTTCGACGAGCGGAATCATCGACGGGTGCTTGACCTTCCAGCGACCCGACATCTGCTCGACGACGAGCTTGGAGTCCATCCGCACCGCGACGACCGAGGCGCCGAGTTCGGCGGAGGCCGCCAAACCGGCGATGAGGCCGCGATATTCGGCGACATTGTTGGTGGCGACGCCGAGGTATTCCTTGCGCTCGGCGAGTACCCGCACGTGGTCGGCGTCGAAGACGACCGCGCCGTACCCGGCCGGGCCGGGATTGCCGCGCGAGCCACCGTCGGCCTCGACGATCACCTCGGTCATCGGCGCACCGCGTCGATCACAGCCCGGATTCCTTGGTGCGCACCATGATCGCGCCGCATTCGGGGCAGCGCACGACCGCGTCGGGGGCGGCCTTGGCGATGCGCTGCATCTCGCCACGGTCGATCTCGATCCGGCAGGCGCCGCAGCGGCGGGCCTGCAGCAGCGCGGCCCCGACGCCGTGCGCGGCGCGCTGCTTGTCGTAGATCGCGAGCAGCTCGTCCGGGAACAGGCCGAGCAGGCCGGCCCGGTCGGTGTCGCAGCGCCGCTGGGCCACGTCGAGATCGGCCATCGCCTCGTCGCGCAGGCGTTCGGCGTCGGCCAGGTCCTGTTCGGCCTTGCTGAGCCGGGCGCCCGCGTGGTCGTGGTCGGCGGCCATCGCCTCGCGCTGTTCCATCACGGTCAGCAGCTCGTCCTCGAGCACCGAGCGGCGCCGCTCCAGGCTGCCCAGCTCGTGCTGGAGTTCGGCGAGCTGCTTGGCGGCGACGGTGCCCGCGGTGAGCATGCCGCGGTCGCGGTCCTCGCGCTTGCGGACGGCCTCGACCTCACCCTCGAGCTTGCGGATGTCGCGATCCAGATCGTCGATGCCGATCTCCACGGCGACGGCGGCGTCCTTGTACCCGTTGCGCTCGGCCGCCAGGCGCGTCACCTCCTGCTGCTCGGGCAGCGCGTTCCTGCGGTGCGCGATCCGCGTCAACTCGGCATCGACAGCGGCGAGCTGGAGCAGCTTGGACTGGACCGACGGTTCGACATTCAACGCGCACGAACTCCTGAACACTGTGGACGGATGGGTTGGTCAACCGTACCGCGCCGCGCGGGTGCGTACGCCACGACCCGAGAACGGGCCGGGCGGGAACCGATCGAGGTCTCGGCGCGTCCAACCCGGTATGACCGACGCACCTCCCGCCACCGACCTGGTCCTGCCCCTGCGACCGCGACGTTTCGATCCCCACGCCGAAGACCGGCAGCTCCAGCTGACCGTGGCGACCGCACTACCGCCGGTCTGCCCGGCGCACGGACTACCCGCGATCGGACCGACGGAAGAGATCCTGCGGTTCTGGGGCAAGGCCGGAGCGTTCCGGCAGGAGGGCGTCGGCCGCAATCTGCTCGAGGCGCTGAAGGCGGCCACGCTCGGCAAACTCGTGGCCGAATGCAACGAGCCCACCGTCGCCGTGCAGGCCACGTGGCCGAAGTGTGAACGGTGTGTGGCGCGGGCCGACGCGCGCGTGCGGAAGCTGATCGTCTACTACGTGGGCAGCCTGTTCCCGCTCCTGCTCGCGGGCATGCTGTACCTGGCCATTCCCTCGGCGGTCACGCTGCTCGCCGGGCTCGCGGGGGTGCTGTTGCTGTTCGCGGCGATCATGCTCGGCCCCGCGGTCTTCACGGGGCTCGATCGCTATCTGGTGGCCGCGATGGCGCCCGACGCCGGAACGGTCACCGTGCGTGTCCATCCCGAATTCGCCCGCGCCTGGACCGGTCTCGAGCGATCGCGGCCGTGAGGCCGGTCAGCCGGTGACCGTCCACGGATCGGTGCGCAACGTGGAGACCCGCGTGGTGAGGGCGGGCAGCGCGGCCCGGACGATCTGTTCGGCCTGTCCGCACCAGGGGAATTCGGTGGCCCAGTGGGCGGCATCGATGAGGGCGGGGCCGCCGCGGCGCAGATGTTCGTCGACGGGATGGTGGCGCAGGTCGGCGGTGACATAGGCGTCGACACCCGCGCGGACGGCCGCGTTCAGGTAGGAATCGCCGGCACCGCCGCAGACGGCCACCCGCTCGATGACGCGATCCGGATCGCCCGCGGCGCGCACGCCCCAGACGGTGCGCGGCAGGCCGACCCCGACGCGGGCGGTGAACTCGCGCAGGGTCTCCGGTCGCGCGAGTTCGCCGATGCGGCCGAGGCCGAGCGAGGACGGCAGGGCCGCGCGTTCGGTGACGTGATAGGCCGGTTCCTCGTAGGGATGGGCCGCGCGCAGCGCCGCGAGGACCGCGGGGCGCGAACTCGGCGGCGCGACGACCTCGACCGCGTCCTCGGCGACGGTCTCCACCTCGCCGACCACCCCGATCGTCGGATTCGCGCCGGGCGCCGGCCGGAACTGACCGGTCCCGGCCGTGTACCAGGCCGCTTCCCGATAGTCGCCGATCGCGCCCGCGCCGGCGGTGAACAACGCCGACATCAGTGCGGCGGTATGCGTACGCGGCACCTGGATCACCCACTTGTCCACCGGGGCAACGGGTTTCGGGTCGAGTGGGCCGGTCACCGTGAGGCCGACGGCGGCGGCGAGCGCGTCGGAGACGCCGGGGTCGGCGGAGTCGGCATTGGTGTGCGCGGAGAACAGGGCGCAGCCGGACCGGATCAGCCTGTGCAGCAGCGCGCCCTTGGGGGTGTCGGCGGCGACGGTGTCGACGCCGCGCAGCAGCAGCGGGTGGTGCACGACCAGCGCCTGGGCGCCCCACTCGATCGCCTCGTCGACCACGGCGGCGGTGGCGTCGACGGCGAAGACCACCTTGGTCACCTCCTGCGCCGGGTCGCCGCACACCAGCCCGACCGAATCCCACGATTCGGCCAGCTTCGGCGGGTACGCCGCGTCGAGCACCCCGATCAGTTCGGCCAGGTCAGGCACCGCCGCCTCCTTTGTCGTCGTTGGTTCGTCTCACCACATCGCCGCCCGCAAGCCCTCGATCAACCGGTCGACCTCGGCGGTCCCACGCACCGCGACCCGAAGGTGGTCCGGGCCGAGCCCCGGGAACGTGTCGGCCCGCCGGACGGCGATGCCGCGGTCGGCCAGTTGCTTGCGCACGAGCGCGCCGTCGCGCACGGCGAGCAACAGGAAGGGGCCCGTCGCCGGGGTGTGCACGTCGACGCCGAGCGCGGTGAGGCGCTCGATCATCGCCGCACGCTCGACGGCGATCCGGTCCGCCTCGCGCCGCGTCTCGGCGACCGCCGCGGGCGCGGCGGTCGCGATGATCGCCTCGAGCTGCAGCGTGCCGAGTGGCCAGTGCGGCCGCCCCTGGCTCAGCCGGGCCAGTACCTCCGGCGCGCCGAGCGCGTATCCGCAGCGCAATCCGGCCAGCGCCCACGTTTTGGTGAGGCTGCGGAGGACGAGCACATCTGGTGCGGACAGGCCGGCCAGCGACTCCGGTTCGGCCAGGGGCGTGGGGCCGGTGACGGACGCGGGCGCCGCGCGGTCGACGAACGCGGTCGGCGCGCCGTCGGCGGAGGCGGGCGCCGCGTGATCGGCGGGGGCGGGGTGCACACCGGGATCGGCGATCGCGTCGACGAAGGCTTCGTCGACGACGACGAGGCGGCCCGGGCGCCGCAGCGCCTCGATGGCGGCGGCGGGGTGCAGGACCGAGGTGGGATTGGTCGGGTTGCCGAGGACGACGAGGTCAGCGTCTTCGGGGACCAGTGCGGGGTCGAGGGTGTACGGGCGGTCCAGGATCACGCGGGTCACTGGCACGCCGGCTTCGCGCAGCGCCAGTTCGGGCTCGGTGAACGACGGGTGGACGACGGCGGCGCGGCGGGGCGCCAGGCGCGGCAGCATGGCGAAGCCCTCGGCGGCGCCCGCCAGCAACAGCACTTCCTCGGGTGCGCGGCCGTGCCGGGCGGCGACGGCGGCGCGGGCGGCGGCCTCGTCCTCGGCGCTCGGATAGCGGCCGAGATCGTCGAGACGCCCGGCCAGCCGCGCGCGCAACCAGTCGGGCGGGGCGACCCCGCGTACGTTCACCGCGAAATCGAGCATGCCAGGCCGGGCCTCCACGTCGCCGTGGTGGCGCAGCATCGCGGGGTCGACGGAGTCCTGGAACACAACTGAACACCCTACGTGGCGGCGATTCGGCGCCACGGGCGACAATGGCAGCCGTGGGTCCAGTTCATGTGAGCTTCGTGTGCACCGGCAACATCTGTCGCTCGCCGATGGCGGCGAAGATGTTCGAGGCGCATCTGTACCGTGCCGGTCTCGCCAACCGGGTGCGGGTCACCAGCGCGGGCACCGGGTCGTGGCATGTCGGCGATCCGGCCGATCCGCGCACCGAGGCGACGCTGCGCCGGGCGGGCTACCCCACCGAGCACATCGCCGCCACCTTCGGTCCCGAGCACCGCGACGCCGACCTGATCGTGGCGCTGGACAGCGGCCACGATCGGGAGCTGGCCCAGCGCGGGGTGTCGACCGAGCAGCGCAGACTGCTGCGCAGCTTCGATCCCGGCGCCGACGGCCGAGACGTCCCCGACCCCTACTACGGTGACCAGTCCGATTTCGACCTGGTCCGCGATCAGATCGAGGCCGCCATCCCCGGTCTCCTGGACTGGGTACGCGCCGCGCTCGACACCCGCGCCACCGCCGACGCGCAGCCATGATGATCCGCAAACTCACCTTCCTGCTGCGCCCGAGCTGGCTCATCCTCGCGGTGATCGTCGTCGCGTTCGCCTACCTGTGTTTCACCGTGCTGGCGCCGTGGCAGCTGGGCAAGAACACCAGCACCGAGCACCGCAACCAGCTCATCGCCGACTCGGTGCGCGCCGAGCCGGTGGATGTCACCGGCATCATCGACGGCGACCCGACCACCCACACCGAGTGGCGCAAGGTCACCGCCAGCGGCTCCTACGTACCGGATTCGACGGTGCTCGTGCGCCTGCGCCACCTCGACGGCGCCCCCGGCTACGCGGTCCTTGCCGCGTTCCGGCTCGACGACGGGCGCACGCTGCTGGTCGACCGTGGCCTGGTCGCCGCCGTCGACGGCACCCGTCCCCCGGTGGTCGACGCCCCGCCCGCGGGTACCCAGCGGCTGGAGGCCCGGGTCCGGGCGTCGGAGGGCGTGGTGGCCGACAAGCCGCCGAGCACCCAGGACGGCTATCGGCAGGTGTACACGGTCGACACCGGCCAGGAGTCCACCGTCCTCGGCACCGCGCTCACGCCGATCCCCACCGGCACCGACAAGGGCGGCTACCTCCAGCTCGCAGAGGGCCAGCCGGGCGCGTTCACCCCGGTCCCGCTCCCCCAGCTGGACGCGGGCCCCTACCTCTCCTACGGCCTGCAGTGGCTGGCCTTCGGCATCATGGCCCCGCTCGGGCTCGGTTATTTCGTCGTCGCCGAACTCCGCGCCCGCCGCCGCGAACGCGCCGAGTCCCCCGCCCCGGCCACGGTGGAGTCCACCCCGTCGCCCGACACCCCGGCACCGCCGACCACGGAAGCCCGCCTGGCCGACCGCTACGGCCGCAACCGCTGACCCGCCCCATTGCGGAACCGCCCCCTCCGGGCCTCCGCAGACGAGCCCACACCCGCATTCATCTGAGGTAGCACGGGGGCATGTCGCCGATGAGCCCGGCCGGGAACACCCGCTAGCGCCGCAGAACTCCAGCGACGACCGCCGACACGACCAGCGCGCCGACCTGTACCGCTTCCGACATGCGCACCGCGCGGCGGAGGTCGGCGGTGGTCGGTGGGGGTCCGTCGCCCAGGGTCGGGCGGAGTTCGGCGCCGTGGCGGTATTGGGTGCGGCCGCCGAGGCGGATGCCGAGCGCGCCGGCCATCGCGGCCTCCACGACGCCAGCGTTGGGGCTGGGATGTTTGACGGCGTCGCGGCGCCAGGCCCGCCACGCCGCGGCCGGTGTGCCGCCCACCAGCGGCGCCAGCGCGACCGTGAGGATGCCGGTGAGCCGAGCGGGCGCCAGGTTGGCCAGATCGTCGGTGCGGGCGGCGGCCCAGCCGAAGCGTTCGTAGCGCTGGTTGCGATAGCCGATCATCGCGTCGAGGGTGTTCACGGCCCGATAGCCGAGCAGGCCGGGCACGCCCGCGACGGCGCCCCACAGCAGCGGAGCGACGGTGGCGTCGGAGGTGTTCTCGGCGATGGATTCCAGTGCGGCCCTGGCCAGTCCGTCCGCGTCGAGCACCGAGGGGTCCCGGCCGCACAGGGAGGGGAGCAGCTCGCGGGCGCCGGCGATGTCGTCGGCATCGAGCCGGTCGGCCATCGCGTGTCCCGCGCGCGTCAGGGACCGACCGCCCAGCGCCGTCCAGGTCGCCAGGGCCGTCGCGAGCACCCCACCCCTGGCGGCCAGCACGCCGATCCCCAGCACCGACCCCACCGCCACGACCTCGTGCAGGACACCGGCCCGCCGATCGTCGGCGTAGGTCGACCGCTCCAAAGCCATTGCCGCCGAGCCGAATCCGGCCACCGGATGGAACCGGCGCGGATCGGCGAACACCCGGTCGAGCGCGAACCCGAGAACGAGACCCACCGCCGTCGAATTCACCCTCTGCACCCGCACGAGTAAACCCTAGAGTCATCGCCCGCCGCCACGAACCTGCCCTCCGACCCGGCCCAGACGCCTCGACGTCACGGCCCGGAATTACGCCGAACCCTGACCCCCGCCCGGGAATGTCACACCCGGCCCCGCTGGTTCGTCCTCTCTGCGAGGCACTTCCTACACTCGCCCGAGCAGGGCCAACGACGACCGAACGGCGATCACCGATGACCGACGCACCGCAGCACTCCGACCAGGCCGAACTGGCCCGTCGCTTCGAGGAGCATCGCCCCTACCTGCGCAGACTCGCCTACTCCACGCTCGGCAGCCTCAGCGACGCCGAGGACGTGGTCCAGGACGCGTGGCTGCGGCTGCAGCGGCACCACGAGGCGGGCAAGGCCGACGAGATCGACAATCTGCGCGCCTGGCTGTCCACCGTCACCGGCCGCCTCGCCCTCGATCACCTCGGTTCGGCCCGCGCCCGCCGCGAGCAGTATGTCGGCGAGTGGCTGCCGGAGCCGGAGGTCACCGCGTGGGACGACCCGGCCGACCGCGTCTCCCAGGACGAGCGGGTCACCACCGCGCTGCTGGTCGTGCTGGAGTCCCTCTCGCCCGCCGAACGCACGGCGTTCGTACTGCAGGACGTGTTCGGCATGACCGGACCCGAGGTCGCCGAGGTCGTCGGCCGCACCCCGGCCGCGGTACGGCAGCTGGCCTCGCGCGCCCGCAAGCACGTCGAATCCGGCACCCCCCGTTTCCCGGCCTCCCGGGACGAACAGGAGAAGGTGGTCTCGGCCTTCGCGCTCGCCTGGCGTTCGGGTGACCTGAGTTCGCTGCTCGGCGTGCTCGACGCGAATGTCGTGCTCACCGCCGACGGAGGCGGCAAGGTGCCCGCCATCCGGCAGCCGCTGCGCGGGGCCGAACTCATCGCCAAGGCGCTGCTCGGCTGGTACCACGGGCCGTCGGCGGCCGAGGCCTGGGGTCGCGCCGTCCTGGTCAACGGCGCGCCCGGGCTGGTGGTGTTCGACGGCACCAACATCGGCGTCTTCTCGTTCGTCGTCGACGCGGGCCGCATCGTCGCCATCAATGTCGTCCGCAATCCCGACAAGCTGCGTGACCTGCCGACCGAGGGCGTGCCGGACTGGTTCCTCGGCGGGGACGACCGACCGCTCAGACGGTGAGCGAATAGCCGTGCGCGGCGGCGACTTCGGTGGACAGGAGTTTGCCGTCGTGCGCGGTGAGGCCGGCGGCCAGGCCAGGATCGGCGGTGCACGCCCCGCGCCAGCCCTTGTCGGCGATGGCCAGCGCGAACGGCAGGGTGGCGTTGGTGAGGGCGACGGTCGAGGTGTGCGGCACCGCGCCCGGCATGTTCGCCACGCAGTAGAACAGCGAATTCGCCACGGGGAAGGTCGGATCGGCGTGGGTCGTCGGCCGGGTGGAGGCGAAGCAGCCACCCTGGTCGACGGCGATGTCGACGAGCACCGACCCCGGCCGCATCCCGGCGACGAGCTCGTCGGAGACCAGCTTCGGCGCCTTGGCGCCCGGCACCAGCACCGAGCCGATCACCAGATCCGCGGCGAGCACGGCCTTCTCGATCTCCAGCGCGTGCGAGGCGAGAGTGCCCACCCGACCCGCGAAGCGGGCGTCGAGTTCCCGCAATCGCGCCAGATTGGTGTCGAGCACGCTCACCCGTGCCCCCATCCCCACGGCGACCGTCGCCGCGTTGGTCCCCGCGACGCCACCGCCGAGCACCACCACATCGGCCGGGCGCACGCCGGGCACGCCGCCGAGCAGCACGCCCTCGCCGCCCATCGGCGCCATCAGGTGATAGGCGCCGACCTGGGTGCCGAGCTTGCCGGCCACCTCGCTCATCGGCGCGAGCAGCGGCAGCGATCCGTCCGCCGCGCGCACGGTCTCGTAGGCGATCGCGGTGATGCCCGCGTTTAGGATCGCGTCGGTGCACTCCTTCGACGCGGCCAGATGCAGGTAGGTGAACAGCACCTGGTCGCGTCGCATTCGCGAGTACTCCTGCGCGATGGGCTCTTTCACCTTCAGGACCAGGTCGGCCTCGGCCCAGACCTGGTCGGCGTCGGCGCCGATCGTCGCGCCGGCGGCGACGTAGTCCTCGTCACCGAAGCCCGAACCCTGCCCCGCCCCGGCCTGCACGAGCACCCGGTGCCCGTGCGCGGCCAGCTCGGAGGCGCCGGCCGGCGTGAGCGCGACCCGGAACTCCTGCGGTTTGACCTCGGCAGGTACCCCGATTGTTCCCGTCATCGGCCCAGCTTAGGACGCGGGTCGACGGGAGTCGGGCGGTTATCGGTCGCGTGTTGTCACGGTGTCGGGGCCGCGGCCGAGGTCGTCGCCTCGGCGTCGTGGCAACACTTCTCCTGAGTCGCGAGACCCGCGCCCGGGAGCCGGACGCGGGTCGATCGTTGCTGTCGGGTGAGCACCCCGCGGACCACTCGACAGGGATGAGAATTGAAGGTTCCGAATCGCTCAGACGGTGAACACCTCACCCCGCACCGGAATCCGGAGCCGATCGCCGAGACCGGCGTAGCCGAAGCTGCGCTCGAGGTGGTCCAGCGATTCGGTGAAATGGGCCCAGCCCTCCGCGTGCACCGCGACGATGATCGCGTCGCCGAGCGCCTCGGCGGCCAGGACCGCGGTGCGCGCGTTCAGGGTGACATCGCTGTCGCCGAACCGGCCGACATTGGCGGCGCCGATATTGAGCACCGCCACGTCGATGCGCCCCATCCGCGCCACGATCTGTTCGACCAGTTCCACCGACGCGTTGTCCCCGGAGACGTACACGGTCGGCTCCCCCGCCGCACGCAGGACGAACCCGGTGACGACGCCGCTGAGCGGTTCGCAGCCGACGGGCCCGTGCAGCGCGGGCACGGCGACGACCTCGACCGCGCCGAGCGTGACGCTCTCCCACGGTCGCAGTCCGCGCACACCCTCGATCCGGCCCGCGGCATCGGGCGTGGAGAGCACCGTGCCGACCCGGGCCAGCAACTCGCGACCCGCCGTGTCGAGATTGTCGGCGTGCTGGTCGTGCGAGAGCAGCACGACGTCGATCGGCCCGACGGCCTCGATCGGCACCGCGGGCCCGCTGAGCTTGTGCAGGGTGATCGGCCCTGGATAGTCGCCGGGCTCGTCGAAGGTCGGATCGGTGAGCCAGGTCGCGCCCGCGTAGCGGAAACGCAAGGTCGGGCCACCGATGTGGACGGCGTCGAGCAGAGCGGAGCGGGTGACGGTCTCGGTCATGTCGACCACTCTGGCCGATCGGGCCGCCCGCCGGAGAGTGGCCTTCAGGCCGCGCATCGCTAAGATCGGGCCATGCGTTCGGTGGCCGTCATCGCGTTCGACGGAATCAGCCCCTTCCATCTGTCGGTGCCGACCCTCGTCTTCGGCCGATCCGGGATCGGCGTCGCCGGCGACCTGCCCTACGACGTGCGGGTCTGCGCCGAGCAACCCGGAACCCTCGCCACCGCGGCGGGTTTCGACATCACCGTGCACCACGGCCTGGACGCGGTGGCCGACGCGGAGCTGGTGATCTTCCCCGGCTGGCTACGCGACAAACCCCTGTCCCCCGCTCTCGGCGCGGCCGTGCGCGCCGCGCACGCCGACGGCGCCCGGCTCGTCGGCCTGTGCCTGGGATCGTGGGCGATCGCGGCGACCGGGCTGGCCGACGGTCGCGAAGTGACCACGCACTGGGCCGCCGCGACGGCGCTGGCCGCCGCCTATCCGCGGGTGCGGGTCCGCGCCGACGTGCTGTGGACCGATCTCGGCGACGTGATCACCTCCGCGGGCGTGGCCGCCGCGCTGGACTGCTGCCTGCACATCGTCCGCGGCGACGTCGGCGCCCGCGCGACCACCGAACTGGCCCGCGCGCTGGTCACCGCACCGCACCGGCACGGCTCCCAGGCGCAGTTCATCCCGATCGACCCGATCGACGCCGACACCGACGACCCGATCGAGCACGCCATGGTGTGGGCGCGGGCCCGTCTCGGCGCCGCCATCGATCTCGATGCCTGGTCGCGGGCGGCGTTCATGTCGCGGCGCACCTTCACCCGCCGCTTCCGCGAGCGCACCGGCACGAGCCCGCAGCGCTGGCTGTTGCGCCAGCGCACCGACCATGCCCGGCTGCTGCTGGAGTCGACCGACGACACCGTCGACCGGATCGCCCGCGACACCGGTTTCGGCAGCGCGGTGAACCTGCGCCACCACTTCCACCGCGCGCTCGGCACCTCTCCGGCGGCCCACCGTGCCCAGTTCCGCGGGACAGCGCGATAATCGCGACCATGATCATCAAGGTGGCCGGGTTCGCTCCGGAGATCGACGAGACCGCATGGATCGCGCCGAACGCGACCGTCATCGGGCGGGTGCGCCTGGCCGAGGAGGTCGGCATCTGGTATTCGGCGGTGTTGCGCGGCGATCTCGAGGAGATCGTCCTTGGCGCGCGCACCAATATCCAGGACGGCTGCGTGCTGCACGCCGACCCCGGTTTCCCGCTCACCGTCGGCAGCGGAGTCTCGGTGGGCCACAACGCGATTCTGCATGGCTGCACCATCGGCGACGACGTCCTCGTCGGCATGGGCGCGACCGTGCTCAACGGCGCGGTGATCGGCGCGGGCAGCCTGATCGCGGCCAACGCGCTGATCCCGGAGGGCGCCCAGATTCCGCCCGGCTCGCTCGTGGCCGGCGTGCCCGGCAAGGTGCGCAAGGAACTGACCGAAGCCCAGCAGGACGGGATCAAGCTCAACGCCGCCGTCTATGTCCACAATCTCGCGGCGCACCGCACGGCCGAGATCTTGTGAGACGTCACACCGATCAAGTGACCAGTAGGGAAACCTGATAGCATTTGCCCTGCGTATCGCGTCCGGCCAAGAGTTCGGCGGCCGGCACCGGGTACGCGAGGCAGGAGGTTTCACGGTGGCATACAGGCAGACCGGTGTGCACCTGGCGGAGCGGCGGCTCAGCGTCGCCGATATCGCCGCCCAGCCAGGCGGAATCGAGGCACTCCAGTGCCGGGTTCACGAATTACGTTCCCGCGGAGCGGACTTCGCCGCCAATGCGATCGAGCGGGAGATGGCCGCGCTGGATTTGTCGCCACAGGGATAATGGGGCGATGCCCACCGTCTCGTCCATCCTCGCGCGGATCCTGGAGAAACCCGTCACCGACGGGGAGAAGCTGCTCGACAGCGCGCTGTCGGCGTTTCTCGATTTCGGCATCAAGCGCACCAGCATGGGTGAGATCGCCCGCCGCGCCGGCATCAGCCCGGCCACCCTGTATCGCCGCTTCGAATCCAAGAACGAGCTGGTCGAGGCGGTGGGCGTGCGCGAGGCGCAACGCTACGTCGCCGAGATCGACGCCCGGGTCAGCGCGGTCACCGAGCCCGGCGAGCAGCTGGTCGAGATCTTCGTGGCATTCGTGACGACCATCGCGGGCAACGAACTGCTGCGCCGACTGCTCGGCACCGAGCCGGAGATCATCCTGCCGCGCCTGACCACCGAGGCGGGCCCCATTCTCGCGGTCGGGCGCGGCTACCTCGCCGACAAACTGCGCGAGCTCCAGGCCACCGCGCCGGTGCCGGAGTTCGATCCCGACCTGGTCGCCGAGATCATGGCCAGGCTCGCGCTGTCGCTGGCGCTCACCCCCGACGGTCTCATCCCGCTCGACGACGCCGAGGCCGGTCGCGAGTTCGCCCGCCGCACCCTGCTGCCGATGGTCGGGATCCACCGCGCTCACTGAGCGGGCACCCCGAAGGCGGCGGCCACCGCCTCGTCGACACCGGCCCGCGCCACGGGCACCCCGTCTTCCACCACCGACCTGACCCGCTCGACGATCACCGCCGAGTCGGGTCGCGCGGGGTCGGGCAGCGGCAGTCGCCCCACGTACTGGGTGATCCAGCGGCGCCTGCCGGAGTAGAGGCGGTTGCCGCACACCGCGTCGTAGAATCGCAATCCGAGCGCCGAATTCGCTACGCCCATCAGCAGATACGCCAGGTCGGTCGCCTGCGCTCCGGCGCCCAGATCGGTGAGCGAGATCCAGTAGCAGTCGCCGTTGACCACCGCGCCCGACCGATCCAGCGCGAACCGCGGCCGTTCGCTGATGTCGGGAAACACCAGTTTCGGCGCACCCCACAGGTGTGGGCGCTGCGGTACCCAGATCTCGAACCATTTCCGGCCGCCGTCGAGCACGTAGCGGCGGCCGGCGAGCACCTGTTCGTGCGATCGCAGGTACTCGGCCGCACCGGGGAAATCGGCGAGATCGATCGGCGTGCGGCGCGGTTGCAGGAGGTCGTACGGATACAGCACCTTCGTGCCCCGGTCCGGGCCGATCCGCCACGGTTGCAGATCGTGGTGGGTGATCAACTCCCGCAACAGTTCCGGTTCCGGAGTGGGGTCCATCTGCTCCCACCGGTCGGAGATGAACACCCGGTCGGCGGTGGTCTTGATCCCCACCCTGATCCGCGCCGTGTCACCGAACGTGCGCCAGGTGCGCTCCCCGATCCGATCCAGCCAGCGATCGACCGCGGGCCGGGACATGCGCCACGCGGTGTCGGCGGATCGTCCGGAGCGATCCACCGCGGCGGCCGCACCATCGCTGCCCGGCCGTCGATTCGCGCGAACCGGCCCGAGGTCGCGCTGCGGTGCGGACAGAGCCTGACCCGGTCGGGTTCCCGGAGCGCCGGTGGACAGCACACCGACCTCGACGGCGAAGACCCGGTCCCCGGCACCGACCAGGCAGGCGCGCGCGCCGGTCAGCGCGTCGAAAAGATCGACAGCGCAGTCGGGTTCGGCCCCCGGCTCCTCATAGACCGAGACGTAGCGGCAGGCGAGCGAGGTCGGCGCCCGCGTGGCGATCGTGATCGCGGGCAGTACCGCCGCGGCGAAGAGCTTGGTGTCGCCGAGGTCGTAGAGTTCGGCCGGGTGCAGGTCCTCGGTCAGAATCCGGCGCAGATTGGCGCCGGCGCGGGTGGTGAGAAACCGGTTGGCGCACAGCAATCCGAGGACACCGTCCGGGGCGAGCAGACGGGGCGCGACCGCGACGAACGGGTGCGTGAGATCGATCCGGCCGCGCAGACCGAACCGTTTGCTGAGCAGCTGGGCGGTCGAACCACCGAGCTGCTGGGTGCGCACATAGGGCGGGTTGCTGATCACCAGGTCGAACGAGCCGTCGGCAAGGCGCGCCGAGGCCGCCAGGAAATCACTGCGGTGGCAATCGATCTCGACCCCGGCGGGGGGGGCCCCCCCCGCGGGGGGGGCGGCCCCCCGCCCGGGGGCGGGGGATACGAGGGGGGGGGGGCGGGCAGACCCGGGGGGGGCGCCCCCCCCCCCCCCCCCCCGAGGGAG
>NZ_JARWOJ010000234.1 GCF_029868625.1 Nocardia neocaledoniensis | reverse complement strand
GATGCGCGTCGCTCGCGAGGTCGAGCAGCGACAGGGCATTGTCGGCGGCGGCGTCCAGCCGCGTTGCGGGGGGGGGGGGGGGGGGGGGGGGTCGTGGGGGGCCCCGGGGGGGTTGGGTGGGGGGGCGGGGGGGGGGCCGCCGGGCCCGGCCCCCCCCCCCCCCGCTTCGGGTGACGGAAAGGGTCAGAAGGGGGCTTCGTCGTCGCCCCACGGGGCGCTCGAGTCACCGCGCCCGTCGGCGGGCTCGTCGTCGTCCCCGTCGTCGGGGTTCCAGTCGTCGGGGACGCCGACGACCCACACCACGGCCTTGGCGATGTGGTCCCAGGTGACGTTGGCGAGGGCCTGGACGTTTTCCAACGAGCTCTCGTCCTCGACGCGGACCCCCGCCGGGATGCGCCACAGGTCGCCCCGGAAGTCCCAGGCCGAGCCGGAATGCTGGGCCGCAGCGCTTACTTCCTCGGCCGCCCAGGCGCGGGCGTCGGCCTCGGTGACGAATTCCCTCTCGTCGAGGAAGCGCCGCTCGGATGCGGGAGGAACGTCGGAGAAGACGACGTAGAAGCGATCGTGGTCCGCGACAACCGCTGCCAGAGGACTCATGGGAATGCCCTTTCGTAGAGTGCGAGTGGGATCGAAGAAGGCGGGGTGTCCGGTCCCGCTTCCTTCTGTGTCATATATTACCCGATATATCCCGAAAGGTCACGCACTTTCCGAGGGGCGAGTTGGATTGGTTCCCGCCCGATCGGTCTCGGGCGAGAAGTCAGTCGGTGCTGTAGGGGTCCCGGTGCCGGGCCGGGGCGCATTGCCGACGGCGCAGCACGGCGAGCCGTCGCGTGTCCTGCGATCGGACAGGGCTCGATGGGTGCGCCGCCGGGCATCCCTCCGGTTCGCCGAGCGGTGCGGTGGCAGACAGAACCGTGAGGGCCGCCTCCCAGCGGTCGGCCCGGTCCGCCGCCCGCAGCTGCACCGCCAGAACGGTCAGGCTCGCCGCGCCGACACCGACGGCGACCACGGCGCGCGGCGCGGACAACGGCATGGTCGCCACCGCCCACAGGAACGACAGCGCCGCGAGGCAGCCGTGCGCCGCCGACAGCGTGGTCGCGCCGGGTCGCTCGCCGGTGGCGGGGAACCGTCGCGCGTCTCGGTGGTAGGAGAGCGCGAGCGCGGCGAACACGACACCCGGCCCGCCGAGGAGCAGGGCCGGGACGGCGTACGAGGCGGACACGGCCGTCAGCTCCGCACCCGTGCGGCGGCTGGCGCGCCTGCGTCGGCGGCAGCGACCCGAACCGGATCGGCAGCTGCGGACGGACCGCCGGAACCGGCTGGAGCCGGATCGGGTTGTGTGACGGCGGCGGACGGGGTGACCGGCGTGCCCGGGGAGGTCGACTCAAGTTCGGAGTCCTCCGCCGGCGGCGGAGTCAGCGGCGCTTCGGCCGCAGCGGTCGACGCACGTGAGGGGCGCGGCCGAGGCTTGGCCTTCGCCCGCTTCGCTACAGCACGGATAGCGTCGGTGGGCTTGAGTCCGATCCGTTCCAGCGCGGCCGCCTCGGCTCCGGCATTGGTGGCCGCCTCGTAGGCAGCCACCACGGCATCCTCGGCAGCTTCCTCATCGGCGATCAATCGCGCTGTCTCGGCCCGGCGCGTCTCGGACGCCTGCTGCCATTCCCCGACCTTCACCGCGAGTTCGCCGATGCGCGTCTCCATATCGTCGTCGATGACCGCCCGCCGGTACGCGGACAGAGCATCGGTCGCCATCTTCTTCGCCATGGGAAACCTCTCGTCGCTCAGCGCTCACTAATGGAGCGATCGAATCTAGTGTATCTAATGTATCTACAGAACGGAGGTGGTCAACCATGCGAACGGGAGTCGGGGAGTGCGCGCCTTGCTCGCGGGGTGTCCCGTTCGTTCAGTCTGCGCACCGGGGCGGGCTGGGGCCGGGCGCCCGCAGCCTCGATCCAGCCCCCATGTTCACGGCACCGGCCTCGTCGCGTACCGCGCCCGCCCAGCGAACGAAAGCGTTTTCCACGTGGAGCTCACCGTGAGCCGCAGCGTGGCTGACCAGCCTTCTCCGGTGAGCAAGATATCCCAAAACCCCGGGGTTTTGGGTTGCGCCCGGGGACGGGCGCGAGACACACTCGAAGTGATTCGAGTGTGTCTAAAGCCTCCAGAGGATCTGGAGGCGCCGATGTACCCAGACCTGCGGTCCGGCCACATCGGCTGGCCCGGCAGGCGACTGCCGGCCCTGCGAGCGCACCAGTGCGCCCGGTAGGCGAAAGGACGTGAAGTGCCCCCGAAGAGCAGACAGGGCCATCGGCCTCACTCCGTCGAGAAGCGGACGCGCCGCCATGAGGCGCTGTTCGCACCCGCGGAGTGGGCACTAGTGGCCGCCGCGGCGGCCACTGTCGGGCTGAAGCCTGGCGCCTTCATCGCCAAGGCAGCCGTTGGTGCCGCGCGTGCGTTCGCCGCACAGCGCAATGGCTCAGCCGTCCGCACCAGCGGCCAGGTGGAGATCCTCATCGCCGAGGTTCGTGAGTTGCGCCGACTGCTGGGCAACGTGGCCGGGAATGTGAACGATGTCGCCAAGCACGCGAACTCCACCGGCGAACTCGGCCAGAACGCGGACGCGGTGCTCGCCTACACCCGCAAGATCAACGGCCGCATCGACACATGGTTGGTTGAACAGCTTCGGCACGGTGCGCTGTGATCGGCAAGGCGATCAGGGGATGGGACGGGCAGCGGCTCGTGCGGTACCTGTTCTCGAAGGGCAAGTACAACGAGCACACCAACCCCACCGTGATCGCAGCATGGCAATCCGACCCCGACGCCCTTCAACCGGTATGGGTCGGCCCCGACGACTGCGACTTCGCGCCCGGTGAGATCGGCAAACTCGCCAACCAGGTAACCGCCCTGTCGGATGCGATCGGGCTGCCCACCGAACAGCCCGAGCCCGGCCAGCCGGGCTACACCAAGCACGGCTACATCTGGCACCTGCCGGTGGCCATCGGCGCCGAAGACGGGGAACTCGGCCACGACACCTGGCGGCGCATCGCCGAGGACATGCTGCACGAGACCGGGATCGCGAAAGCGGGAGACGCCGGGGCGTGCCGGTGGATCGCGGTGCACCACGGCAAGTCCGTCGACGGCAACGACCACATTCACATCGCGGCGGTCCTCGTGCGCGCCGACACCGGCAAACGCTTCTACCCCGACAACGATTGGAAAGCCGTACGCCGCGTCGCCCGGCGCTGGGAACAAGCTCTCGGTCTGCGAATGACCGCCATCAACGATCCGTCGGCCGTACCCACCCCGACACGCGGGGAACAGGAAAAGGCGAAGCGTCGCCACGCCGCCGGCGACGACGGCATGCTGCGAGCGACACCAGGTGCTGCGGCACGGGTACAGCTGCGGCAGATGATCACCGAGACCGCCGCCATCGCGACGAGCGCCGACGAATTCGTTGCCCGGCTCCGCGACGCGGGCATGCTCATCGACTTCAAGTACGACGCCATCGGGCAGATCAAGGGATGGGCGGTCGCCGCTCCCGGGGATGTATCGGCGAGAACCGGCGAGCCCATCTACTTCGCGCCCAGCCGGCACTTGGGCGCAGATATGTCTTGGCCGCGGATCACCGCCCGCTGGTCGGCCTCCGTGCCCGGCCGCCCCGGCGCCGCGCGGGAAGCGGCCGCCACCGACACAGCACGCGAGCCGCATGCAGTGCTGGCCGACAGCGCTGAGCGGGTCCGGTCGGTCACCACCGCCGTGCGCGGTGGCCGCGCCGACGTGGCGACCGTGGCCCGCGAGTTGCAGGACGTCATCAGCAGTTGGGCATCCATCGCCGACGGTGCGGCGCGCCAGGGCCCGCTCTCCCGGGCCGCCTGGGTTTACGACCGCGCCGCCCGCACCCGGCGCGGTCTGGCCGCCGTTCCCGCCGGGCAACTCGCCGCCGAACTGCGTGAGGTCTCGCGCGGACTCGCTGCGGTCCGAATGCTGTCCGGTCGCGGTCTGCAACGAGATCCGAGCCTGCAACTCGGGCTCGCTATCGCCGAACTGTTGCTGGAGATCGCCGCATGGCACCAGCAGAACCAGCGCATCGCTGCCGCCCGCAGTGCCCGCGAAGCCGCCGGCCTGGTGCGCGCGCACGGGGAGGCCACCGGTGCCGTCCCGGGCCAGCTCCCGCCGCGGCGCGCCCCGGCGGGCACCGGACACACGCCCACCGTCACAGCACACCCCGGTCCGACCGCGCGGCCGGGCGAAGGCCGCCGCGAACTGCCTGCGGTGCGCGGCGTCCGTGAACTGCCGTCCGGCCCAACAAGGAAGGAACACCGACGATGAACCAGCCGGTCATTGAAACGCCCGTGATGGGCATCCCTCGCGAGGACACCATGCGCATGGCACTGGCAGCACGCACGCTGTCAGGAGTGCTGAGGCAGCTACGGGAACGGCGGGGCCGCTCCGCCTGGGACGACGCCGAGAACGCCGCCCGCAAGAACGCGGTCCTCGACCGCCACACGGTCAACCGATTCAGCCGTGCCGACGCCGAGGAATGGAACACCGCGGAAAGGGAAGGCCGCATCCGAGCCGAACGGCACCCGGATACCGGCATGACAATTCGTGTGGCTCCACTCTCGCGCGGCCGATTCGGGGTGCAAGCCGGATGGGAGGACAACCACGCCGAGGCAGTGTTCGGCTCCGAGGATCTTGCCGCCCGGGTGGCCGACTGGCTGCGAGCCGACGGCTCAGCCGATGCTGTCGACGATCTACGCCGCAACGTCGAGGACATGCACGCCACGTCCCGGCCACGGCAGCAACAGACTCTCCGAGACATCGAGCTCGCCGAGGCCCGCAAATGGGCACAAGAGAACGATGCCGACTGGTACCGCTGGTGGGAGCTGAGCTACACCAACGCCGACACCATTGATGGACGCCGCCTCGACGAGGCCGAGATCATCAACAAGTGGGTCGACGCCACCGGCGGCACCACCCGCAGCGCCGTCGGCGTGGCCCGGCGCTGGCTGGCCGAACACGATCCGGAGTGGACCAAGAACTGGGTGGCCGAATACGACAACTGCGACACACGCGACGGACGCCGCAGCCTCGAAGCTGAGATCGTTCGCCGATGGCGCGCCCAGTCTCGCGCTGGGCGTGGACGTGGCGGAGCCGGCCAGGACCAGGGCGCTGACGCAGGTGCCGCGGAACAAGGCAGCGGCCCGCAGGACCAGCGCACTCCGACCCCACTCGCAGACCGACTGCGGGGGCGAGTGCCTGATCGTGTTCTCGATGATCCGCGTTGGCATGTCGCCGAGGCCCAGTTTGCTGTGCTCACCTCGCAGGGCGCCGACCCGGACACCCTCATCGAATCCGTTGCCGCGATCGACTTCAACAACGGCCAGATCCGCGCACCCAGCGGCTTCGCCGCCTGGGCAATGCGCGAAGCCGCGAAGAAGGGGAAAGCAGCCAACGCGCACACCCGCAGCGAGGAAGATGCTCGCCGCTCGGTAGCAGAGGAATGGCTCATGAGTGCGGACCCGGGCTCACCGTTCGACCGAGCCCGCGCGGCGCAGTTGGTCGGCGAGATCGACGATGACTTCGACGCCCTGCTCGCCCGCAAGTACCCGGGCATCCTCGATGGCGATGCCGAGCAGGCGCGAGCCAGGGCCGCACAGCACGAGAGCAACGCCGATACCGCTGACGACCAGGCTCGCAAGGACAATGCGGCGGCCAAGCAGACCGCGGACGAGGACGAGGCTGAGGACACGGTGTTCGTGGTCGACAGCGACGGCACCGTCATCACCGTGCCGTTCGTTCCAGCACCGGAACCCCCGCCCGAAGCCGAAGCGGCCAGCCACGCCGCCGACGCCGACCGCGAGCACGAGGCCGCTGACCGCGAGCACGAGGCCGACTCCCAACACCGCGCCACCCGCACCGCCGAAGCCGCAGCGCAGGCTCCGCTCACCCCACCCAAACAAGCCAAAACCAACGCCAAGACCCGTCGGCGAACCCCACCGCCGGCCAAACCCGCGGCGACGCACACCCGGAACCGGGGCCGCGCGCACTGAGGCCGCCTATTCATCGGGTGGCCTGCGCGGGCGAGATCCTGCGCGGGCCACCCGGGATCGGCGTCGCCAGACAGAATCGCCCGCCCATCGTCTGCGGTGCTTATGCTGGGTCCTGAGCAGTGGAACGCGTGGAACGCGAATCACTGGCTGCTCTGGGACATGGCCCTCCCCTCCGGCCATGTACACGAAGATGCCCATCGGTTGAATCCGATGGGCATCTCTTTCCTCGTCCAGTCCCGGCGATCCGGGGTCAGCCGCCGGGGCGGCTGCGGTCACAGGATCGCGCGGAACTCGATGGTCACCACCACGCTGACCAGATACTCGATCGGTGCGGCGAGCAGCGGCACGATCGTGTGGTCGATGCCGACGACGGTCGGCGCGTAGGTCTCACCGGTCAGGGTGGTCTCTTCGGCCGCCGCAGTGCGAGCACGCTCCTGACACTGTTCGACAAGAGCCTCGACGCTATCGGGAATCTCGGCGGATGAGGAGACGGTCCGGGTGGCCGCATACGCGACCACATCGTCGTGCAGGGAAGTCGGGCTGCTCATGATCTCGTGTCCTTACATCGGAGGGAATTGGGTCCTCGGCCCACGCTCCAACTAGCGGGCATGCACCGGAGTCGATGGTTCAGCGGTCAGCGCTGGTGACAGTGTCGATGAACGTGCGCCCGTCGCGGTCGACGGTGGTCACGTTCTGGCGGTAGGTCTTGGTCTCGCCGGATGGCCTACGCTCGAATACCTCGACGAGGTGCCGCGCAGGTTCCAGCTCGGTGATTGTCAGGCAGTAGCTCGTCTTGTCGGGGATGGTGTTGATTCCCTTCTGGATAGTGTCCGCAGAGGAGACGGGGGCCTCCGGCAGCACCAGGGCACGCACTTGCTCCCCTGACCGGGCGACATAGTAGGCGTGCTGGAAGGCGAAGATGACGGGCACGCTCCCGACCAGACCGCCCTGGTTGTCGCCGCGATGTACCTTGCCCTCCGCGGTGTTCGGGCACTTCCCGCCAGCGAGAAAGCCCACCGTTGTGGTCACCGCTGGCGGTGGTGGTGGGGCCACAGACAGAGCGGGTTGCGGCGGCGGGGTGGGCTCCAAGCTGTTGAGCCCCACAGCGAGCGCACCCAGTCCCAGCGCACTGACGGCGGCCGCAATGCCGAGCGCCTTGTACCGAGGTCGGCGACTGGGCACGGGCGCCGGCTCGGGGGCTTTCTCAACGGCGTCCGCCGGTTGGAACTCGAGGTCCTGTTCGTCGGGCTCCGGCAGGACCTCTGGAAATTTCAGGGGCGATAGAACCGGGGTCCACCGGCCAGAAGCCGGGACGGGTCGATCGGTGTTGGCGTTCATCCTCGTTCCCCTTTCAACGTCCGCGTCCGGGAGTCCGCTGCGGGGCAGCGCTGGTATTTGCTCTACTGGCCGGGGTCATCGACGTACCGGCGGCCGCGGGCGCTCCGGCAGACGGGGTCAGCGGTCCGTTCGCCGCCCGCAGCGCCTGTTCCCCGCGCCGGGCCTCTTGCAGTTGGGCGAAGGTTGGGCGCCCACTGCCGTTGCGGGCGGTAGCCGTCACCGTCGAGGTCTGGCTGCGCGCTACGGGGGCGGTAGCCTCGGCGGCGCTGGCCTGCTGCACGTAGCGCAGGGCGGCCTCCACCACCGCGCCAGTCTTGCGAGGGTCACCGTTGGGAAGTGCGGCCCACTGCGGTGAGCCAACCTCTGGGATCTTCCCCCGCCGCATGGCAGCGCGCAGATACGGGCCTGCCCACGCCTGTACCGCGTCGACGCTCAGGCGATCCGCCGTGGATGGAAACCCAGGCTGCGCAGTAGCCGCCTCCTGTTCTGCCAGCACATCAGCGCGCATAACACCGGGCAGGGTCTTGAGCTTGTCGGGACGGAATCCGGAGAACCGAACGTCTCCCGCCTCCACCACCGGCGCGCCCTGGAACCCCATGTCCAGCAATCGCTGGCGTGCGGCCGAGTCCTGGGTGACATCGACGATCCGATAGTCGAACCCGAGATTGTCGAGGGTGCGCTTGGTGGCATCGCACTGCGGGCACTGCGGTTTGGTGTAGACGGTTATCTGGACGCCTTCGCCCGGCGCGATTGCGGTCTGTGCCATGGTCGTCTCCGGATTCTGTTGGTTCTGCACTGATTTCGCGGGCGCACTCTCGATCCCGAGTTCGGTCTCTGCTTCCGGGGCCCACTGCCACCGCCAGCCTGTCTCGGGGTCGAACGACCGCCGGAACACGCCCTCCATGGCCTTCTCGGCCGCCGCGATGGCCTCGTCCGCACCGGGGAATCCGCGCTCAAGTTGTTCATCGGTGATGGGCACAAACTCGTCGAAGTCGTGCCCGAGATCGAAGTGGTTGCTGGCGTCCTTGCCGGTCGCCGCTTCCACGACGAGCACTTCCCCCACACGCCCGACCAGCATTCGCTTGACCTGGAGGGCGTGCTGGTAGCCCGCTGAATCGCGATCAGCGATGATGATTACTCGCCGTGCGCCGGTGAGCTGGCGGGCGTGCTCGAGCCGAAACGAACCGGCACCCATTGCATTGCAGGTGGCGAACCGGCCGGCAGCCCGAATTCGGTCGACGTCCTTCTCTCCTTCGGGGAGGTGGATGTCTTCGCCGTCAGCGATTGCCTGTACCACCTCGGGAAGGTGATACAGCACCGGTTCGAACCCGCCTTTGCTCCAACGCCCGCCGGCATCCATCTTGCGCTGGAAGAACATCTTGTCGGTGCCGCGCTCGTGCGGAACGTGCATTCGCACGACCTCACCGAGGGGGCGTCCTCGGTGGTCGGTGTAGTGGTAGATCGCCGCCTGGTAGCGGGGACCGACCACCTTGCCGAGGCGTTCCTTCTTCGAGGGCTTCGGCGGAACCTGTGCGTCACGTCGCGCTTCCGGCCCTTCCGGTCGCGGCGCCCGCGGCCGCGACGGCGAGCCGGGCGCGCGGACCCATTGCCGGTCCCAGATCGCTGATTCAGGCAGGCCGACCGTGGCCAGCACCTCGGTGTCGGAGCATCCGGTAAAGCATCTGACCACGGTCTTGTGCTTGTCCGCGTTGTAGATCAGGCCCAAGCTCGGATCATCGTCCTGATGCGCCGGGCAGTGGTACATCGTCCACTGCCCGCGCTTCGATGCTGGTCCTGCCGGGCGACTGTTCTCGAATGCCCACTCGTCGAGTGCCCGGGTGATCCGGGCAAACGACGGAGGTGAGCCGGGCTTATCAGTTCTCACGGCGCACCACCTCCACGGGTGCTTATGAATCTGATGGAGCTAATGTATCTAAAATGGAGCCTGCGCCAGCGCTGCGAGTCCGCCGGGACTGCTTACCTGCGCTTTGCGACTCCGGCCAGACCGGCCAGCGTCATGCCCACGGCTGCGCCGAGGACACCACCCACTGCTCCCAGAGCCTTCCGCCCCGTCCGCTTACGGCCTCGCGCGGGGGCCGGGTTCGGGTGTGCCATGTTGACGGCAACCACCACGACCACGATCAGCACAGCAACGACCGGGTACACCAGCAGAAGCGACATTTCTGATGACCTCCTCTTTCGTCGTCGATGGCCAACCTGCGCGTGGTGCGAATGTATCTAAAAGCAGTGTCGCAGTTTCGCCGGCCGGCCGCAATCATGCCGCCGACCGCTGCTCGGCAGTGGCTGCGACCTCGGCCCACTCTCGGCAGTAATCCAGGGCCGTGCCCGGAGAGAATCCCGGGACGGTTTCTTCCCAGCTCAGCGACGGATTCACGGTTGCGCTGAGGCTGGGACCACACACGTACCACGCCCAGCGATTGCCTTCGGGCAGGCGGTCAAGGGTGCGCGGGTCCTGCGGACCGATCAGGAACCAGTGTTCGCCGACTCGCACGGTGGAGACGTCGTAGGTCGCCATCAGCGTATGCAGCACACGCCGCCAGTCGGCACCATCGGCCTTGACCAGCAGAGCCAGTCGCAACGCGCGGCAATACCGCAGTTCAGCGCAGAGATTTCGGACCCGGTAGCGGACGGCATACACGAGATCCGCAGCGATGGTCGTGGCCCGCGCGTTCATCGCGCTGCCCTCCTCGCCGCGGCGGCCACCGGTGCGGCCTGAGCTGCCGGTGCCGCGCCGAAGGTGAATTCCCGTCCACCGGTGGCTGCTGCTGCGGGTGGCGTCAGCGGACCGCGGGCGGCCGCCTGGATTTTCGACCACATCCCTTGCCGTTGCGGTTCGGTCTGGCTCGCTTGATGCGCGGCACGCAGTTCCTGGTTGATTCGGTCGGAGGTGATGCCGAGTTGTTGTGTGCGGGTGAGGGCTTCGTGGAACTCGGTCACCACCGCCGCGAGATCGGTCTCAGCCTCCTTGGCTTCGCGTGCCTGTGTCGACGCCTTGTCGAAGCGCTGCGCCACCGCCGTGAGATCGGCCAGGGCAGCGGCTTGGCCGGGCGTGAGCCACGACGAGGGGCCTTCCGGCTGTCGCGCCTGGTTGTGCATCGCGTCTGCCTGCCACTGCGCCAGCCGGAAGGGAGCTGAACGCAACTGCTGCGTCACGGCGGTGATGCCGAGACGGATCGCGGAGACCTTCTCCGCGACACGAGCTTTGAGCGCTTCCATGGCACTGTTGACCTCCCACTTCACTCGCACTACGGCCCCCGGCACAGCGTGCGCCTGCGCCAGCGCCTCCACGGCCCTACCCCGGTCGGTCGCGCTCAGTTGGGGTAATTCGTGAATCCGTCGCTCGAGTCGGGTAGCGGCGTCACTCAGCTCCGCCTGCTTGCGGGCCCACGTCTCGTGCTGCTCCTCCTTCTCGGGCTTGAATCCCGCCGCGACGACCGCCTTCTGGTGGTGCAGGATGTCCAGTTCAAGTTGCGTGCGCGTGATCGAGACATCCAGCTGGCGGGAGCGGATGTCGTTGCGTACGGCGCGCGAGATTTCCCGGCGCACGTGCCGCGGGATCGCCTGGGCGGTCGGGTCCTGCGCCCGCCACGCGGCGATCGTCTCCGCCACCGCTGCGGCGAGAGTGTTGGGCTCGGGCCCAGCCTTCGCGTCGGCCATCGTCGACTCCTTCCTCTCGGGATTGGTCGCTGGCAGTGGGTGCCGGCCATGAACGGGCACAGCACCCAGAGCCGCTAGTTATGTTAATGGTTCGAGTGTATCTAAAACATGGTTGGTGTCATCCCTGTTGACCAGATCGTTCGCTAGCGTGCGGGCCGCACCAGCCCGGAGGTGGGCGAGTACTTCATTGGGAACAGGCCCGCCAGGGTCGCCGCAAGCTCTCGATAGGCCAGCACTGTGCGCGGGTGCAGCAACTGCGGATCGATGACGCCGCCCTCGTCGAGGTGACGGTCATAGGGGATCTCGTGCACGGCGTGGACCAAGTGGTTGAACCACCTCGTTGCCGCGCTCGCGTCGAACATTCGCCGGCCGGGCTGCTGATGGGAGATCACGACGACGGTCCGGGACAGCAAGCCCCGGTACAGCCACCGGCGCTCGTCCCGTTCGTCCAGCAGTGGGTCCCCGGTCACGGGGTCCTTCGCGAAGGCGGTGTGGAGGTACTCGACCGCCGCCACCGCCTCGTCGGCGGAATCCTTCTTGGCGTCGAGGGGGATCACCAGCGCATCGGCCTCGTCGAGAACGGCCTGGGTCGCTGGGTGGGTGATCCCGGTTCCGCAATCGGCCAGCATCAGCGGGAAGTAGTCGCTCGCCAGATCGACCAGCTGGCGGTAGTCGTGGGCGGAGAAGCTGTCGGCCGTCGCCGGATCGGCTGCCGAGGCCAAGATGTCCAGGCCCGCCGGTGTCAGTTGCGTGTGGGTGCGCACGTCCTGCACCCGCCGCGGCCGCGGTCCGGCCAGCAGGGTCAACGCCGAGGACTCGGTGCGCGCCGTTGTCCGGCGTGCCAGGTTGCCCCTATCGGGATTGACGTCGAACGCGATTACGCCATCGGTCCGGCAGGCTGCGAAGGCGTTGCCGACTCCCATGGCGGTCGTTGTCTTCCCTGATCCGCCCTTGAGCTGCACCACTCCGATGCGGAAATCGGACTCGATCGCGGTGCGGATTCGCCGGTCGAGCTCCCTGGCGCGCACTTCGGCGGGGCTCTCTCCGAGGTTCAGCGTTTTGCCCGACATCAGATAAAGCGCACGCCGCCAACCCGATCCCGGGGCTGGGCGAACCGGGTCTCGGCGCCAGTCCCGCGACTCTGGGGTAACCGCCGCTGATCGATCAGACGACGTGTGCCGCCACTCGCCGGCATGCGCCCGCTGGAGCGGGCTGACGCCCTGCGCGGGAACGCCGTCTGTCCATAGCCCGCTGTCGGCGCGCCCTCCGTAGGCCGCGGTGTCCGTACTCCACGGCGCCACCACGGGCGGGGGCGAGTACTGCTTGCCCATCCTCTATTCCCTTCTGCTCATGAGGTTTTCGATGAGATCTTGTCCTCGGTCGACTCCGATTGGGTGATCCGCTTGTCGCCCTCGGCCTTCTCGGCGACGGCCTCTTCGGCCCAGTCCGACCACGCCGGGTAGGACTCCGCTTCGGCCCACCATGCGTTGCGCGCGTCCTGCCACACCTCGACAGAGCAGCTGAACGAGCGCCGAGGCCGAGTGCCGGCCTGATCCGGGGGTGTGCGCCGACCAGGCGGCAATCGGTCCGGGGCGGGCTCGAACGTGGAGATGCCGAGGTTCTGGCGCGTGCGCGCGGTCTTCTCGGCGAGCGCCGCCTCGAGCCATCCGGTCCAGGTCGGGTACTGGCGGAGTTGCTGGCCCCACTTCTTCTTGGCGGCTCCCCACACCTCGTCACTGCACGAAAAGTTCTCTCGGCTCCATCGACGTCCCCCCGCCGCGTCGGACTGTGTGTCGGCCACAGGCTCTTCCTTCCTCTCGACGGCGTCGCACGCTGGGTCGCACCTGACCGCAGCCGCAGGGTTCCACTGTATCTAAAGGTGCGTCCACATCTAATGGTCCGAGTACCCCCGCCGAGCCTTTCGGATCTATCGCACCATTAGATACATTAGAGACATACCTAGTTTACCCGCGGCAACCGTCGCAGGTGAAACCGCAAAACGGATGTTTTAGATACATCAGCTACAACGGAACCATTGGGGCTGGTGACCATCGCCGCCCCGCCGCCGAACAAGGAGGCGAACATGGCGCGGCGAATGCGAAGAATGCAGAGCGAAGGCCAGCTCAGCCTGGAGGCTCTATGGGGTGACCCGGACCCGGCCCCCTCGACCGTCGACAACCGAAAGGACAATGAGCGCGATGATCATCGATCAGGTCAGGACGTACTACTCGACGTACCTGCCACAGACGACCGCAGCACTGGACGACCCGGAGGAGTTCTTTCAGGAGCTGAGCGACCAGATCAGCCAGCGGGTCGAGCAGATCACGGCCCATCTCGAGACGAACGCGATCGTGCCGGGGCAGGACTACCTGGAGCGAGTGGGAACGCTGAACACCCTGCGAGCGCAGGCGCTGGAATCGGCGCTGGCGGAGCTGCTGTACTCGACCCCCCCGGAAGCCGACGAGGACCCGGAACCGAGCCAGACCGAACGGGACCTGCTGGTGATGCAGCAGGAGGAGCGGGCGGTGGAGCAGCGGCTGGAGATGGAGCCCGGCAGCCCGGAGGCGATCGAGTGGGATCGCCGGTATCCCCATCTGGTCGAGGAAGCGAACTGGATGCTGGCCGATCACGAGGAGCTGACGATCGAGCAGAAGCGCGAGCAGCTGGCGCAGATCATGCATCGGCAGGACGAAGCGCGGGCCCGGCTCCGTTCGTAGAGCCCCGCGCCGGCGAAGGCGGGGACGTCCTTGCCGCCGGGGAACGGCATTACCTGATCGAGGGGCTAGAAGTCTGGGAAGCAACCGCCAGCGACTCCCAGGAGGGCCGATGGGAACGCGCCCGCAGCATCGGTACGGCCACCAGCGCTGAGGAAGCCATCCGCTTGGCGCAGGCCGACGCAATGTTCACCCCGGCCGAGCTGGCAACGCTGCGCTGCAAGGTCGAGGACGAGGCGTACTCCTACGGCGGGTACAACCGCCCACTGGAGATCTTCAACCCCGGCACCGCCCCTCGCTACTTGACCGAGGGGCCGCTCAAGCCGTTGTCCACCGGGGAGCGGTTCGGCCCGACCTGGCTTCTGGTGGAGTCTTACCTGCGCGCGCACCCGGACCTCTACGACGAGACACCCACTTCGGTGGAAGCCCGCCAGGCGCAACGCAGTGCGGCCGCCAAATCGCTGACCACCGAGGCCGCCGAGCACTTCCGGGCCGGCCGACTCGCCCGCGCGCGAGAACTCGTCGATCAGGCCGAACTCGCCAACCCCTACGAGACCGGGACATACGACGGCATCCGCGCCCGCATCGACCGGCTCGCAGGGATCGTCGACGAACTCGGGCTCTCGCGACCGCAGGAACGGTTCGACGGGCTGCCCGGGGGCAAGCAGGCACAGGTCAGCGTCGGCGACCATAGCTTCTCCCTCGAGCCCCGAGGGGGCGGCCGTTGGGTCGTCTACCCGAAAACCGGCGGCGCCGAAGACCAATCCACACTGGCGGAACCCATGCCGACCAGCGAGGTAATGCCGCGCATTCGGACCTACCTGGCAACTCTCTCCGCCCCGCAGAACCCCGAGCCAGCAGCTCACGCTCCCAGCGCTGCGACGACTGCCGCAGAACCGCGCAATCCCGCGACCCCAGGGGCTGCCCCGGAGGAACCGCTCCCGATCGTCATCGAGCACACTGCGGAGGGCACGCTCGTCCGCAACACCGACAAGAACAACCTCGAGCTTCGGCAGGCCCTGCATGACGCCAAGTTCAATTGGTCACGCCCGCAAAAGTTCTGGTACCAGCGGCGGGCAACAGATTTCGCGGTGCGTACCCGTCGAGTCGGTTACCTCCGGGCCTCGCTGACCAGGCTCGGGTTGCCCTTCACGGAGACGAATCCGGCGAGTGCCTTGTCCGCCACCGCGGCCGCGGACGCCGTTGAGGTCGCGGCTCCGGAGCGAGCGCACGAGCAGCGAACACCCACTGAAACCCAACGTGATCCGGCAGCGGAGTCGGTGGCCGCCGCCGCGGTTTCACCGACGGCTTCGAGCACGCCGACGCCGCCTTCACCGTCACCTGAAGGCACTGCTAACACCACGACGGCGACACCGACGGCGGTTCCTACCCCCCGAACCGAACCGCCCGCCGACCGGCCCGACAGCGCCGCCGGAAATGCCGAAGTACCGGCACCCGAACAATCGCCAGCTCCGCAGGTCGAAGTGCCACGATCGACTCAGCGCCGCATCGAGGCGAACCTGGCAGCGATCAGGACTCTCCAGCTGGTCGAGGCCGAGAGCCGTCAGCCGACCGACGCCGAGCGGGAAGTGCTGGCGAAGTGGACCTCGTGGGGTGCTGCTCCCCAGATCTTCGACGCTGAGCGCGAAGAGTTCCGTTCGGACGCCGAGTCGCTGCGGGCCCTGATCGGCGCGGAAGGCTGGAAACAAGCCAATCGCACCGTCCTCAATGCCCATTACACCGATCCGATGATCGTTCGGGCGATGTGGGACCACCTTCGGGCACTCGGGTTCACCGGCGGTCAGGTACTCGAGCCAGGTTGCGGGGCGGGAGCCTTTATCGGGCACGCTCCGGAGGCGGCATCGATGACTGGCATCGAGCTGGACTCCACCACAGCGCGCATCGCGCAAACGCTGTACCCGCGCGCCAGCATTCGCGTCGAGTCCTTCGCGGACACCCGGCTCCCGGAGGGGCACTTCGACGCCGCGATCGGAAACGTGCCATTCTCCTCGGCCCGCCTCCACGACCCGGTCCACAACGCCGGCGAGCACACCATGCACAACCACTTCATTCTCAAGTCGCTTGCGCTGACCAAGCCCGGCGGCGTGGTGGCGGTGGTGACCAGCTCGTTCACGATGGACAACAAGAACCCCGCCGCTCGCCGCGAAATCGCCGCGCAAGCGGACTTTCTGGGTGCAATCCGACTTCCCAACGGTACGCACCGACGGGTCGCGGGCACCGACGTGCTCACCGACATCCTGATCCTGCGCCGCCGCGACGGTGAAGCCCGCCGACCCGGCGGGCCCTTCGAGCTAGCCGTCACCGCCGAGCTCCCGCTGACCCGGGGACAAGGGGAGACAGAATCGGTACTGGTCAACGAGTACTTCCTGAACCATCCAGAGATGGTGCTCGGTGACCTGCGGGCGGGCACCAGCGTTTACGGTGGGCTCGCGGTCGAAGTGCTCGGCCGCGGCGACCTGGAGCAGCACCTGCGCGACGCGCTGGCTCGAATCGCCGACCGCGCCCTGTCCGAGGGCATCGCCCATCAGCCCAGGGAGCTGGCCAGTGGCGAGCGTCGGGCAGCCGCAGCCGCTCCCGGTGATCCGAACGAATTCCCTGGCCATCTGCGCACCACGGCGAGCGGATTCGAAGTACTGCACACCGACGGCACCTACAGCGAGCTAAAGGTGCCCAGCACCCAAGCCGAGGAGCTGCGGGCACTGCTCGGCTTGCGAGACACCGCGGTTGCCCTCTTGGAAAACGAGGCCGCCAACGCCGAGGACTCCGACGAGATCGAGGCCCTGCGCACGCGCCTCAACCAGCGCTACGACCGCTACGTCGAGCGCTATGGAGCGATCAACCGATGCTCCTGGCATCCGACCGGCCGTGTCGACGACGCCGGGGAACCGGTGATGTCCGTACGTCGGCCGCCGGTGATGCGAGTGTTCCGCGACGATCCGCACGCGCCGGTTGTGCTGGCCCTCGAGGACTACGACGCCACCACCGACAGCGCGGTGAAGATGGCCATCATGCGTCAGCGCGTCGTCGCGCCGCGCAGTCCGCGCCTGGGTGCGGATACTGCCGAGGACGCGGTGGCGATCTGCCTCGACACCCACGGCAAGATCGATCTCCCGGTCATCGCGGGCCTGCTCGGCGTAGACGACGACGAAGCCCGCGTCCAATGCCGAGGTCTCATCTACCCCGACCCCGCCGACAACGGCCGGTACGTTCCAGCGGCGGAATACCTCTCGGGGAACGTGCGGGTCAAACTCGATCAGGCCCGCGAGGCGGCTGCGGCGAACCCGGAGACCTACAGCGACAACGTCACCGCACTGACCGCGGTCGTCCCGCCCGACCTCGGGCCGGCCGAGATCGACGCCCGCCTCGGCGCGGTGTGGATCGAAGCGCCCGACGTGCAGGCGTTCCTCAACGAGATCCTCAACGACGACACGATCACCGTCGAGCACACCAAGGCGGGGGAGTGGAAGGTCACCGGCGGCCGTCGCGGCATTCTGTCGACCCAGGAATTCGGCACTTCCCGCGTCCCGGCGCCCAAACTCGCCCAGGCCCTGCTGCGGCAGGCCCCGATCCGCGTCTACGACCCGGACGAGAACGGTGAGGCGCGCATCCCCAACCCCACCGAGACCGAAGCGGCCAACGAGAAGGCCGAGCAGCTCAACGAGCGGTTCTCCGAATGGGTGTGGGAGAACCCGGTCCGCGCCGCACGCCTGAGCGAGGAATACAACCGGCGCTTCAACAACCTGGTGCTGCGCAACTACGAGGCCGACGGCAAGATGCTGAGCCTGCCCGGCCTGTCCAAGGTCTACACCCCGCGTCCGCACCAGCGCGCCGCGGTGGCTCGCATGATCGCCGAACCGAACGTGGGCCTCTTCCACGCGGTCGGCGCTGGCAAGACCCTCGAAATGGCGATGGGCGTCATGGAGCTCAAACGCCTGGGCCTGGTGAACAAGCCGGCCATCATGGTGCCCAACTCCATGCTCGACCAGTTCGCACGCGAATTCCTCCAGGCATACCCGCAGGCTCGCATCCTTGCCGCCGGCACCGAGGATCTGGCCGGGGAGAAGCGGCGGCAGTTCGTCGCTCGCGCGGCCACCGGGGACTGGGACGCGATCATCCTGACCCGCGGGTCATTCCAGCGCCTCGAGGTCTCCCGCGAGACCGCGCACTGGTACTTCGATCGTGAGATCGAGCCCCGGCGTCAGTACCTGGCGGAACTGATGTCCGGCAGCGCGAAACGCAGCGTCGTCAAGCGCATCGAAGACGCGATCCTCAAGTCCGAGGAGAAGCTGAAGAAGAAGCTCGGCGGTCCCACCGATCCGGGCATCACCTTCGAGCAGTCCGGCATCGACTACATCGTGGTCGACGAGCTGCACGACTTCAAGAATCTGGCTACCGACACCCAGATCGAGTCCGCCGCCATTGCGGGCAGCCAGCGGGCGCAGAAGCTGCACATGGTCGTGGAGTACCTGCGCGACAAGCACAACGGTCGCGCCATCACCGGCGCCACGGCCACCCCGCTGGCGAACTCGATCACCGAGGCGTACGTCGTGCAGCGCTACCTGCGCCCGGACCTGCTCGAAGAGGCCGGAATCCGCAACTTCGACGAGTGGGCGGCCACCTTCGGTAAGACCAAGACCGAGCTGGAGATGTCGGTCGACGGCAACTCCTGGAACCTCAAGACCCGGCTCGTGGGCTTCCGCAACGTTCCTGAGCTGCAACGCATGTTCCATGTCGCCGCCGATGTGAAACTGCCCGAGGATCTGAACCTCCCGGTGCCCAAGCTCGCCCGCCGTGCCGACGGGCAGCGTGCGCCGGAGGTCATCTCGGTGCCAGCCACCGAGACCCAGCTCGAGTACGTCCGCGATCTCGGGCACCGCGCCCAGATGGTGAAATCGCGGGCGGTCGACCCGACCCGGGACAACATGCTCAAGATCTCCTCCGACGGCCGCGCCGCAGCGCTGGATCTCCGGCTGGTCAAGTCGCTCGGCCTCACCCCTGGCGCCGCAGAAGAACAGGGGAGCCCGACGCTGGACACCGCAGAGGGAGCCGCCATTGCCGGATATCTCCACTCGAAATCCCCGAGTCCGTCCACAGCGAGGTATGTCGCGCTGTACGCAGCGCGATCACGCCACGAACCGCAGCGCCAGGAACCGCAGGAGATTGGCGAGGAAGAGTTCGGTCTCAAGCTCGAGGCGGCGGCGGACTGGATGTTCCAGAAGTGGCAGGCCGCCAAGGATCAGGTCTACCTCGGCCGGGATGGGCAACCCCACGCCCGCCGAGGCGGGCTCGTCGTCGCGTTCTGCGATCTGGGCACCCCCGGTGAGGACTGGAACGCCTACGACGAGCTCAAGACGAAGCTCATCGCGCGGGGCGCTCCGCCGGAGCTGTTCGCCTACATCCACGACGCGAAGAACGACAAGGGCAAAGCGGCGCTGTTCACCAAGGCCCGAAACGGCAGCATCCAGTTCCTGTTCGGTTCCACGTCCAAGATGGGCGTCGGCGTGAACATCCAAGACCGCATGGTCGCCATGCTGCACGTCGACTGCCCTTGGCGGCCCGCCGATATCGAGCAGCGCGACGGACGCGGCATCCGCCAGGGCAATCAGAACGAGGAGATCGCGGTTGGGCGAGTCGTCACCGAAGGCACCTTCGACGCCCGAATGTGGGCGGCCCAGGCGCGCAAGGCGGCCATGGTCAATCAGTTCATGAAGGGCTCTCTGACCGCCCGCGAGATCGACGACATCGGCGACGCGGCCCTCAACGCCAACGAGGCCCTCGCTATCGCCAGCGGCAACCCCCTGGTGCTGGAGAAGGCCGAGATCGACATCGAGGTCACCAAACTCGAACGTCTGCGCCGCGCGCACCAGCGCAGCCAGTCCATGCTGCAAATCCGCATCCGTGACGCCAACGACGTGATCCCCAAACTGGAGGCCGAGATCGACGCCTACACCCGGGCGATCGAGCACCGCAGGCCCACCAAGGGCGATGCCTTCGCCGCCAAGGTCAGCGGACGCTTCTACGACCACCGCGGCGACGCCGGCGACGCCTTGGCCGCCCGGCTGCTCAAGCTGATCGAAGACCCCCGGGCGGTGTGGAAGGAGTTCGAGGACCACGGAGTGGCCGAGATCGCTGGCTTCACCTTGGACGCCCGCAACGTCCCGACGGGCCGCGAAGCCAGGGTGTCGGTGGTGTTCTCCGACATCGGCGACGATGTCTACGTCACGCTCGACAAGGCGACGCTCCAGAAGGGCGGGACCGCCGTGATGCTCCGCCTGGAGAACGCTGTCAACGGCTTGGACAAGCGGCTCGAGGTTGCCACCGGGCGGCTCGAAACCGAGCGCACGGAACGAGAGCGCTCCGAACTCCGCCTCGGCAAACCGTTCGAGCACAGCGAACGGCTGGATACGCTCCGGGAACGACAGAAGGAGATCAACAAAGAGCTGCTCGGCAGCAAGGAAACGGAGACCGAGAACGCCTCGACCGATCCGGCGGCAACGCCCGACGAGGCCGAATCCATCCGGTCGGCCGCAATGCACGACGCCGCAGCAATGGTTCACCAGATGGGAGGCGCCGCAGTGGTCAACAGCCCCAGTGGGATCACGATCATCAGCGATCGGGGCGGGCGGGCTCGGTGACCTTGACGATCACCGATCCGCATACGGTGCGGCGGCCTGCGCAGCCGCACCGTATGCCACGTTGTTGCTGGTGGGCGCGGGAAATGTGGTTGCGGGGTGTGTGAGGATTGTCGGTATGCCATTGCTGCGCGTCGCTGTCCCGAACAAAGGTTCTCTGAGCGAATCGGCCCTGACGTTGCTCACCGAGGCCGGGTATCGACTACCGCGGGTGCGGAACAAGGAGCTGAACTGCTTCGATCCCGAGAACGAGATCGAGTTCTTCTTCCAGCGGCCCCGCGATATCGCGGTGTACGTGGGCGCGGGAACGCTGGATCTGGGGATCACCGGCAAGGATCTGCTCGACGACGCCGCCGCGCCGGCGGAGTCGGTTCTCGATCTCGGTTTCGCCCGGTCGACGTTCTATTTCGCGGCGCGTCCGGACGGGCCGAGGTCGGTGGCGGACCTGGCGGACCGGTCGGTGGCGACGTCGTATCCGGAACTGGTGCGCAAGCACTTGGCCCAGGCGGGGGTGTCGGCCAACGTCGTGGTGTTGCAAGGCGCGGTGGAGAACGCGGTCGCTCTCGGCTTGGCGGATGCGATCGCCGATGTGGTGGAGACCGGCACGTCGTTGGAGAACGCGGGCCTGGTCACCTTCGGTGAGCCCCTGATGAGGTCGGAGGCGGTGCTGATCCGCAGCACCACGGCGGAGTGGACCGATGAGCGGGCCGAGGCGGTGAGGGTGATGCTGGATCGCCTCAACGGGGTGCTGACCGCGCGCCGGTACGTGATGGTCGATTACGACTGCCCGCGGGTGGTGCTCGATGCGGCGTGTGCGTTGACGCCGGGGATCGAGTCGCCGACGGTGTCGCCGCTGGCGGACCCGGATTGGGTGGCGGTGCGGTCGTTGGTGGAGCGCAAGAGCATCAACCGCACCATGGACGACCTCAAGAAGCTCGGGGCCTCCGCGATCCTGGCGACCGAACTGGCGGCCTGCCGCCTATGACCCACGCACCCGTGTCATCGCTGGTGTTGGCCGCCGTCGGCGCGGCGCTGGACGGCGGTGGCGATGAGCCGTATATCCCGCCCGGCGCCGTGTGCGGCAGCAACGGCTTCGCGTAGCGCGGCGATTTCCTCTGGCCGCAGCGCGGCGAGCGGCACATCCTCGCCGATCACCTGGAGCGCCTGTTGGGAGGCGGTTTCGAGCTGGTCGGCGCACTTGACCAGCTGGGCAGTGAGCGGAAATCTCGCCTCGTCTGCGGTCAGCAGAAAGTCGTCAGCCACGGCGCAAACCTAGTGCCCCAGACCGCCCATGGAGTTCAGTTCCGCGGTATCGGGGGCCCGGATCGGCCACAGTGCTGGTACACAACTTGATTCGTCGCGCTTACGCCGGATCTCCCGAACCTGGGCCCCACGGGCCCGGATTCACGGTCGGCGGCCAGCGTGTCGAACACCTCGACCGCGCGCCGGTCGGTGTAGGCCGCGACCTGATCAACGACCACCCGAACCCGGGCGGCGTCGGTGTCGGCGCGCAACCACGCTGCGGCGAAGCGGGGTTCGAGCAGGTCGGGGGCGGCGGTGAGGAGGGCGTCGAAGACGGTGTCGATGACGTGGCGCTGCCACGCCCGGCGGGCCCGCAAAGCGGGTGCACGGAGCACGAAGTGCAGGTGCACGGCTTTGAGTACCGCGATTTCGGCGCGGACGTGGGCGGGCACGACCAGATCGGTGGTGAACCGGTGGTGCGGGCCGAGTCCGGTGCCGGCTTTTGTCGCCTCTGTGATCGCGGTGGTGAACCGGGCGGTGAGCGTGTGCTCCAACGCGGAGGTCGCGGCCGGGTCGCCGGGCCCGGGGCGGGTGAGGGCAGCGACAGCGGGTAGACCCAGCAGGTCGTTGGTGTGGGCGTCGATGTCGTCGACGGCCACGGTGGTGAAGTGGCCGTGGGCGAGCTTGGCGAACTCGGCGCGCTCGGACGCAGACGTGAGCGGGGACAGGGTGATCGCACCGGTGCGCAGCCCGGCGGTCAGGTCGGTGACAGCGTTGGCGATGTCGTCCGCTGTGTCCATGATCTGCGCCTCCACGCACAGCCGCCGATCCGGTGCGCCGTGGCGAACCCAGGCCAGGGTGTCGGCGTCGTCAGGGTAGGCGCCGAACTTGCGGGCCGGGCCCGGGGTCCACGGGTATTTGCAGGTCGCGTCCAGGCTGGCGCGCGTCAGGTTCAACCCTGCGCCGGTAGGGCTGGGTTCGAGTCGGGTGAGGATGCGCAGGGTCTGGGCGTTGGCCTCGAACCCGAGCCCGTGGCCGCGGGCCTTGGCGCGCAACGCCATCTCGCCGTTGTGCCCGAACGGTGGGTGGCCGAGATCGTGTGCCAGGCAACCGGTTTCGACCAACGTGGGGTCGGCGCCGACGCCGAGGGCGATGCGGCGGCCGAGGGTAGCCACGGTCAGGGAGTGGGTGAGCCGGTTGTGGGGGACCGGCCCGGCGTCGGGTTCGTCGACCTGGGTGATGTTCGACAGCCGGTGCAGCGCGCCGCTGGCGAGCAGCCGGCCGCGGTCGTTGTCGAACACGGTGGCCGGATCGCGGTAGGGGTGACCGCGTTCGGGGATGCGACGAGCCCGGTCGTGGTGGCTGTAGCCGGTCGAGGTCGTCATCGGCGTGGTCCTCTCGTCGCTGGGGCGTGGTGGGGTTATGGGGTGATCGGCTCGTCGACGGTGGTCGACGCGGCGAACAGGGCCTCGATCTGGGCGGGGTGCAGGTAGCGGGTGATCAGCGGATCGGTCCGGAACCGGGCGGCCGGGACGCCGAGGAACCGGTGCTCGAGGTACATCAACCGCCGAAACACCAGCCGGTAGATGTGTGCGGGGACGCCGTCGCAGGAGACGGTCAGCAGTTGCCCGGCGTGGTGGTGGCGGCGGAGTTCGAGGGTGCTGATCAGCCGGTTGGTGTCGAGCAGCCGCAACCCCCCGGCGACGTCGACGACGAGGTTGTCCATCGGCGGATCGATGAAGTCCGGGATCAGCGATGCCTCGGCATCGAGGGCGGGCACCGGCGCGGTGTCGGCCAGCAGGCCGCGCACCACGCTGGTGAACACGGCGAGTTGGTCGAGGGTTTGCCGCGGCAGCCGGTGACGCGCGGCGATGCGCAGCGACCAGGCGGGCGCGACCTGCACGAAATTCTTGACCACCACCGCCTCGCACAACCGCGCCGCCGGGGCGGGCAGCAGCAGGCGCTCGTTGGGGATCAGGCCGGGCAGGACCGGATCGAAGATCGCCCGCAGGTACCGGTACTCGCGGCGCACCTTGGCCACGGTGAGTTCGGGGGCGTCGGGCCGGAACACCTGCATCACCAACGGGCTGCCGGGCCGGTGGTAGACCGTGGAATGGTTGCCCTGCCCGATCACCCGATGTCGCCGGGCCGTCCCGATCACCGAGGTCATGCCCGCACCGCCTCGTGGGAGCCGATGACCTTCGCGTAGCCGGTGGCCATCTGCTCCACCCCGAATCGGGTGGCGCTGGCCCGCCCGTCGCGCGCCAGCCGCTCCCGGAGCGCGGTGTCGGTGAGCACTCGTGCCAGGGCGTCGGCGAGCGCGCCAGGATCGCTCGGTGGCACCAGCAGCCCGGAGCGGTCGTGGTCGATGTAATCGCGCGGTCCGCCGTGGTCGGTGGTGATCACCGGGGAGCCGGCGAGCATCGCTTCGATGTTGGCGTAGCCGAACGCTTCCGGGCAGCGCGACGGCAGCACCGCCACCGTCGCGGCCCGGTAGCAGGCCGCGACCTCGACCGGGGAGAGCTCGTCGAGCAGAAACACGCGCCCGGCCAGGCCGCTGGCGTTGATCAGCTCGGTCAGCTCCCGGGTGTAATCCAGCGCGCGGGTGTCGTGCATGTCGTGGCCGTTGAACACCACGAACGCCTCCCCGGCGACACCGCGGGTGGTGAGGATGCGCAGGGCGGCGATCAGATCGGCGTGGCCCTTCCACGCCACCCGCCGCGCCGAGAGCAACACCATCGGCCCGGCCGGAAGCTGGTTGCGGCGCGCGAGGGCGGCGAAGGCGTCCTCGGCGGCGGCCGCGCGCAGCCGGGACTCGAACTCGGCGGCATCCATGCCGTTGGGCACCGTGTGGACCCGCTCGCCGGTGATTCCGGCCTTGGCCAGGTGTTCAGCCACCGCGGTCGACACCGCGACGATCCGCACCGAGTGCTCGGTGACCTCGAGACGACGACGCAGGTAGTCGAACCGCCGCTCGGCCCCGGCGAGATCGTGCACCACCCCGGTCACGTGCAGGCGACCGACACCGGCCGCGGCCAGCCGACCGGACTGCTCAGCCTTGAGCACCGACACAATCGGATTGATGTTCTGCGCCAGCAGATCCGGCGTACCAGCGGTCGCGATGACGTGGGCGTACTGCCGCGCCAACCCCGCATACACCGGATTCGCCGGGTCGTCGATGGCGTCCTCGTAGAAGTGGCGCACCCGCGCGGGGTCCTTGCCGCCGTCCGCTCCGCCGAGGTATTGACCGAACCCGCTCCGAATCCCTTGGGCCAGAACCACGGTCCCGTCCGGGGTGCGCAGCTGGTAGGCGCCGGGGCGGGTAGCGCCGGTCTGGGTGATCGCCCACCGCGTCCCAGGATGCCGGGCGGCCAGCGCGGCGAGCAGATGGTGAGTGTGGGCGACCAGACCGGTATGGCGGCAGGGTTTTCGTTGCCCAGTGGCCACGACGGTGCCGTGCATGTCGTAGGTGAGGATGTGCATCGCCGACGGGAATTCCATACCGTCCTCCACATTTGCGAGCCGACCGGATCAACAACCCCAGCAACCGGATTCGGTGAACCAGGTCACATCAGGACACCGCGCGAGCGGCCGGTCGCGGCAGTGGTGCGCTTGGTGCGTTTCGGTGCGTTTCGGTGCCGAGAGCGCACCGCGGCCGGTACCCTCGCCGCATCGACGCCGACGATCCGGTCCAGGGGGCGAGGTGGGTGAACGCACAGCTGGCCACACTGTTGTCCGAGCTGGGATGGCGGCCGGAAACCTTCGCCCGCAAGCTGAGCGAGCACGCCCAACTGCACGGACGCCGCGAGCATGTCCACGCGAAAACCCCCTACAAATGGCTCGCCGGTGCCCGCCCGCGCTCACCCTGGCCGGACCTGGCAGCCGCGCTGCTCACCGCCGAACTCGCCCGGCCGATCACCCCAGCAGACCTCGGGTGGAACGCCGCACCCACCGCTCCGCTACTCCCGGCCGACTCTGGGCTGGACGGGCCATGGACAGCGGAAGGGGCCTTGCGCGCCATAGCCGCGGTCACCGAGGCTGATCCCATGCAGCGACGGCTCTTCCTCACCCTGATGGGCACCGCGATCACCGCGCCAGCGCACCAGTGGCTACTCGCCGCCGGGACCGGCGACCTCACCCACACCGCCGGCACGCGCATCGGGATCGGCACGGTCGAGGAGATCGACACCATGACCGCCAGCCTGCGCCGCATGGACGACCAGCTCGGCGGCGGAACCCTGCTGAAAATGGTCCGCGCCCACCTGCGCCACGTCCTGAACCTGCTGCGCCACGGCAGCTACGACGACACCACCGGCCGCCGCCTGCACGCCTCGGCCGCCGAACTCCTACGCTTGGCCGGATGGCTGTGCTTCGACACCAGCCAGCACGCCCGCGCCCAGCGCTACTGGGTCGCCGCGCTGCGCACCGCCCACACCGCCGGCGACCGCGCCCTCGCCGCCAACGTCCTCGGATTCATGTCCTGCCAGGCCAAGGACATCGGCCAACCCCGCGAGGCCGCGATGCTGGCCGACACCGCGATCTCGGGCTATCCCGGTGCCAGCGCACGAGTTTCAGCGATCCTGCAATTGCGCGCCGCCGAAGCCCACGCCGTCGACGGATCGCCGACCGATACCCGCCGCGCCATCGACGCCGCCTTCACCCACCTCGACACCCCCACCGACGGAGCGCCGGACTGGAGCTACTGGCTCGACGAAACCCACGCCCACGGCCAAGCCGGATACTGCTACCTGCGCCTCGGAGAACACGGCGCGGCAAGGCATCACCTTCGGGCCGCGCTACGCAACAGCAACGGCAACGACTCCCGCGAAGGCGCTCTTCGCTACGCGCTGCTGGCCACCACCTACGCCCGCCAGCCCGAACCCGACATCGACCACGCCCTGCACCACGCCGAGCACGCCGTGGACCTGCTCACCGCCCAGGTCACCTCGACCCGGGTGACCGGCCATCTCACCACGCTGCTCAGCGACCTCACCCCTTACCGCCACCGTCCCGGCGTCCGCCAACTATCCGACCGCGTCCGCGCACTCCAGGCAGCCACCAACAGCAGAAGCGCCTGACACATTCGCGCGGGGTGGGGGAATCCCGGGCAGGATCAGAGGTCGTGGACGTCGTCGACGCGCGCCTCGGGGGCCACGTAGACCAGGATTCCCAGGGCAGCACCCACGCGCAGGGCGAGGCTCCGAGCCTTGGCTTCAGGCAGATCGGCGAAGCCTCGGCAGATCGCCGACAACGGCTGATCGAGAGTCGAGTGGCAGGTGATATGTCCCTCGTCGTGGAGCGCATCCCGCACCATCTGCGACCGGCGGCCCGGCCGCAGCCTCATGAGGTTTCCGGGGCGGAAGATGCAGGTACTGCACTTGTCCTCACAGACGCGAACCTCATTGTGCGAGTACACGATAGCCGTCCGCGCGTGGTCCTCCGCGGTGTCCAAATGTCCGCATACCTCCCTGTTGCGATGGCCGGTCCGGTTCCGGGAGGCCAAGATGGCAACCAGCGTGCCAGCTTCCGGGTGCGACCGGTACCGGGATGCCGGGATCAGTCGTCACGAATGCTGCCTGGTGTTCGGCCGCGTGTCGCCCGGAGGCGGGAGTCGTCGTGGCGGAAGTCGGAGGGTCTGCCGGAGTTGCTGTCGGGCTCGGGGGCGTCGTAGGCGGCGGCCGCGTCGGCGTGGTGTTGTCGTAGCGCGGCGCGGAGTTCAGGTGGTTCTTCGACGATGACGTCGCTGCCGAAGCTGGCGACGAGGGGGATGAGCCATTTCCAGCGGTCGACGTAGAGGACGATGCGGGTGGTGCCGTCGGGGTGGTGGTGGACTTCGGAGTCGGGTTTGAGGCCGAGGCGCAGCATTTCCTCGCGGCTGCCGGGGCGCACTCGGATGACGACTCGGTTGGGTCCGCGGCCGAAGTCTTCGAGTGCTTGGCGCCACCAGTCCTTGAGATTGAAGGTGGTTTCGGGGTAGACGAACTTCAGGTCGGTGGCAGTGAGCCGGTCGATGTTGTTGAGCTGGTAACGCTGGGGTTCTGAGTGTGGTGGGGCGGCGACGAGCCACCATTCCCCGCCTTTCCAGACCATGCCGTAGGGCTTGACGATGAGGTGCTGGTGGTCGTCGCTGTGGTGGACGCGGACGGTGATCTGGATGGCGGTCCCGGTGAGCAGGGCTTCGCGGAGTGTGGCGAGGTGGCCGGAGCTTTCGTCGCGCCAGTACCAGTCGGTGGTGTCGAAGTAGATGCGGTGGGCGAGGCGGTGCAGGAACCGGGCGCGCGAGGCACTGACGTTGTTCTTGCCGGAGTTTCCGTCGCCGCCCGCGAGTTCGGGGTGGGCGTGTCCTTGTTCGAGGAGGCCGAGGACGTAGAGGCGCAGGGCGTCGTCGCCGTCGACGAGCAGGGAGTCCAGCGGTTGGTCGGTGGTGAGCCGGAATCCGCCGCCGCGGCCGGCGACGGATTCGATCGGGATGCCGAAGGCGATCAGTTCCTCGATGTCGCGGTAGATGGTGCGCGCGTTGACGCCGAACCGGGCGGCCAGCGAGGTCGCGGAAACCCATGTGCGGGACCGCAACTGGTGAACGATGGCGGTGTGGCGGGCGTGGCGTGGGTTGGTCGGCGGCATACGCGCGAGTCTGCTCGGCGGTGTGGTCAGCTCGCTGCGGCGGCCTGCCGGTAGACCTCGAGCAGGCGGCGGCCGACCGTTTCGGCGGTATAGCTGTTCAGGTGCGCGGTGACCGCGTCGTGGTCAGCGGGTTCAGCGTCGCAGACGGCGATGATGTTCTTGGCCAGGATCTCCTCGTCGAGCGGGTCGGTGTAGCGGGCGGCCAGGCCGCCGGTGACTTCGCGGAGGACGGGCAGGTCCGAGCACAGCAGCGGCGTTCCGGCGACGAGGGCTTCCTGGGCGGGGATGCCGAATCCCTCGAACAGGGTGGGGAACACGAACGCGGTCGCGGCCCGGTACAGGGCGGCGAGCTGGTCGTCGTCGATGTGGCCGAGGATCGTGATCTCGGGATCGCGCACCGGCAGGCCCCGTTCCCAGCCGCGGCGCCCCGCCAGCAGCAGCCGGGCCGGTACCCGGTCGGGGGCGGCTGCTCGGGCGAGCCGGAAGGCTCGGATGAGGCGGGGGATGTTCTTCGACGGCATGTACACGCCGACACCGAACAGGAACGGCTCGGACGGGGCCAGGGCAGGGTCGGCGGTGCGCAGCTGGTGTGCGAAGTCGGTGGCCACGTAGTTCGGCACGATCTCGAGGGGTTTGCCGAGATCGCCGAGGGCGCCGACGATATCGGCGCGGGCGGCGTGGGAGACGGTGATGACCGCGCGCAGGTCCTCGCCGGCCAGCAGGGTGTGCAGGCGCGGGTTCTGTACGTCGCGGACTGCGCGGACCATCTGGTCGGGGAACAGGTAGCGGCCGGCGTCGTGCAGGGTGAACACCGCGGGCCGCGGCAGGGCGGCGGGCAGCGCGAACGGGTAGTGCACGAGGTCGGCGTCGAAGTGCTCGATCTGGCGGTGCAGGTGGTGTTCGCGCCGGTCCGGCACGGTGAGAACGCGGATACCCGCGCGCTGGGCACGCGGGTATCGGTCGGCATGCTCGGCGGTGAGCACGACGGCGATCTCGACCTTCTCACCGGTCGTGGCGAGGGCGTCGGTGAGCAGGTGGATGTAGCGTTCGACGCCGGTCTGGATGGTGGCGCGCCAGTAGCGGGCGTCGATCGCCACGCGCAGTGCTCGGTCAGACACGGGCACCGGATTTCACGCCGACCTGCGTGCCCAGCTGCGCTACCCAGGTCTCGGTGTCGGTGGTGAGGAAGTCGAGCACGGTTTCGCCGAGGTCGCCCCAGCGGTCGGCGATGAACGCGGTGACCGTCTCGGGGGTCGGGTTCGGGTCGTCGAGGTAGAGGCGGCCGATCACGTCGACGACGTAGGTGTCGACGTGGGCGTGCCCGCCGGTGCCGTAGGACAGGTTCACCGCGAGGTTCGCGGTGTAGGGCCCGACGCCTTTGATCTGGAGCAGGTCGGTGATGACCTCGGCGGTGGGGCGGTGGCGCCATTCGTGCCAGCTGTAGCCCGCCTCGGCCAGCGTCGCGGCGGCGGCCGCGAGTCCTTTGGCACGGAACCCGACCTTGCAGGCCCGCAGCTGCTCGTCGCTGGCCTGTGCCAGCTGCGCGGGGGTGGGGAAGGCGTAGACGCCTGCGTCGTCGACGGTGGTGGCGGTAGGCACGCCGAAGGCGTGGGCGAGGTTGCGCATCATCGCGTAGATGCGGGCGAAGTTCGTGCGCTGCGCGCAGATTACCCCGCACAGGGCTTCGAAGATGTCGGGGTAGAGCTTGCCGCGTCCCAGCCCGCGGTGCGCGACGGCGGCCGCGAGCACCGGGTCGTCGGCGGTGAGGGCTTGCACCTGGTCGTAGGGGTAGTCCAGTTGCAGGCAGCGGGTCAACGTTTCGTTGACCGCCGCGACGGTGGCGGTGTCGAGGTCGGGGCCGGTCAGGGTGGCGGTCAGCGTGGTCGGCGCGGTCTGACGAATCCGTGCGGTGGTGATCGTGGCATCGCCCGCGCCGGTGCGCATGGGTCGCACCAGGTCCTTGCCGTCGCGCACCCACGGGTAGATCAGGTAGGTCTCCAGTGCGTGGGTGAAGTCGACGTGGCCGTTGACCGGCAGCTCGATCACGGTGGTCTGGTCGGTCATGCGATCACCAGGTCTTCGAGGTAGCGCAGGGTCGGGGTGCCGGTCAGGTCGACTTCGACGTCGAGGCCGAGCGGCAGCGGGAATTTGGTGGCGGTGTGCCCGAATTCGGCGCCGGTGACGATCGGGAAGTTCCCGCCGGCGCAGCGCAGGATCAGCTCGTCGTAGGTCTCGTCGGGGGCGTCGTCGCGGGGGCTGTCGACCGGTGCGGCCACGACCAGACCGGCGATGTGGTCGAGGACTCCGGCCAGCCGCAGGTGGGTCAGCGCGGCATCGACTTGCACCCACGGCACGAACACCTCCTCGAGGATCAGTACCGCCCCGCGGGTGTCGGGCATCCACGGGGTGCCGACGAGGGCGCGGATGGTGCCCAGGTGGCCGCCGACGACCGGGCCGGAGAACACCCGCCCGGCCCCGCGCGGCACCCGCCAGTCGCTGCCGGAGACCGTCTGTCCCTTCACCCGGCCGGACACGATGGACCAGAACCGGTCAGCGGTCGCCGAGTTCACCGGTTCCCGGGTGAAGTCGTAGCCGGTGGGCCCGTGCACGGTGGCCAGCCCGGTCCGCGCGGTGATCGCGTTGGCCACGATCACCGGGTCCGACAGGGCGGTGAACACCGTCGGGTTCTCGGCGATCACGGCGTAGTCGAGCAGGTTCAGTAGTTGCGCGGCGCTTTTGCCGCCGGTCGCCGGGACGATCAGGCTGATGCCGGGGTCGGCGAAGGCGGCCATGAGGTCGGAGGCCCGGTCGGCGGGCGGCCCGGCGAGGTAGCCCGTCGCGGCCCGCGCGTGGGCGCCGACTGTGACCGGGTGGCCGCGTTCGGCGAAATACGCGGTGAGGCGGTCGAGTTCGTCGCCGGGGACCGGTGAGGAGGTGGAGACGATCGCGACGCCGGTGCCGGGGGTGACGGCGGGTGGCCGGATTACGGGGCGGGTCATGGTTGTGGTGCTCCTGCTCGTGTCGTCGGGTCGATGTCGCGCACCACGCGCACGCCGACCAGATGCCCGCACTTCTCGGCGGCTTCCAGCGGGCGCACGGTCGTGCGCAGGAAGTACGTGTTGGAGGCCACGTCCCCACCCCGGTAGACCGGGTGGCCGCGGTAGGAATCCGAACACCACTGCCAGACATGGCCGGTCAGGTCGGCGAGTCCGAACGGTGATGGCCCGTCGTCTCCGTCGTCGATGGTAGACACGGCCGCACCGCGCTCCAAGCACCGTGGCGGGCCGGGCAGCGCTGCGCCCCAAGGGAACCAGCGGCCATCGCTACCGCGCGCGGCGTACTCCCATTCGGCCTCGGTCGGCAGCCGGCCACCGACCCAGCCCGCGTACCGGTCGGCCCAGTCGAATGGCACGATCACCGGCTCGGCGGGCCGCTCGGCCCGCACCGGGGTCTCGGCGAGGGCGAACCCGCCACCGGCCGCTCGGGCCGCGTCGGCCGCGTCGTCGGGGGCCAGTGCGGTCAGGAACCGGGCGAACTGGGCGCGGGTGGCCGGGGTGACGCTGAACCACACGCCGGCGATGTCCACCGGCGCCTGCCCGCGTTCCCCGATGGGCTCGATGCCGAACACCGCCCGCACCACGTCGGCTTCGTCGTCGGTGAGGCCGGGCGCGAACCGGGCGGCGGGCAACCGGATCTCGCGCGCACCGTCGACCTCGCGCCGCCGTTTCGGCAGACCGATTGCCGGTTCGGCGGCCGGGCGGGTGGTGAGGTAGTTGGTGAGCACGGTGAGCATGTCGGCGGGGGCGATGCCGTCGCGGGTCGCGGTCGGGCCGGTGAACCAGGCCCCGCCGTCGACGATCCCGTCGGGCCCGTGCTCGGCGGCCCACCCGATATCGGCGAACCAGGCGGCGTAGGCGTCGTTGCGGCCGTTGGGCCGGAACACCGCGGTCAACGTGGGGATGTCCCGGCGGTAGGCGTCGCGGCGGATGAGATCGAGCATCCGCTGGTGCGTGCCCGCCCACAGCAGGCGGCAGCTGGCCAGCAGCGAGTCCAGCCGCGCCTTCCCGTCGCGGTAGTCGACCTCGGCGACGCCGACGATTTCCGGTGCCAGGGCCGTGCCGTGGTAGCGGACCTCGAACGCCAGCACCGCCCAGTCCGGGTCGGCGGCCAGCTTGGCCAGCTCGTCGGCGCTGCGCCGGGGGGAGGTCATGTTGAACTGGTTGCTGCGCTGGTGCAGCTGCGCGCACCGGTCGAGCACCGCCGGGTCGGTGGGATCGGTCAGGCACACCACTTCCGGGATCAGCTCGCCGGTGGCCTTGGCCCGATAGAACGCGGTGCGGGCGGTGTCGGAGGCGGTGACCGGCGCCGCACCGGGAGGCGGAAGCTGGGCCAGCAGGTCCGCGACGAGCAGCGGCGGCCCGGCCACCGACGGCACCCGCAGGTCCGGCCACATCGTGCGGGCCCGTTCCTGCTGCGCCGGGTCGTCGTCGACGAACACCACACTGTCGGGGGCGATGCCGTCGAAGAAGCCGAGGATGTCGGTGATGCGGTCGGCCTTGTCGATATCCGGCTGCGCCCACAGCCCGGCCAGCCCGATTCCGGCGGCGTGGGCCTCGACGGCGGCCGCGGCGGCGTCGCGGTCGTTGCGCGACAGGCCCGCCACCAGCGTGCCGTGGGAGCGGCGATCGGCCAGCACCGACCGCCACACCCGGTGCGGTGCCGCAGCCAGCATGTCGGTGCCGTCGAGACCGGTCGTGCCGTCCTCGGCGACGGTTCCGGGCCACAGGACTCCGTCGAGGTCGCTGATCACCGCTTTCGGCCCCGGCTGGGTCTGGGCGGCAATCAGCTGCCAATGCAACCACGCCGTATCCACCAGCCCCGCCCACAGTGCGGCCGCGCGGGTGTGTCGCCCCATGGCCCGGAGCGCCGCCGATGTCGCGGGGTAGTCCGCGCCGGCGGACAGTACATCCAGGGACGCGACCCGGTGCAGCGCGGCCACCGTCACCCCGTGGCGGGCAGCCCACTGTGCCAGGGCGCGGTTGGCGTCCTCGATCACCGTGTCGATCCGGATGTCGCCGGTGAAGGGCACGGTCTGCACGATCAGGGCGGGTTCGGCGGCCGCGACCTGTTCGACGGCGTCGACCAGGCCGGTGACCGCGCCCGCGTCGCCGGTGAAGATCGCGGCGGCTTGCGGCAGGGCGGCGGTGACCAGCACGGTGGCGGTGATCTCGTCGCGGTCGGGGGCCAGGCGGGCGGTGAGCCGTTCCAGCAGCTCGCCCAGTGCGGGCAGCGCCACCGGCGCAGGCAGCAGTCGCAGGCACAGCCCGGCGCCGGGGTCGCCGCCCCCGGACTCGAGGCTGGTGAGCCAGTGCAGGTAGTCGGTCATTGAGATTCCCCCGGAATATCGGCGTCCAATCGGATGATCTGGCCGCTCACGTACTGCCACGGCGGGTCGCACACCACCGCGACCGTCGTCTGCGCGACCTCGTCGATGCTCAGCGCGCGGCCCCACGGCAACCGCGCGTAGTAGTCGGCCGGGTCGGTGATGCCTTTGCGGGCCAGGATCTGCTCGGCCATGGGCGAGCAGATCAGCGAGGGCGCAACCACATTCACGCGTACCCCGTGGACCGCCTCTTCCTTGGCCAGCGTCAACGCCAACGCCTCCAACGCCGCCTTCGACGCGCTGTAGGCGCCGTTGCCGGGCGTGCAGGTCGCCGCCGCCTGCGAGCTGAGCACCAGAACCCGCGCCCGCCCCGCCCGCGCGGACGGGTGCACCGCCCGCCAAATCTGTTGCAGTGCACCGGCATTGATCGTGAACAGGTCGGTCAATTCGGCGGGGGAGGTCGCGTCCAGGCGGGCCTTGCTCGAGGCCGCGCCGGCGGCGAACACCATCACGTCCAGGTGCTGCCCGACGGCGGCCGCGAGCCCGCCGAGATCATCGCCGGATCGGGCATCGAACCGGGTCCAGGTCAGGTCCGGCGCGGCTGGGCCGGTGCCGGTGGTTGAGGTCGCCACGACGCGGTGCCCGCGGTCGAGCAGAAGCTGCACCACTGCGGCGCCCACCGCGCCGCTGCCACCGATCACCAGCGCCGCGCCCGCCGCATCGTCGCGCGGTGCGTACCCGCCCTCGCTGCCCGTCTCAAACTCCAGCGCGCCGGCCACGGTCGCCTCCTTCCACCGGGTCGGAATCGGGGTGGTCGGTGACGAACATGTCCTGGAAGCGCATCTGCCGGTCCGGGATGCCGAAGAACGCGCCGATGGCGCGGGCCCGCTCGGCGGCCGCCTCGTCTCCGCGCCGGACCTGGACCACGACGCCGGGGAAGATCACGATCATCAGCTCGTCGTCGAGCAGGTGCGCATACCACCCGTCTGGTGCGAGCACCGCGGCCAGCCGAACCGCGACCTCGGCGGCGCGTCCCGGAGCAACCTGCACCTCGAGCACCTCGACCGGGATGCGCCGGTCCAGCAGGTGCGGATATGAGCCGGTGAGGACCACCGGCATCGGCAGCGGCAGGCTCCGATCCGGCAAGCTCTCCCGCAACACGATCCCGCGCATGCTCAGCTCACCCCCGCGCCGGGTGCCTTGACCAGGCGAGTGTGCGCGCGAGCGCGGGCCACCATCTCGCTGCTGGTCCACGGCGTCTGCGAGTCGTAGTAGTCGAAGTCCGCCCACTGCGCCAGCGTCGTCGGCGCCTGGAAGCCCCGTTCGAGTGCCAGGTCGAACAGCGGAACGCCCGGGAAGGGCCCGAACAGGTGCACGCGGGTCTCCGGACGCGGCTCCAATGTGCTGATCTCCTCGATCAGGCTGTAGGTCGCCTCGATCTCGGCCTCGGTCTCGTCCGGGAATCCGACGATGAACGTGTACGCGCCGAGAATCCCGTGGTCGGCGATATCGCGGGCGACATCGAGAACCTGGGCGCGGGTGACCTCCTTGCGCACCACCTCGGCCAGCACCCGGTCGTCGCCGGACTCGATCCCCATCAGCAGCCGGCGGCAGCCGGAATCGGCGATCGAACCGAGCAGGTCGAGCCGCTGCTTGCGGGCGCGCAGCACGTCGTTGGGGTTGATCGAGGCCGCCCACGCCAGGTCGATGCCGCGCTCGGCCTTGAGCTGGCAGAACTCCACCGCCCGGCGCACGTTGACGAACCAGTCCGCGTCGTAGAATTTCACCCCGTTGATGCCGTAGCGATCGGCGAGGTCGGCCAGGTCGTCTAGCAGCGAATCCGCCTGCATCGCACTGTATTTGCGCTGATAGGTCAACTCGTAGCAGAACGCGCACTTGTATACGCAGCCCTGGGAGGACACGTAGTTCAAGGTGCGCGGCGCCACGGTCGGGTCGTCGCGGATGTAGTCGTCGACGGCCAGCAGGTCCCACGGGTAAGCACCCAGGTTCCCCGCCCGCGGCGGGTTGATCGGTCCCTCGATCCGGTTGCGGCCGTGCACGGCGAGCAGGCCGGGCACCGAGTCCCAGCCGGCTCGGTTGCGCAGGGCCTCGACGAACGCGGGCATCGATGCCTGCCCCGGGCCCGCCAGCGTGACGTCGACCAGCTCGTGCTCGGCGGTCTGTTCGGCGAGCACATTGACGTGCGGGCCGCCGAACACCAGCGGCGGGCAGCCCGGACGGTTCTGCGCCACCTCGGCCATCTCCAGGGCGTGCCGGATCTGCGCGCCGCCGGTCATGATGCTGATCCCGATACACATCGCCCGGTCGGCGTGCTCGTCGAGGAAGCCCGGCCATTCGGTCTGCGGACGCTGGTTGCCGTCGAAGATCACCACCTCGACGCCGTTGTCCATCAGCGGTTTGGCGATGGTGAGCAGCGAGAACGGCATCCAGTGGTACAGGTAGTCCTTCTCGTGCTCCACCTGCGGATACACCAGGATCACCAGCGGGCGATCCACCAGCAACGCGGTCACGATGACACCCCCACCACGGGCAGCATCCGAACCCCGCTGGACTGGCCGCCACCGGGGTGGAAGCTCGCCCCGGCGTAGGTCGCCAGCGCATCGTCCAGCGCCCGCTCCAGTCGCGCCGCATCATGCAGGATCGGCGCGAGCGGCACCGAAATCTCATCCCGCAGCAGGCAGAACTGCAACCGGCGATCGGCGGTCAGCCGCAGCGCCATCAACGCATCGTGGCACGGGAAGAACCGGCACCCCGAGCACACATCGCCGTACCAGGCCCCGGCGCGGCTGTCCTTCAGTACGACCTCGAATCCCGACGCCAGGGTCATCACCGTCATCGGGTGGCCGAGCCCGCCCTGAGACCGGCTCTCCACCACCACCGCGCGGGCCCGCAGCCCTCCCGCGACCTCCTCCAGCGGCACATACAGCGACTCGACCGTGGCGCCACCGCGGGTGATGGCCAGCCGCCGGGCGAAGGACTCGCCGCCGGCATCCAAGTCGCGGATGACATCGAGCAGCTTCAGCGTCGCCACGCCCTCGTTCTCGCACCACGCGGCCAGATCGGGCACTTCGCCCGCGTTCACCCCGGCCATCACCACCGTGTTGATCTTCACCGGCACACCGGTGGCCACGCAGGCGCGCATCGCCGACTGCACCTCGGCCAGGTCGTCGATGCCGCAGATCTGGCGGTGCAGGCCCGCATCCAAGGTGTCGATGCTCATGTTGAACTGGGTGACCCCGGCCGCGGCGAGCGCACCGGCCCGCTCACCGATTCGGGGGTGCCGGGAGATCACCTCGATCTCCGACATCCCCGCATCCCGCAGCGCCGCCACCGCTTCCTCGAGCGGTGCCCACAGTGCCGGATCACCACCGGTCAGCTTGATCGAGGTCAGGCCACGCTCGACCAAGGGCGCGACGACGGCCAGCACGTCGGCCACGGTCAGTTCCTCCCCCGCGGTGGTGGCCACCGCCTCCCCCGAGGGGCGGCAGAAGAAGCACGCCCGCCCGCACCGCGAATTCACCGTCACCCGGAACTGCGGCAGCCGCTCGGGGAAACCTTGACGTTCCGACATTGCTTTCATACCTGTCATCATGAGCCCATCTCAAGCGAAATTGCCGACAGTACAACAGAATTCGATGTCAGGGTTTCCGTGCGCGGCGCGCGAAACCCTGACATCGAGAGTGCTTCCGAACCACACCGAACCGGCTTAGGCTCGGCGGCATGATCAAAGGTGTGCTCATCGCCGAAAGCCTCGTCGCGGGCGCGAAGATCGAAGCAATCCCGCTCACCCTCACCGGCATCTACCGAGTCGCGGTCACCGATGCGACCGACTACCAGCCGCCGGTGTGGACGATCATGTATTTCGACGCCGAGGACGCGAACGCTGACACGCTCGCCGAGCGATTCGCCGACCAACTCGACGCCCCGGGCTGGTACGTCGACATGCACAACGACACCACCGTCTACGTCGTCTTCCCCGGCAAGGTGTTCCGGTACGCGATCGGCGACCCCGCCGGCCGCGCCGAAGCAGTCGCCTACGCCACCGGAGTGGCCGGAGTCCCCGACACCCAGCTGTGGGGCGAAGGCAACACCCCCGACCCCGCACTCACCTGACCAGCACGCCCCCGCCATACCGTTGAGCGGCGCGCCGAGCGGCGGCGAAGTAATCGGGTCATCGCCCATAGCATTCCCTCCCAGTAGTAGTGCTGCTAAACGGATTTGAGGCTCACCCCGCCCACTGGCATCGAGTGGCCAGCCGGATGCCGAAGGCGTCCTGGTGGATGGGAATCGTGTAGACCGTGGGCACCGTGCATCTGCCGGTCAGCAGATCCGCGACCAGGTCGTCGAGGCCGCCCGCGAGTTGCGTGGCGTGGACCTCGGCGAAGTGCACCTCGCTCCCTGTGGCGTCGATATCGGGGGTGTAGGCGAGGGCGCACCAGTTCGCGATCCGATCCACGACCGCACCGACGGTCTCGGTATGGCGCCGCGCGCCGGGTGCGGCAACTGGGGTGACGAGCGCGATATACCGGTCGATCGCGCGGATCAGACGAAGCCGGTGCATATCGATCTGGTCGGCTCGCTCGCCGCTACCCGAGAGCCGGGCCGCGTGCAGCGCGCCGAGTTCCCCGGCGGCATCCAGCATCGGGTGCGGCCGCGCCACCAGGAGCAGGCCACGAATGGTGTGGATCAGGGTCGTCGAGCTTGGAATGCGAGCAGCGTGCATCGGTCCGTCGCTCGTCATCGTCCGGCCTGGAGGTGCCGATCAGGACGGGTGAGGGAATGCGGGCGCCCACCGCCCTGCGGCCAGCACATCGGCGGGTCCACCGTCCAGACCGCCGCGATGCGCCGCACCGTTTCCATCCACCCTCGTAGGTGTCGCTCCGAGGGCACCACGACCACGTCCGCCCGCGCGGAGTGCAAATGAGCCAGCAGGACAGTCAGATCGGTGGTGACGTAGGTATCCCGGGCGGGCAAGTCCAGCCGCATCCGCCGAGCCAGCGTCCGGACGCTCTCGACACCGCCCTGCCCGTCGCGCGCCGAAACATCCTGCCGGACAATCGCAATCGCTCTCATGAGACCGCGCTCCGTAGCGAGCTGCGCGAGACCGACGGCGTCACAGCCAAGGGAATCCTCGCCCACGTGAGCGTTCCGCCGGCCTCGGGCTGTACCCGCCCGTGCTCGGCGAACACGGTGATCGAATCGCTCAGCGGCTCATCGGCCCGGGATGCGGTCTCGTGCACTTGGACCTCCAGCGTGGATTCGCGCCGGAGCAGCCACACGGTCACCTGGTTGCTCGGCGCGAGATCCGGGAAGCCGGCCGCGACCCGCGCGTAGATGCCCGGCTCGGCCGCCGCCATGGCTTCGCCCAGCACCGCGAGGACGATCTGCTCGACAGGCTCGGAGAGGTGCCGCAGTCCGGCACGGGTGAGTAGCTCGTGCGTCTGGAGCTGGGCCAGCCCGCGAGTGGCCAGGTTCAGTCGAAGCTCGAATTGCCCGATCGGAGTCCGCGGCGGGGTGGGGGCGGATGCACGTGGCGACGGGATGTCGCGGTTGCGGCGGACGGTGCGCACCAGGGCGGCATCGTCGTCCGGATCGAGGTACCACACTCGCAGCGGGCGGAGCCGCTGCAATTGGCCTAGCAACGTCAGCCGGTCGTCATTCTCCCCACCTTTGAGGTGGGTCGGCGTCGGCGTGATGATGTGCCGCGACCACGCTTGCGAGACATCCCGCAGGAGCATCCACAATGCGCCGGTGGCGGCGCCGTATTCCCGGTGCACCACGGCCAGGTCGAAGCCTTCCCGAGCTGCGAACTCGCGCATCGCATCCTCTATCTCCTGGACGCGCTCGCCGACCAACTCTTGACGTAGATAGCCGTACATCAACGACGGTTTTCGGCCCATCGTCTTACCCCTGTCTGAACTTCGGCAGCCCGTCGTGCTGGCCGAACTGAGATGTGGAACCCGGTGTGGTTCGGTGCGTGGCGAAAAGGGCCGTTTGGTCGAGTGACTCGGACCCGGCAGCGGCGGCGTGCGGAGCGGGATCGGTGGCCGCGTGGCTCTGGCCGGGACTGGCCGGCGCTCCCGCTCGCAAGGTCGCGAGAACCCATTCCAGGAAGCCCAGATAGTCGACGCCCGAGGAGACCCGCGCGATGCGGCCGGGCCCCAGGTGCATCCGCGCATCCGGCTCGATCCGGAACTCGCGATGGTCGAAGGACACGAAAGCGCCTTGCAGTGCGGCGACGGTCAGCGGATCGTGCAGCATGCTCGCTGGGTGGAACCGCGCGAACCACTGGTCGAGGTGGCGGGCGATCACCTGGGCCCACGGAATCGACGATGTCGCGAGCAGGCGATAGATCGGGCTGTCCGGGTCCACTGCGATCACCGGAGTGAAGGTGTGATCGGACAGCACCAAGGTCAGATTCTCTGCTCGGTCTACGACCGTGTGGACCGCCTTCGGATCGAGCCGAAAGTTGTGCTCGGCGCGGTCAGGCTGGCGGTATTCGAGAGCGCCGCCCATCTGCCAGATCCGCAGGCGCCGGGCCAGCCCGAGCGGGTTCCGCCGACCGGAATCGATCTCCAGAAGGCGTGCGAGATCGGTGAGCGGCCCGATTCCCAACCAGCGCAATGGCGCCGACGAATCCGGGTCGGTGAGTGTGGCCACCGTGGCATACAGGTCCAGCGGCCAGGGGTGCGCCCCAGCGGGGACAAGCCCATCGGCGGCCCAGTACTTACTCTCGCCCGCCGTCGCCCCGGCTGCTACCACGACGTCCTCGCGGCCGAGCAAGTCGAGCAGGTGGCGGGCGAGTATCGACCGCCGGCCGTCGGGGAACTCATCAGCGGTGACAACCAGTGCCAGACGCGGTTCGGTCATTGCGGCCAAGGCCAGTGCGATCGCGTCGTCCGGATCGCCGCCGATGTCGGTGGAAACGATGAGGGGACAGTCCCTCAGCGCCACCGGGTCGTTGGAAGCAGCGGCAGCCATGATCAACCCGCCTGCGACAGGTTCTTCGCGGCGTCCAGGACGATGCTGACCACGGTGTCGAAGTCGGGACGTTCTTCGCCGACGGGTTCCTCCACCCAGTGCCGCCGCTCGTCGTCCGGGCCGGGGAGCGTGACCAGCGAACCCTGAACAGTCCGGATCGCTTGGAACTTGAACAGCTGGGACAGGATGCGGACCGGGCGTGGATCTCCCATCCGCGCGGGCTGGGTGACGAAGGTCAGGAACCCGGTTGCACGATTCTCGATCGTCGGGGTTGCCAGGCCCCGACGAAGCAGCTCGGCCCGAACTCGCTCACCGAGCGGGCGGGGCGTCTGGATTGTGTCCACGGGCCCGGCGCGCAGGATGATCTGCTGGTGCTCGTCCACCTCGGCGCCGACGAAACGGTTTTCCGTGATGTACCTCGCGCAACGCGCCGCCGCGGTCTCGGTCAGGGTAGTAGCCATAGCTCCTCACAGGGCATCCGATGATCGGGAAGGAAGCCGTCGAACAGCTCGACGGCGGTGATCGCGGGGTTGTGGCCCTGCGACCACTTCCGCAAGAAGTTCTTGACCGCTGAACGGCACCCGCGGTAGTCGAAAACCCGGTCAGCCCAAACGAACCGAAGATGCACATCGGGTTCTCCCGGGCGCGGCGAGCCCTTGCCGTTCAACCGCGCATCAACCGCGCGGGCCACGAAATCGGAACGAACTACCGCACTAGCCATCGCGGAAACCTCCGTCGGTGGGTTAGCTGCTGACCACGTCGTTCGGGCAGCGGGGCGAGGTGGCACGGGACTCCGAGGACACCGGCCACCGTGAGTGGGGCGTGACTCAACCCGAGCTCGTCAAGCCAGTCGGCTACGTTCGCCCACAGCGGGTCGTCGTCGCTCGCTGGGCGGGGCTGGGGGAGCACTTCGGCCAGCCTGATGGCGGCCAACGCCTGCCCCAGCGTGAGCGTGCGCCCTCGCAGCTGCTCGACCACCCACTGGTCGTTCCCGACCGAGATCGCGGAAATGGTGGTGACGTCGCTCGACATCCTCCGGCCAGCAACCAGCTGAACAGCCATGATCAGGCCCTCCTTCGCGGGTCGACCGTGCTGAACAGCGAGTTGGGAGGGGAGACCGAGTCCGGCGGCAGAGTCACGCCACCGTGTTGTCCGAAGTCGCACTGATATGTCGTCATCAGTCCCACCTGCACTGGCCTCGTCTCGGAGTGACCAATCCCCACGGTCACTTTGCTCTGCCATGTGTCAGAATGTCACAGTGACAAGCAACGTGCAATGCAAACGGCAAACATAGAGGTGGCGGATCGTTGCCGCCCAGTACTCCGACGCCGTCGGGGGCCGGAACTTGTGACAGAATGTTGGATGTGACAAAAAGTCACTGTGCGCTAGAGGAGGTGTGACCGGTGACTCAGGGCCCGATCTCGGCCAATGGCTACCGAATGTCGCCCTACAGTCGGCGGTTGCATCTCGGCGACCGCCTCCGCAACCTGCGCCAAGAGCAAGAACGCTCGATCCAGCAGGTGGCCAAGGAAGCTGACATCGACCGGACGCTGCTGACCCGCATCGAAACCGGACAACGTCGAGTCGCGGCCGACGTCAGTATGAAGGTTGCCGAGCATCTTGGCGTCGAGCAGCATTCGCCCCTCTGGCAGGAGTTCTACGCGCTCGCCCGAGACGCCGCGCAGTCCGGGTGGTGGGAGGGCCGCGCCTTCCGCGGGTTGTCCGACCGCCAGGCTTTACCGGCGGATCTTGAGGCAGGCGCCAGCCGAATCCGGTGGTACGACTTCGCGCTGGTTCCCGGCCTTCTCCAATCGCCTGCATACGTTCGTGCGCGCCATGATGCGACGGTCACCAACGATCATTCTTCGGACAATCCTGTCGAGATCCGCGCCCGCGAACGCCGTCAGCAGGAAGCGCTCACTGAGGGTGGTCCCCGGATCGAGGTAATCGTCGAAGAGACCGTCGTTCGGCGGCGCGTCGTGCCCGCTCCGGCAATGCTCGAACAGCTGGAGCACTTGCTGAAGCTCATCGACGCGAACGAGCAGATCGACTTCCGCATCCTGCCCGTCGGTGGCGAACTACTCGGCCTGCGAGCGCCGAGGTCGCCGGTGTCGATCTACGAGTTCGCTGCGGGCGACCCGCCCCTGGTGTTCGTCGAGTCGTTAACCGACGATGTGCTGTTGCGCGATCACGCCGAGGTCGCCAACCATGAGCGGCTCTGGAAGCGGCTGCACGAGATAGCCCTACCCCCGGACGAAAGCCGTGTACTCATCGCCCGGAGTGCCGAAATTCTCGCAAAGGAGCAGTGAAGCAAGTGAGGAACACGATCATGACCGGGCATCGGCCGCTTGACGGGTACGTCAAGGCGTCCGCCAGCGACGGCGGTGGTAACTGTGTCCTCGTCCGCCGGAAGTCGGGCGAGGAGCTGATCTTCATTCGAGATAGCAAATACGGGCGCGACCCGCGCAATCTTCCGGAAGAGGAGCCGGTCGTCGAGATGCCGGCCTCGGCATGGGAGGGGCTTCGGGCCGCTGCCCTGGGCGCTGCAACGTCGCCTACGGTTCCCGGTCAGCCTGTCCTCGAAGAGGCGGTTGACGGCGGAATGGTGCTCCAGGGAGCGGACGGTACAAGGTTGACCTTTACCGCCGCGGAATGGAGAGCGTTCAAGGCCGGCCTCGTCGCAGGAGAGTTCGAGCCCCAGCAGGTCGCCGCCTAGGCCCGTCCGTCGGCGACGACTCTCTCCGGCTCGCTACACCCCTTACCAGAATCCAACGTCCGTCGACTGAACCAGGTCGGCGGACGTTCGCATCTCCGAACAGTGCTACAGCAGATGGCCCGGCTCGAAGCCGAACTCCACGACCAGGGCGTGCAGGCGCTGAACATCATCGTCGGCGATCGGCTGCCATGTGGACGGGGGAAGGAGCATGTTCTCGGCTGTGCGCTGGTCGCCGAGCAGCGGAGCGAACCGAACCCTTCCCAGGAGATCGCCCACCGAGGTGACGACGAGCTCCTCCAGCCGCCCAGGGACGACGTCCTCCACCCGGAGACCGCACGCCTTCTGCCATAGGGGGGTGGCGCCTCCCCAGCGGAGTCGTGCGGGCGGCCAAACACCGGCCACCCGCACGGTCACGTCGATAGGGGGGTCCACCCACCGGCACGGCTGGTATCGGGCCTCATCGAACATATGAGCGACACTAGTTCACCGGCCGGTCGAGGGCCTATCCGGCCGCTCGCAGCATCAACTCGGCGAGCTGCATGTTCACCAACCGCAGTGAGGCGTGAGTATCGTCCAGGGAATCGGAGAGCCGTTCGGAGTACTCCTCCGCTCGGCGGCTCAGCTGCTGGAAGCGGTTGTGCAAGTTGGTGACGGCGGCGTCGCCGGCTCCATTCGCCTTCGCCGCGGCGATGTCTTCGGCCAGTTTCTCGAGGTCTTCCCGGGCCTGGTTGGTGAAGGCATTGACGATCATCTCGCGCATCTCGTCTTCATCGGGCAGGGGGACACGGACGAAGTGGCTGCCGGACCCGAACCGCGCGACTACCTCGCGCAGCCCCGCCAGGGTCGCTTCGTGCTCGGCGGTGACGAAGTAGACCCCGCCGGTAGGTCGAACCTTCAGTCCCCCAAGGGCTTCTACGTAGCGGCGGACGATGGCCCGAAGGCGGTCGGGGCCCATGTAGGTCGAGTGCCAGGTGTGCAGGTCGGTGACTTCCGCGAGCAGTTGCTCAACGCGATCCTGCTCACCCTGCGGGAGGTCCGCGATGGCGGCGTCGTCCGGCTCCACACGGAGCTTCCCCGCGCCGGCGGCGTCGGGATCATCGGAGCGGATGAACGCGATGACGCCCAGGCGGGTGTCATAGGACAGCTCGGTGCGTTCCTCGTCGCGGACCTCCCGCACGAGGTGGCGAACCAACTGACCGCTGTCGCGGCGGACATGGCGAACCATCAGCGTGGCCACCCGATCGCCGGCATCGTCGCCTGACTTGCGCCTCGGACGGGTTTTCCGGTCCGCGGTGGGATCGTCGAGGGAGTAGACCGCCTTCACTCCCTGCGGCCCGGTGACCCGCTCGAAGGCGTCGTCGGCGCGCAGGGGAGGGGGCAGATGCACTGTGTCCAAGTTGAATTCGTCGAACCACTCTTCGAGTTCTTCCGGAGTGACCTCCCCCCGGAAGATCGAGTACAGCACCAGCCAGCCCAGCACAGGGCTCGTTTCTGCCTTGTCGGTGTACTGGTCGAAGACGGACATTGGGAAGCCTCCTCATCAGCCACAATCTATTCAAAACGTTCGTTTTCATCCCCACCGGCCCCATGAAGTCGGCGCGGTGGGGGAGCGTGCTCCGGTCAGATGACCCGGAACAGGTCCGCTGCCGGGTGCGGGTCGGCCAGGTCGTCGAGGGTGCGCAGGTTGTCACACAACGCTTCCAGCACGGCGCTACGGCCGGCCGGGCGGCGTGGGTCGGTGATGGCCACCCCGAACAGTCGGAAGTCCAGCTCGCTCTTGGCCGACTTCCAGGTCCGCATCCACTCTTCTGTCACCTCGGCCTCCCCATCGGTGATGAGCACGATGTCCCCGCCCTGCACCGCCTCGTCGCCGTGGTGCTCGGCGAGGATGTCGACGGCGGCACCGAGGGGTGTTTGGAAATCGGTTCCGCCGGAGAAGAAGGTCTCGGCGAAATCGAGTACCTGGTCGAGCGGGGCCTCTCCGGCTGGGAATCTGTGCACGCTGACCTGTTCAGCCGAGGAGAACAGGATGCCGACGAAATCGCGGCCCTCGGCGCGGGCCTGGTCGAGCAGCGCGAGCCCGCAGGCTTTCGCCCATGCCTCCGCGCTGGCGATCCGCCCATCCGGCCCGATGTGCGGCGCGCACATCGAGTACGAGCAATCCAGGCAGGCGATGATCGCACCGCGGCCGCTGTGGTCTTCGCCCATGGTTTCGTAGAGCATCAGCTGCTTCTCGGCGAAGCGGGCGGCGAACACCGCCCGCAACGCGGGGTGCGCGAGATTGGCTGTCTCGGACGGGATCAGCCGCGTCAAGTCGTCGCCCAGAGTGATACCGACGAGTTCTCCGGCGACGTGTTCGAGCTTGCGGGTGCGTTCGGCGGTGGCCAGGCGCCGGAACCGGCCGACGAGGTCGGTGAACTTGCCCAGCCTGCCACCGCGCAGGCGCTCGGCCAGCCGGGCGCGCTCGTCGAACGACATCCGTTGCAGCTGACCGGGTCCGAGACCCCAGGCCGCCATCAGCGCTGCCTCCTCGCGTGCCTGTTCGGCGGCGGAGGCCATCGCCTGGCGAGCGTCCGCCCGCAGTGTGGTGCCGAGCGCGCCTGCCGCTGCTTCCGCTTGTGCGCGGGCCTGCTGGGCCGCATCGTCGGCGGCTTGCGCTGCGGCTACCGCGTTGTCGGCCGCGGCGGCCGCTTGGTCGGGGACCGCGCCGTCGCCGTCTTCCTGATCGGCGGCGGCATCGAGCGCGGCTTCGACTGCTGTGGCGCGCTCGGCAGCCTCCTGCTCAGCTGCGGCGGCCTGTTCGGCGGCATGTTGAGCGTCTTGGGACTGCTCGAGCATCTGGGCCAGAGTCGAGCGCTGGGCGATCACCGCCATGGCGGCGGCGTACTCGTCACCGACGGTCTCGCGGTGAAGATCGGCGTACTCCGGAGTGCCGACCAGGGCGGAGACGATGGCGTGGTTCGGTAGTCGAGTGGGCTCGACCTCGGCCGGGTCGCGCAGGACGGGATCAGCCTTGTAGACGGTGAGGAACACATCGCGTAGCAGATCGGGCACGTAGTCGAATCGCTGGGACAGCTCCTCTTCGACCTCGGCCAGCGCGGTGGCTTGATCCCGCACCTCGGTCCAGGTCATCGCGTCGAACCGGTCGCCCTCTACGACCGTGACGGGCCGTGCGGGTGCGGACGTGCCCAGGCCGACCCACCGGCCTGCCTTGCGGGCCAGATCGGCGAACTTGCGCAGTGCCTTGCCGGACATAGAAACCATCCCCCCTTCGGTCAGTTGCTGCCGGTCAGGGTGCTGACGTCCACGCCGAGCGCTTCGGTCATCACCCGGGCGTAGACTGCCTTGTGCCTGGCCAGCGCCGCGTCCACCGTGGCCGTGGACCGGCCTGCGGAACGTGCGTTGTGACGCAGCTCCTCGAGCCTCTTGCCCGCCTTGCCGAGTTTGTGGTTGGCCTCTTTGATCGCCCACTGCGACAACGCCTCTCGCGATTGACCCGCCTTGGCGTCGAGCTGGGCGGCCATCTCGGCAATGGCGTCGGACAGGTCCATCGCCTCCCGCGCGTCGGGGTTGACCAGCGCGAGTACCTCACGTTCCACGGTGGGCCGCTCGGCGACCGAGTCCCACAGCACGTGGGTGAGCATCGGCAGGTCATTGTCGTCGACCTCGGCGCGGTCGTCGAGGAACGCCGATGCCTGGAGAAGGCGAATGGCCTGCTTCCAGCGTCGGTCCGACGCCACGAGCGACTGTCGCCTCAGCGAGGTTCGCAGCTGGCAGACGGTATCGACCACTCCGTCGGGCACCGCCACGGCCGGGACGTCGATCGTGACCGCCTGCTGCAACGCCGCAAGTGTGACCGTGGTCGGCGCGGCGGCGGCCGCGGGGCTCTGGACGGCGGAACGAATGAGGGCGGCGAAGTTCGACGGATCGGTCAGATAGCCGACCTCGAGCCGGACGAGCAGGCGATCGTAGATCGCGGCGCTTTCCTCCCCGCTGGGCAGCTCGTTGGAGGCGGTGATGGCCGAGATCAGCGGGCAGCTGATCGGGGCTCCGCCGGATTCGGGGTGGTAGAGCCGTTCATTGAGAAAGGCCAGTGTCTCGTTGAGGGCACCCACCGAGCACTTGAAGATCTCGTCCATGAACGCGATATGGCAGGTCGTAGCCCGTCCCTCGAACAGCTGGGTGTACCGGCCCTGGGTCAGGGCGGCAACGTCGACCGGTCCGAACATTTTCTTCGGGTCGGTGAATTTGCTCAGCAGAATCTCCCACAGCTGGGCATCGACGATCCGGCCGGTCAACTCCCGCGCCAATTCGGATTTCGCGGTGCCGGGCGGGCCCAGGATCAGCGAGTGCTTGCCCGCAAGGATCGCTGCGACCACCGCGCGCACAACTTCGGAACGCTCGTAGAACAAGTCCGACAACTCATCGGTCACCGCCCGCAGCTTGCGCGCCGTGTCGGACGAGTCGTGCTCCACCTGCTGTTTCCCGCTCATGACCTCTCCCCGCTTTAATGGGTACCCATTTAATGCGGACGACACTAGCACAGAGGTTGGACAAATGGGTACCCACTAAGTGAGGATGGGGCGATGACGCCCAGCGACCCGCACAAGGCCCCACAGCGAACCTGGCGTCCTGAGAACGACGAGTACGACGACGCGAAGAAGCTCCTCCGCGCTCGCGGGCGGGGATTGACGGAATACCTCCGGGCCTGCGTGCGATGGCTGCGCGCCGACCCGGACGCCGCCCTCGCGATACTCGGCGAGCACTGGCCCGAGCCGCGCACGCGCGGACGTCCTCGCACGGAGGAGCCTTCGTACGAATCGCCTCGCTGAAGGCGGGGGAAAGCGGCGGGCGTAGAACGAGACGGAGGGAAGGCGCGGGTGGCGTCCGGTCTGGGGAGGGGTCCGGACACCGCGCGCCTTCCCTCCGTGAGGAGGCCGTCGCCGGCGCGGTGGAAGGCCGAGGGGAGTGGTGCCTCCCACCGTGCTCGAAGGTGACGGCGTGGCTTGGGCGGCAAGGGTTATGGTCTGAAGCTGGCCGGAACAACCGGGACGAACTTCGCCTCCGGGTCGTGCTTGTCGGGCGTGCAGGCGTAGAACGGCCCCGCCGGGTCGGTCAGGTTGCGCAGCAGAGGGTAGAAGAAGTCGCGGAAGTACACGGCCATGGCGGCGCCTGGCTGTACCACCGCCTCCAGCCAGGAGCGGCGCAGCGACCACAGCACCGTCACCGCCTCGGGGTGCTCGTACCACTCCGAGCACCAGCAGATCGCGCCGTTGGCGGAACTGGTGGTGGAGCGAGGCAGCTTACGCTGCGCCCACTCACCGATATTGGCGATCACCCATTCCAGCAGCACGTCCATATCGATCTGGTCCGGATCGGCCCCGGCGGGGATCGCGGCAGGCGCGGTGCCGCCGGCGCCGTCGCCAGCGTCGCTCGGGGCGGCCGTACCGGAAGCCTCACCAGGAGAGGCGGAAGCGAGCCGGTCGGCCAGAACGCCGAGCGCAGTCTCGAACTCGTCAAGCCCTTGGGAGGATCGGGCGGCGGTGGCGTCGACCCGCTCCACCTTCGTGGACAACAGCCGGTGCTGGTTGCGCATCTCGACGAGAGCTTCACTCAGGGAGGCGACCTGGTTGCGCAGTTCTTCGACCCGCTCATCCGGCGATTCGGTGCTCACGCCGCACTCGCTTTCGCCTGCTCGTCGAGCCGCCGCCGCAGCGCCTTGGCGACCGGGTTGGCCGGGCCCAGATGCTCGATCGCGGCGTTCTGCACCTCCTTGGTGGCCTCGTCGCGGACTCGTTCGACATCGCCCTTGTCCGGTTCGGTGTACCAGGGGATGAGGTCGATCAGCACGGGGCGCGATTCCTGCCGGATCAGCAGCGCGTTGCGCTTCTTCATCGCGGCGATCTCTTCCACGGGCATGATCGGCTCCAGCGATCCACGATCGTTGGAGGTGGTAACACCCCCGGGACCATGGGAGCGGCGCCGCTCACGAGGTTTGTACTGTCCGACCAGGCCGGAGATCTTGCGCAAGAACGGTTCGTCCTGCAATCCGGCACCGAGGATGCGCACGGTGGATGCGCCCCACAGGGCGGCCGCGTCGTCCGCACCCCAGGTCGAGATCACCTGGGCTTCGGACTGGAAAATGGCGGTGACGCACATCGACTTCGACCCCAGGTGTGACGCCAGCTTCGGCAACCGTTTGATCTTGCAGATGTTGGCGCACTCGTCGAGAACGAGAGTCAAGGGTGGATCGACCCGGCCGCCATGAGCCGAGGCGGCGAGGTCGCCGAGTTCGAATATTTTGGCGACCATCGCCGCGATCACCGCGCCGGCGGAGCCGGAACCCTCCTGGGTCATCAGGTACAGCGTCGGGGCCTTGCCGTCTTCGTAGGCGAACAGGCTCCACAAATCGAGTTCGGTGATCTTTTCCGTGGTCGGCTGCTCCCACGTGTTCGGCGGAGTGATCCAGCGCAACGTTTCTTCGTCCTGGATGCTGGCCAGCGCGGTCTGGGCCTCACCGAACACACCGCCCCGGGTCTCGGCGGGCAGGTCGAGCACCGCGGCGAAGGCGTTGGCCGCACGGCGGTTTCCGTGCTGGTGCAGGATGTCGATCGGTTTGTCCGAGTACGTGTCGATCCAATCCAGCACGTCACGCATGGTGCGGCCGCTCAGGGATGCGGCCAGCAACGCCCAGGACAGCAGGTTCTTGCCGGTCGGGGCGAAGAACGGGTCCTCGTTTTGTCCGGACCCGCCGCCGCGGTTCTCCTCGATGAAGTGCTCGGCGACCTTCTTGGCGTCTCGCAGCGTGGTGATGCCGGAAAGGATGTTCCACCACCACGTCTGGGCGGCGTAGGCGATCTGGCTGGGGTCGAAGACGTAGACCGGGCCGACGTCCTTCCGCAGGGCACCGGTCAGAATCCACAGGTCCGGCTTGTTCGACGTGGCGATCACCGCCCCGGGTGCGGACAGAATGCGGGGGACCGCGACCGCGGAGGTCTTGTTACTGCGCGGTCCCATCATCACGATGGTGAAGTCCTCGTAGGAGGCATACACCGACTTGCCCTTCAGACGGCCGATCAGCGGCGCCAGCTCCCGCATGGACACGCCCTTGGCCGACTCGATCGAGGCGCGCAGGCCCACACCTCGCTCAGCAGCCTTCTTCCCGATCATGTCCGGGATCTGCTTCCTGTCGCGCAGCAACCTCTCCGGCGTCTCGTTCGGCCATGCCTTCCACACCACCCACGCCAGCGCCGCGAGCAAAAGGCACAACAGCGCCCCCACAAGCCCGATAACCAGCCACGACGTACCCTGCTCGTGAATGCGGTAGACGCCGTAGCAGATCCCACCGACGACCAACACCGAGATCCAAACCCACGCCAGCGCAGAGTCACCCATCACGCACCCCTTCGCAGAGGACCGACACTCACCACTCGCACCACCAGACCCGCCTCTTGGGCCGCGAGCAGCAGCTCCGCCCGCAACGCGGCGGCCGCACCGGCACTTCGGGTGCCCGGCACCTCGACGACGAAGACCTCCCGGCGCGCGGTGAGTGCCGCCGCCTCGAGCACCGGCAGCGGCCCGACGCCGGGAAGCGCACCGGTCTGCGCGCTCAGCGCGGCGAGGATCATGCCGTGGTCCAGCGGCAGCATCGCTTGGCGGACCACAGCCCAGATTGCAGCCTGTTCCCCGGCCGGCGTCTCGCCGAAGGTATCCAGATCAGCGGTCGGACCGGATTCCCCGTTCGCGTGCAGCAGCTGATACGGCTCACTGAGATCACCGGAGTGAATCCAGTCGAGCACATCCGTGAGGCTGCGGCGGCCGCGCACGGCCGCCAGCAACAGGTTCGCGGTCAGCAGCGTGGCTTCCGGGACGAAGTACAGAGCCGCCTCATCGCGGACCACGGAGAAGAGGTTTTCAGCGATCCGGTCGGCATCGGCGGCATCGGTGATCCTGGCCAGCAGATCCCAACGGAAAGTAGTTGCCGGGCCCGGCAACTCCGGGTTCCACACCAACGCCTGGCCCCACCACCGTCGCGGCAACGCCGCAACGTGGTCGGTCACGGTGATGACCATGGCCGAGGTAGCGCCGACCGGATCGTGGTCCCAGTCCTGTACGGAGATGACGTCCCGCATCACGATCCTCTCCCGAGTCGGTCGTTCATGCTGCATGGCTCCTCCGTCCGTCGGAGTTGAGTCCGGCGAAAGCGCCGTCGGTGTTGTAGAGATCGAGTTCTTCCGGTGTCAGGTCGACATGGACCGGCAGGCCCATGCGGGAGCCGGACTTGATCAGATACTTGCCGCGACCTGGGTGACGTTGACCGGGCACCCAGGTCGGCGGAGCGGACCAGCGGGTCACCAACTCCTTCTCGCCAGAGGTGAACGGGCTGATCGCGTGCAGGCGCTCCATTTCGGCGTTGTCCAGCCCGCCGATGACTTTGATCGCGTTGCGCGCAACCATGCCCTTGGCCTTGGCCCGGTCGGCTTCGGTGGGCAGCGCTTCGAGGTCGGTGATGGAGTGCGTGCTCTGTGCCGACACCACACCTCGTGCGCGGTTCAGACGGGTCATGCGGTCGGATTTCTCCACCAGACCCGGCGCCGCGCGCAACGCGCGCCACAGCTCGTCCTGGGGCTGGAACACATTCCTGCGCTCCCCGGCGGCCTGCTTACCCTCGATCAGGCCAGCCGACCACGCCCACGCGCACATCATTGCGGCGGCCACCACGTCGTCACCGTCGTCCTCAACGGCCTTGAGGGACAGCGAGACCGCAGGCAGATCGGCGTCGATCGAGAAGCTCGAAGACCGATCGAACATGCCCTTGATCGGGCCTTCGCACAACAGCACCAGGGTGTTGCGCAGCTCCCGGATCTCGCGGCGGTACTCGTACTCGTCTCGCGCCGCGACCACGCGCTGCAACGGTGCGCCCGCCTCATCGAGAATGTGCACGAGCTCCGGGATCGTGGGATCGGGGAGATGATTCCGCGCGCTGGCGTCGTCGGCCTGGTCGACTGCCATCGCCAGCAGCAGGCGCTCGGTGGCAGTCAGATCCTGGCCGCCGACGATGGTGATCAGCGACTCCAGCAGGTCCAGACGCCGGCCGCGGGCCTGAGAGACCAGCTGTTCGCGCTGGCTGCCTACAGCGGCGCGAATCGCGCCGCGCAGCGGGCCGAGATCGAGGGGGTTGAGGCTGTGCAGACCGCGCCCGATCCGGAAAACCTTGCCTTCCAGTGCCTCCACGATTGGGCTGTACTCGTCTTTGATGTCGCCGGGGATCACTGCGGCGAAGCCGTACGCGACGAGGCCGACCATCAACCGTTTGCAGCAGGTGGACTTGCCGATGCCGGGCTGGCCCTGCACCCAGAGGCCCGTGTTGGTGACCAGACCGTCGACGAGCCACTGCGACGGGTCGAGCCCGATTGGTTCGGCGGTGTGCAGGTGGCGGCCGAAGGGGACGCCCCGGACGCGGGCACCGGATGCGGCCGGGAACGGGTAGAGGCCCTGAACCTGGGTGGTGGTGCCCGCATACAGCCGACCCGCGTCGACGTTGTGGGCGTACCCGCCGAACGGACGGTTCTCGCCCCGCGCGCTGGGAATCGGAGGCAAGGACTCGAAGGGCAGGAACGGGTTGAACGGAGCCTGTCCCGGCTCGTTGTCGTCGGGCTGTTCCTGTTTGCGGTAGGCCGGAGTGACGCCCAACTTCGCCAACCATCGCTCTGCCAAACCTGCTTGGGCTCCCGCACGCTGCCGCGCGGCGGACTCGGCTTCGGTGATCAGTTCGGTGGTCATGCCAGCCACCTCTGCGCAGCGCTGCGGGAAAGTCCGGCGGTCGGCTCGATGCCGTAGCCGAGGCTCGTTGCAAACGCGGCGGCCTGTGCGCCGCGTGCCCGCCGGAACTGCAACTTGGAGGCGCTGACTCGATCCTCGATGTCGGCGCAGGCCGCGGCCAAGGTGTCCTCGTTTCGCACCGTGGTGGTGATGTACATCGTGAACTGGCCCAACCCGGCGCCCATGGACTCTTCCTGAGCGGCCTTGCGGGCGCGGACCCGATCGTCGTACTCGCGCTGGGTCTCGTCCTTCTTCGTCTTCGCATTCCAGATCCGGCGCAGGGTGCCGGCCTGGATCTCGCGCTCGACGATCTCGGCGGCCTGGGCGGCGGTGTAGGGGCGGTACACCAGCGAGAAGCGCCGGTAGTACTTACCCGGGCTGACCAGCTTGAGCAAGATGTGGTGTCGCACCACCCCGCTCGGCGGAGCCTTGAAAACCCAGGTCACCGAGTATCCGCTGTCGTGGTAGTAGACATCCTTGGTCGACTCGGTTCGCAGCGGCCCCGCGTCGGACCAGGACAGCAACTCGTCGGCCTCCTCGTCGGGAGCGTCGGAGAGGAACACCCGGATGGCGGGGTCGAAAGCGGCGCGGATGTTGCGGATGACGCCCGCCGTGCTGGCCCGCTCGGTCACCGTCGCCCCGGCCGCAGCCAGTGCGGACTCGATGCGCGGCAACCAGCGCACCACTTCGGCCGCCCCCTCCGAGAGGGTCTTCGGCTGAGGAGACGCCTTGGACAGGTCGAAATTGACTGTCACCCGCATCTGCACGTCCGCAGTGGTCGTCCGCGACTGGTTCACGACCTTCTTCATGATCGTCTTGGCCAGTTTCGGGGCGTTCCGGCCGTCTCGCTCCATCCGCGCCAGGGTGTAGGCACGCTGGTCGACGCCGCCGGTGGGGGAGGACTCGCACGTGAACACCACCGAGGAAATGATGGGCGTGAAGCCCAGATCGGCGAGCCAGCTGCCGTAGTTGCGAACCCAGGCTTCGGTGTCGGCCGTGTCGGCCAGCGTTGTGCCGACAGGGGACACCTTCAGCACCGCGGACAGAATGCCGGTGCGGCGGTTCCACAGCAGGCATTGGCTGCCGCCTCGACCGTCCTCCACCGTCAACGGCTTGAGCGGCGCCAGCACACCGGGAAGGTTCTCTCCTCGGCTGACCTCTTCGAGAACGTCGGCGGCGTGGGCGTCGCTGGCCCGGCGATTAGCCCAGGCGTTCCGGACGTTCCACGCCACGTGCTGGACGACCGTGCGCCGAGAATCGCCCACCGGGACGATCGTCAGAGCCAGCACCGGGATGGCGATGAGCAATCCCATGAACGCGAGGACCAGGCTGACGAAAGTGGTGAATGCCAGGCCAACCACGGTGGCAAGGATGATGGCCGTTCCGCTGGTTCCGAGTCGCCCCAGCCCGAACCCGGTGACTTCGCGGTAACCGCCGTAACCTCGGGTCTCGCTCATCGTGTGCTCCTAACCTGTGTCGCCTGCCCTGCTGGTGTTGTCTTTCGTGATGCGTGTCGCCGGAATACGTTGTCGTTCATCGCGTCTCCGGCCCGAGGTCGTCGCCGGTCATCTCCGAGCCGACGTCATCGGCGGCCTCGACCGCCGAATTGGCTGCCGACATCCCCGCTTGGATCGCCAGGGTCGCCCCGCCGGTGGCAGCGGCGCCCGCCGCTCCGGCAGCTGCCGATCCGCCACCCGCCGCTCCGGCGGCTGCCGCTCCGCCTCCCGCCGCGGACCCGGCGGCCCCACCGCCGGCGGCACCGGCGATCTCGACACCACTGCCTCCGGCATCGCTCGGTGTGGCCGGTGTCCCGGCGGCGTCCGGATGCTCGGGCTGCGGGCCTCCGGACCCGGCCTCGAGTTCGACACCAGACGAGCCGGAGCCGATCGCCTTCTGCGAGGACCCGGACTCCAACTGGCTCTGTCCGCTCCCGGATGCCAGTGCCTGCGACCCGCCGTTGCCCGGGGACGGATCAGGCTCTCCCGAGCCACCCGGCCCGGTGGCCGACATGAAATTGGCGAACCCATCACCCCCGGCGGACGTTCCGCCCCCGCCTCCACCACCGCCGCTGAGCGCAGCGGCGCCGAGCATGCCGCCCGCCAACCCGCCGACCGCGACGCCGAGTGCGCCCGAGCCGCCGGAGACGTGCATGCCCATGAAGTCGAAGAACTTCAGCATCGCGGGGAGGGCGATCACGGCCAAGGCGACCACCATCAGGCCCGTGACCAGGGTGGTCAGTGACTGTTCCTCACCGATGAGTTGGAAGCCGAGCGAGTAGATGAACGCAGCCATCGGTTTGTAGAGCACCAGCGCGACGCAGGTGGCGGCAATGCGGGGGAACCACTGGCGTCCCCAGGTGGTGAGCTGTCCGGCGGCGGCGAACAAGATCATGTTGTAGAGCACGATGATTCCGGCCTGGCGGATGAAGCCCATCACCCACTGGATGAACCCGAGGATGGCACCGAGCAGGCCGAGGATCAGGACACCGCCGGGGTTGCCGATGGTGGCGGTTCCCAGCATTGCCTGCACGCGCTGGCCGAATTGGTTGGCGTCGGCGTCGATCATCTGCCGAGCGAAGTCGTCGCCAGCGTGGATCGCCCCAGAAAGGACGATCAACGCCATCGACGAGATGACGACGTACTTGACGCCGCCCAGCAGGACTTGAGCACCGGGCTCGGTGCGGCGGGAGATCATCATCACCATGGCGCTGGTGAGGATTCCGGCCATCATGATGAAGAAGACGACCTTCTGCACCGGCTGTTTGTCGGCCATCACTCCCGCGTAGGACAGGCTGATCGAGTCAGTGCCGATCCACCAGGTCATCGACTCGACCAGCAGATCGCCAGCGAACTTCCCGATGGACTCCGCGGCCTTGCCGAATGCCGAATCCACGGCCTTGCCGACGGTGTTCTCGGCGACGGTTCCGGGGCTCAGGTCGAAGGTCCTTTCCCGGGCCCCGTTGTTGATCTGAGCCCGGTACAGGGTGTCGTCGTTGGGGTAGAGGTATCCGGTGTCCGGGTTGCCCTCGCACCCAGGGAACTCGGGGTGTTCCGAGCACCAGATCACACCGTCGGCGTCGCGCCAGCTCTTCTGTTCGGCGGTCAGTTCAGACAGCTTCTGCGGCATGTTCGCCGGCGGTTGCGCCGCGACGATTCCCGGTCCGGCGACCAGTGCCGCCAGCAGCACGCCGAGAAACACCATCGGCCGCAGCATCGCTCGCGCACCTGCGCGCGCACCCGGAACCGTCATGGTGGACTCCTCTCCTAGAAGGTCGTGAACCCTTTCAGGCCCGTGGAATTCGGAAGTTCAGGAAGGCCGGAATCGACCTGGTACACCCAGTCGTTGCCGTCCCAGAGCACAGCGCGGCGCTGGAAGTCGTAGCCGCCCTTGTTCGAGGGGACGGCGAAGTAGATCCGCGCGAAAGTCGGTGTGTAAGTGGCGAACTGGAAAGCGACGGGCTGACGGAACGCCGCGTCGAACTCCTCCGGAGACAGGTTGCGGGTCTGGGTCACTGCGTTGCGAACCTGCTGCTGCTGGCCGAGGTCGGCGCGCACCTGGGTGCCGAGCAGTTGTTCGTATCGGGTGTCGGTCAGCACTCGCGTGGAGATCTGCCAGGCGGCGATGAGCGCGCCCTGTGGCGTGTGGCTGTAGCCGTGGGCTCGGGGACCATCGACTTCGGCGGGCCCGTCGGGACCGAACGGCAGTCGTACTCCGTTGATCAGCTTCCACTCCAGATCGCGTGGCGGTGTCGCCGTGGCGACGGCACCGGGCTCGGCCGGAGTCGCGGAGTTGTCCGAGCGGTCGCGCACGACGGCGACCAGGACGATTCCGACGGCCACGACCAGCACGGCGGCCGCGGCCACGAGCAGCCAGCGTCGCGACGGTCGCGGGCCCTGGTTCGCGGGGCGTTCGGCGAATTCCCGGGTGGTGAACATTGACGTCTCTCCTTCGCTACAGCGGGGTGAATCCGGTCAGCTCTGCCGTTTCCGGCAGCGCCGGGGCGATCAGATCACTGCTGTAGCGCCAATCGCCATCGCGCCACACCACCGCTTGCCGGGCGATCCGGTAGGAGCCAGAGGGTCGGGGGTAGGCGTAATAGACGGTGGCGGCATCGCCGGTGTAGGCGCCGATCTTGAATCCGGCGGGTTGCACGGTGCTTGCCTGCACCGCGACCGGGTCCAGTCGGGGCTGGGTCGACCGGGCAGTGAGGATTTGCTGCCGATCTCCATCCGAGATCGCGGCCTGGGCGTCGAGGATGCGCGCGTAGTCCGGCGAGTACAGGATTCGCATGCTGATCTGGAGCGCCGCGATGGCCGCGCCTTGTGGGGTGTGGCTATAGCCGGCCGCGACCGCCCCGTCGATGCGGCTCGGTCCATCGGAGGCGCTGAACGGCAGGGGAACACCCTCGACCCGCTGCCAGGACACCCCTTGTGGTGCGGCGGTCAGCCAGTCCGGGTCGGCAGGGCTGCGGTTGACCGGCACCTGGGGGACCAGCGATCCCTTCGCAGGGGTCGTCGGGGCGGCGGCTGCGCTGCTCGTGGCTCCGGGGCCGGTGGCGAGGTCCTGTCCGCCGGAGCCGGAGTCGGAGCCGATCAGCGCGATCCCGGTGACGAGTACCAGCGCCGCTGCGGCGGCCGCGCCGATCAGATACGGACGGCGAACACCCGTCAGGGGCGACTTCTCTCGGAACTCTCGCGTAGTCAGTGGCATTGTGGCTCAACCTCTTTCACAGGAAAACGTGGATGACGGTGTATGCCGACCCGGACAGCACGGTGGCGCCGAGCACGACGGGCAGCGAATGCAGCGCCTTCTTCGCCTGTTCGGACCGCCCCCGGATGCCGACCATCAGCACCCCGGCGGTGATCAGCACTCCGCCGACGGCGCAAGCGAGTGCGAGCGTGCGCAGCCAGCCGAGCGCGGCGGCGATGAACGAGTCCAGATCCTCGGGGGCGTTCGCGGGATCGCCACCGAATTTGTCCCATTGCACGCCACCGGTTTTGGGGTCCTGGATGGGGATTTGCTCCCCGCTGCCGCCACCGCCTGGACTCTGCGGGCTGAGCTGCTGGCTGGGGGTGGGGGCCGGGGTGGTCGTCGGCGGCTGTGCGTGCACGGCCCCGGCCCCCGCCACGGTCAATACCGTGGCGAGCACGAACGCCCAGGCTGCCTGTTTCATTGGAACGCCTGGATAATTCCGCCCGCGCCGCCGGTAATGACGACGCCCAGGATGACCATCGGCAGGTGCCCGAGGGCGTTCTTGGCGGTGTCGCTGCGCCCACGCAACCCGATGAATAGCATCCCCGCGACGGCGAGAAGCCCGCCGAAAGCCAGGGCGTAGCAAATGGTCTTGCCGTAGCCGAGGACGGTGTCGATGCGGTTGCCGAGCTCGCCCGGCAGTTCCCTGGCAGGAGGGTTGGGGACTTGGGCCAGCCAGTCGGCGGCCAGCAGGAGTGTGGACATTGGCTTTCCTTTCTCGTGATCGGTTAGGACACCCGCATGACGGGGTGCTCGTCGTTGGGCTCCAGCTCGGAGTCGCTGTCGGCGGTGAGGGGTTCGCGCTCGATGAGGGCGAGCACGGCAGGGACCAGTTCCTCTCGGAACTTGCGGGCCGGTTCGGCCCAGCGGTAGGTCTTACGGTCGGCGTCGAATACACCGGTAGCCAGCAGATCCCATGGGTTGTCGCTCGCGGCGAGCGGCGAGAACCACGGCAGTCGAAGCACCGGGGTCGACAAATTGGCCGCAGCCATTTTCAGTCGCCGCTCCACCACCGATGGCCACCGTGCTTCGCTGCCCGCGACCACGACCAGAACCGGACGCACGGGCATCCGCTGGGCGGTAGAGATCGCCCAGCTCACTGCGGCTGCGGTCGCGCGGGTAACCAGTACGTCGACGCACTGGCTTCCGTTGGCCTCGATGACGCCCATGTCGATGCCGTCGAGCAGATGCGCCACCGTGGTTGTGCCGACGCCACCGGCGATCCCGCCCACCACCGGACGCCGTGGGACCGCGCTCATCGCGAACCCACCTGAGACACGCGCCAATCAGCGCCTACCTTGACCAGCGCGATGCCGACCACCAAGTGCCGGTCCGGCATCGGCCCAGTCGGGGTGTTCACCTTCTGGGTGACCTCGAGGAGCCGCACCGCTGAGGTTGCCGTGTCCGTGGGGGCGCCGGCCTCTACGCCCGGACGAATCCCGTCGGCGGGGACGGTCAGGACGGCGGAGCGTGCCGTCAGATCCAGCCAGTCGGCACCGGGGCCTGCGATCGGCGGATAGTCGCGAAGCAGTTGGGCGAGTCGGGGCTCCAGCAGCGGCACCGCGCGGAGCTTCGCGTCGTGTGGAGTCAGGTCCCGGGTGGTGTCCCACCCGTACCAGATTCGCGCCACTGCGGCCGCGACAGCGTCTGCGCTGGCCTCGTCGACCGGTCCGATCTCCGCCGGAAGGGTCGCCGGGGCGGTCAGCGGCGTCGACGGCGGTGTGGCCGGAACGCGAGAGGTCGTCTCGGTGGGCGTTACGAAGGAGGTTGTCGGCGAGGGTGGAGCAGTCTGCTCGTGGTCGGAGTCACCGGACGAGCACCCGGCGACCACCAGCGCAGCGCCGGCCAGCACGGCAGCCGGTGCCGTCCAACGGAACTTTGGCGTCATTGTTTCTGGATTCCTACTCATCCGAACCGCCTAATTTCGATTCCCGATCCCAAATTCGACAAGGGCGAGATCTTCACTACGTCGCCCGATTGGGGGGCCTCAACCATTTTTCCGTCACCAATTGCAATTCCGACGTGCTGCGGGTCTCCGCCGCCTGGAAAAACGATGTCCCCCGGCTGTATATCGCCGAGTGTCACCTCTCGACCCCGAGGGTCATTGAGGATGCTTGTGGTGTAGTGGGGGAGCTGGATTGTTTTTCCGCTCGCTTGCCCGACTGCGTACACCACCAGTCCGGAGCAGTCGAACCCGACTTTTCCATAATCGCCGTGGGAGTCGGCAACGCCACCGTCTCGAATTCCCTGCGACGGGCCGTCGATGTTGCCGCCGCCCCAGGCGTAGGGGGTCCCTTGCCAGCACAGCGCCGCAGCGGCGACATTCGCGCCGAAACCACCCCCGGGGCGGAACTGGCTGCAATTGGCCACCCGCCCGCCGCCGGTGCCGACCTGGGTGTACTTGGCCATCTTGGCCTTGACTCCCGGGGCGTAACCCTCCGTTTCCCCGTTGACGATCTGAGGGCCGCCATTGGCCAACACGCAGCCGTAGCCACAGTTGTAGGCGTTGAGGACGATGTCGATCAGGTCACCCTTGATGCGCCCGCTGGCCAGGTCCTTCTTCGCCTGCTCGACGGTGGTGCAGTCGAACTTCGCCTGCGCCATGATGGCGTCCGGGGGGTCGAACGGGGAGATCACGCCGTTGCCGTTTGCGTCGACGCCGTAACTCGGCCAGGTATAGGGCATGAACTGACTGAGCCCTTGCGCACCGGCCGGGGAAACAGCGTTGGGATTCCAGCCCGATTCCTGCTCGATCTGCGCGGCGATGAGTGGGGCCGAGATCTCGTCGCACATGGTGCCGGCCCGGATGACCCACGCCTCGTACTCGGGCGGAACGGTTCCGGTCGCCAGTTTTCCCTGCGCGAAACTTGGGTTGTCTTTGTCTCCATCGACGAAAACCGCGACGATCAGCACCGGGAATAAGAGCAACGCCAAGGCGAGCGCTGCCCATTTCAATGGTGATTTCATCGCGGTCACACCTCCCCAGATGTGTGTATTGAATGCTCATATCCACCGTGGTTCGGTGGCGCTGTGTTTATCCGACGATGAGTTCTGAGAGAACTCTGTCGAGTGGCGACTGCTTTCCGCTGGTGCCCGGCACTCCCATACCGGGCGCCAGCGGAAAAGGTCACCGGATTACAAACCGGCCTGAATTTTGGAGGTCAGCCATTTCACGATCCATTGAGTGGCCGTGTCGCCACTCTCGTTGACCTTGTAATTACCGGCGTAGGATCGGTGCGCGTCCAGCAGCAGGTACGAGACCGCCTGCGATGCCTGCTGAATGAGCTCGTCGGGCTTGGTCAAGCTGACCAGCGCGTCGAACTCTGGCATGTTGATGACCTTGGAGACGTCATCGAGCATCGTGGAGGAGAACACCATCTCGGCCAGCGCGATCGGCAGGGTCTGCGGCGAGGTAGCCGCTGCCACACCGAGTTTCGTGAACTCGGTGATCACCGACTTTGCAGCCTGCGCGATCACCTGCGGATCGGCCTCGGCGACGTTCTTCACCAGCTCGAGGCCCCGGCCGATCAAGTAGTCGGGCAGATCCTCGGGCGTGAGGTTCAGCAGTGGGACAACCGCCGCGACGACCTTGGACTTGCCCGACAGCGAGCACACAGTGTCATTGGGCGCACACATTGTGGTCACCCGCTCGGCGAGCACACCCATTCCACCCTCGCGCTCGCCGAGAACACCTTCACCGCCGGGGTTGGAGCCAATCAAGGTCTCCGAGACCGAGGAGAGCTTCGTACTCGACGAGCCGGTTGAGGTGCCGGTGCTGCTGGCGGAGTCCGACTCCGCGGTGGCCGAGCGCTTCGGGTCCGACAGCAGAGCGCCGGCCAGGATGCGCGACGGGTCGACAACTCCCTTGCGGTTGCCCACATCCGACAGAAAATCTCCGGCGATCAGCGCGCCCTGGCTGTAGCCCAGGATGACGAACTTCGACAACGGGCACGCCTCGGCGAGTTCCTTTGCTCGGGTCTCCAGTGCCGACGCCCCGTTCTCGCGGGACTGCGTCAGCGTGAGCGGGTTTCCGGTGAACATGCCCGCGATCGGTCCGCCGACCTGAGCAACGTAAGGAACCTGCTCAGCTCGAACTGACGCCGTCGCGGGCTTCTGCGCGGTGGCGGTGGCGCGCGGTGTTGTGGACTTCGTCGCGGACGTCGTCGACGGGGTCGATCCCGACAGGGTCGGCGGCGCCGAATTCAGTGCTGCGAGAAGCGGGCCCGTAACCTGGCCGAGCATTCCCGGCACGACGTTACGATCCGCTCCCGCGCTGGTCTCCCACGTCCCCGGGACCGCGAGGGTGATCACATCGGCGCAGTCCGTCACAGCGGGATTCACGTCCGGGTCGGCCGATGCGACCGACGGGGCGATGCAGGTCAGCGACGCTGCTATCGCCAGCGAGCCAGCCACTCGCCCTCCGATCATCGCGGCGGACATCACCGCACCAGCCCTTGCACCGCCGCCAACGCGCCATTGGCCGCATCGGTCAGGGGGCCGAGCTGGTCAGGCGTGAACGCCGGCTGCTCGGTGACCGCCTCCACGACCGCATCGGCCACCGCAGCCGTCTCCGGTGCGGCCTGTGCGGCAGCCACGACATCCTGCGCGGCCTGCTCGACAACGCCGGCGGCCTGAGTGACGGCGGGCTCGCTCTGAGCCCACTGGTCGACCTGATCGACGACCGCGGCGGCCTGCTCGAGCACCTGCTCACCGCCGGGCTGTTCCTGAACCCAATCGACAGCCTGCTCACCAGCATCTACCGCAACGGCGGCCTGCTCGCTGAACTGGTCGGCCAAGGTCGGGCCGGGCGGGGGCACCTCGCGCTCCTCCATGGGAATCTCGCCGTCGGGGGCCGGTCCGGTGTATTCGGAGCCGTCATCGGCGAGCAGCACGAACCCGACCAGGCCGCCGATCGCTCCGCCCGCGACACCACCAGCGATCGCAGCCGGGATGCCGACGATCGCGGCACCGGCGGCCGCGCCAGCGGCGGCGCCGATTGCGGTTCCGGCGACACCGCTGGTGACAGTGCCGATCACGGGTACGGGGATGAGCGTGCCCATCGCGGCACCGGCGATGCCGCCTATCGTGCCGCCGATCAGGCCACCGGCGATGCCGCCAAAGACCGCAGCGGGAACGCCGATGACCGTGGCACCGATGCAGGTTCCGGCTGCTGCGCCGATAACGGTGCCTCCGGCGAGCGCATCAGCGCGCGAGGGGGCGATGCCGACCGACTGCAACGCCGTGTTGGTGGCCTGCTGGGCTTCGCTGATGTAGGCGTTGGCCTTCCACGCCACATCGACCGGCACCCATTCGGGAGTAGGGATGGACGCTCGCTTCGAGCCGATCCGTTCCGGCCCGACCGGCACCCAGTACTTCGGCTTCTCGGGTACCGGGGCCGGGGCGTGCAGGGTCAGCAGTTCCTCGCCCAGGCTCGGCTCGGGCGCGCGGTACTGTGGCGTCGGCTCGACGTAGTAGTAGGTCTGCGGAGCCGGGGCACTCGGTGCCGGAGTGTCGTAGTACGGGCCGACCTGGACACCTCCACTGGGCGGCGCCGTCTCGTACTCGCTGGGAGCGTGCGAGGGCGGGTCGGGCAGGACTACGCCCAGCGGGCTCTGGGACTGCGGCTTGGGCGGGAGCGCAGGAGCGGTCGACACCCCGGGCTGTTCCTGCGGTTCGGCCGGGCCGGTGATTCCCGGCTGCCCCGACGGGGCCGCCTGTGCCACACCGCAAGCAGTCATCAGGACCGCGGTTGCTACCGCTGGCGCGACCGCCACGCGGATGAGGTCGGTTCGGATTCCGGTGAAGCGGCGGTGAGCGGCCGATCGAGTTGTCCCGACACGCCGGGAGCCGCTGTAGGGGATCGGCGTTTCCGCCTTATCGCTGCACGCGCTTGCGGCAGCAGGACCTAGTGTTGTCATTGCAGAGCCTTCCTTAAGTTTCTGCACCTGCTCCGGGGCGGTTGCACCCGCGAATCCCGGAGTTCTCTGGGCCTTCCCCCCGTTGCACCGGGGGGAAGGTTCCTTCACTTCGTGACGCTGATGGCCTCGGCTGTGGTTGCACCCACACCTTCGGCGCTCAGCGCCACACCCTCAGACGCTCTCTATCGCCCCACCTTCCTGGGATGATACGTTATTCCCATACGATACTTGCATACGTTGCGAGACTTCTCTAGGGGGTGCGGCAAGGTGTTTCCTGATGGACCACCGGCCCCGGCGCGCGCAATGACGCGACGCATCACGCGCGGATTTGACCCCGTGGCGCTCAAGCGCGCCCGCGAGGAGCATCCGAACGAGGATCTCCGTCGTCGGGCCGAGGTCGCGCGGCTGGCGGGTGTGGGTGTCGCCACGATTCAGCAGTGGGAGGCTGGAAAGAAATCTCCCCAGGTCAATCTGCTGTTCCGTGTCGCTGCCGTACTCGGCGTTCCGATGGAGCAGCTCGTCCCGATTCCGCGTGAGCAGCGCTATCTGCGTGACTGGCGCGTCCTGCGCGGCATGCTGGAATCGGACCTGGCTGCCCGTACCGGAATCAGCGGTTCGTCGATAGGGCGTCTGGAAGAAGGCTCGGCCGCCCTGACCGACGAAAACGCCAACCGCCTCGCCGAAGCCTTGGGTATCACGGCTGTCGAAGTGCGTGCCGCCTACAACCGGGCCCGCAACCGCGCTGTCGGCGCACCCGCCTGAATTCCTACCCCGCACCAGGCTCGGCCTGCTCGGCACCGTGAACCCCCTTGCTTCGGGCTCTGCTGGAACACTGGGCGGCTCCAGCAGGTGGGATCGTGCACTCCACTCCTGTTTCGTGAGATCACACACCCCCGGAGCGTACTTACTCCGTGTGCTGCCCGCAAGCACTTATCACTACGAAATCACTAACATATTGCCTTTATCGGTCCGAAACTGTTGGTGGGGGCTGACTTGTCGTGAACATCTGACTACACTCTTGCTATGCCCTCCGGACATCCAAAGTTCTTCGGGGAAGTCGTCAAGGCTCGCCGTGAGTACCTCAGCCTCACCATGGCCGAGGTGCGCGCCGCCGGCGGTCCTGCGCAGACGACGATGGTCCGGACCGAGCGCGGAGAGCTAGACAACCCGCAGAAAAAGATCTTCGCGAAGTTCGATGCGGCGCTGCGCTGGGTGCCTGGCTCCGCCGCGGCCGCCTACTGGAATGGGGAAGTGCCGGTCCCTCTCGAACCGGCACAGCCGCCGACCCCGCCCTTGAGCCTGGCTGGTTCCGACGTCGAGGTTCCTCTCGACCAGGTCATCGCGTTGATGGAGTTACAGCGTGATCTCAACGCCGCCGCGGAGGCGCGCCGGGAATTGAGTGCCGACTCCGTCCAGGATCTCGCCACACGCCTCAACAGGGAGGTCAGCCTGATAGTTGGCCGCTGGGCCACCACTATGCTGGAACGTAACCGTGGCACGGAAGCGGTGCATCCCGGGCTCGAAGTGATCTTCGCCGATGCACTGTCCACTCCGGTCGACCCCGGCACTCCGGACGCCGAAGAGCGTTTGTATCGGCGCTGGTTGCTCGGTGGCCGCTCGGCTGCTGGCCTCGGGGAGGAGCTACGCCAGAAGTTCGAGCAGCGCTATCGGCAGCGAGGAGGTGATCTGGATGCAGACCAATGACGGCTCTTTACCGCCGCTTAGTGCGCGCGTGAGCCGGCTTTTCGCTACCTTCCATGCCCGCTCCGCACCCGAACAGTCCGTCGATGACGTTGCACGGTCGGTCAGTGCGATGTTGGGCAGGATCGTCCCCGGCGCCGAGATCGCCGCGCTGCGGGCGGGTGACTACGACCGCGACTTCGCCGATCCTCAGATCCTTGCCGCTCTCGCGAAGCACTTCGGTGTCCCTCCGGCCTATCTGGCCGGAGTGGACGCCACCGCCGTGCGCCAGGTCGAAAAGGAGCTGCTGATGCTTGCAGCCACCCGCGATGCCGGAGTGCGGAGCCTGAACTTGCGCGGCAAGAAGATCGACATCGGCGAACTCGCCGACCACCTCAAACGACTGGCCAAACGGCGGTCCAACTCGCCGGATGAGGCGGCCACTCGCGACGTATCCGATAAATCCGATACGTCTGACCTGGGGGAATAGACTCGAGCGAAAGTAGGAGATGACCGTGGTGAGAGGGGAGGGCGTGGTGAACAAAATGACCACGCGGTTCACAGAGCTGAGCAAACTCGTGCCGATCCCATACCCCTGGGATACGCGCGAATACATCGCGCGGGTAGCCGCATACCGCGGCCGGCCGATCGACTTGGTCCCTATCGCCCCGGGCGCTCTCTCCGGGACCGGATGCGGAACCGGCAGCGGATTGTGGCTAGAACTCGACGACTCCGACGTGATCATGTACGGCGCGGATACCGAGTGGCACGCCGACCACATCATCGCTCATGAGATCGGCCACATGCTCCTCGGCCACGGCAGTACCGAGGGGGAACCCGGTCCCGTCGACGACCTTCCGCTCAACGAGCTCATGCCGTCGCTGTCACCCGATGCCATCCGTAACGTCCTGCGCCGACAGGACTACGACAGCGCCCGGGAGCGTGACGCGGAGACCTTCGCCGACATGGTGATGGTCGAAGCGACTCTGCCCCAACGGAAACCGAGCCGGTTCCGGTCCACCTTCTTCCGAGCACGGCACCGATGACCTCCCCGATCCCCGGCGTCGTGGCCTGGCCGGTGCTGGTCCTGTTCATCGCGGTCATCATCGGGCGCTGCTGGCTGCTGCGAGATGGTGCGGTGGACAAGCTCATCAACCGCGCGCTGGTCATTGCGCTCTTCGGACTGTTGCTGCGGGAAGCATGGTTCGAGCACGTGCTGATCGCGATCCTGCCGTTCAACGATGCCGACGTCGTTCACTTCGCACGCCAGATTTCCTTCGGCTGCATCCTGTTCACTGTCTCGTGTATCTACGGCATCGCTCAACTTTGGGCAGGAGCCGACCCGGAACACACCTGGCAGCGGCAACGTCGCTACGACCTCGTCGCGCTGATATCGACCATCACCATCCTGATTGCTGGAACTCCCGCCCGGCGGGCAGACCAACTGATCGATCAAGCCCTGGGCTGGCCAGCGGTCATCGCCTGGGTTGCGTTCTATCTTCCGATCGCGGCCACCGCCCTGCTCGTTGGCCGAATCAGCATCCGCGAGTTGCGCGGCGCAGATCAGAACACCTCATGGCGAGAGCGCAGCGTATACCTCGGTGTCCTGGCCATCGCGATCGCAATCGGTGCGGACTCCGTCTTCGTCCCCGTCGTAACGGCCCTCGAAGTCGCAGCCGATCGCCCTTCGGCAGACCCCGACATGGAGGCGAAGGCTTGGACCTTCTTCGGCGCCACCGTCGCAGCAGGCGCCGTCGTAGCGGTGCCGCTGATCGGCACGGTTCTCTCCCTTTCCGGGTGGGACCGCACAAGTCGCTACTGCCGCAGGCTGAAGCCGCTGTGGCGCGACCTCACCGCGGCCGTACCGGAGATCGTTCTCGCTCTGCCACAGGACCGATCCGGGCGAGTCGAGCCGGCCACCCGGCTGCACCGAATGACGGTGGAGATCCGCGATAGCTTGCTCTACCTCAAACGCTACGGAGCCGTCGACGAAGCTGGACAAGGCGCCGACGCATACGCACGTCGCGTCGCCGAGGCTATCGCAGCCAAGAACGCTGGCGAAGCACCCCAGACCAGCCCTGCGCCTGCCGGGCGCCCTGCATTCGTCGGGGCCCGCGACCTCACCGCGGAGCTGCAACAGCTGCTCGACCTCGCCGCCGCCTGGCCCACCGCCAAGCGGCAGGTCGGCCGAACCGAGTCGCCGGACACGGCACTGACCCAGTAGGAGTTCCAATGGCAGTGACAACATCCACCACCTCGGGCGGCCACTCCAATCCGCCGCTGCCCCACCCGAAATGGCGGCTGCCGATCATCAACGACCTACTCACCATCAACCCCGTCAAACCGACCCTCACCTCGCTACGAGACGCCGAGCAACTCGGCGGCATCTTCGAACGGCGACTCGTCGACTGGCCCATGATCGTCGTCTCCGACTCAGAACTCATCACCGAGATCTGCGACGAGCGCAACTGGGCCAAACACCTCGGCGTCCCGCTCCGGAAGATGCGCCACATCGCTCGTGACGGCCTGTTCACCGCCCGCAACGATGAACCGAACTGGGCAAAGGCCCACGCTGTGCTCGCGCCGGCCTTCACTAAGGAGGCGATGCGCTCCTACCACCAGACCATGCTCACCACGATCGGCGAACTCCTCGATTACTGGGCGAAGCGCGATGGCCAGTGGGTCGACATCGGCGAGGACATGAACAAACTCACCCTCGAGATCATCGCCCGAACCGGATTCGACTACACCTTCGACAGCTTCACACGCAGCGAGGTACACCCGTTCGTCGCCGCCATGCTGCGCGGCCTGACCTACATCTCCCGCAACAGCAACATGCCGCCCTTCTTGCAGAAGACCGTCGGCGCCCGCGCGGCCGCGCGCCATAGCCGCGACATCACCTACGTCCGAACGGTCGTCGACGACGTCATCAAAGCCCGCCAAGCCAGCGGCACCGTAGGCGACCACCACGACCTGCTCGACCGGATGCTCACCGTGCCCGACCCGGCTTCCGGCGAGCTCCTCGACACCACGAATGTCCGGAGCCAGATCCTCACCATGCTCGTCGCGGGCCACGAAACCAGCGCTGGAGTCCTCGCTTTCGCGCTCTACGAGCTCAGCCGACGCCCTGAACTCGTCGCTGCCGCCCGCGCCGAGATCGACACACGCTTCGCCGACGGCGACCTGTCCACGATCGCCTACGACGACGTGGCGAAACTCCGAACCCTGCGTCGAATCGTCGACGAAACGTTGCGCCTCTACCCTGTCGCGCCCGGCTTCTTCCGTGAAGCTCGGCACGAGACCACGATTGGAGGCGGGCGGTACCGCTTCGGACCCGGCGACTGGGTACTCGTGCTCACACTGCATGCCCACCGCGACCCCGCCACGTGGGGCCCCGACGCCGGCGAGTTCCAGCCCGACCGATGGCTGCCCGAACGAATGCGGTCTCTGGACGGCCGTCAGGTATTCAAGCCGTTCGGCACTGGGCTTCGCGCCTGCATCGGTCGCCAATTCGCCTACCACGAAATCGTTCTCGCGCTGGCGCACATCCTGCAAACGTTCGAGTTCACCCCCGACCCAGGGTACGAACTCGACATCGCTGAGCAGATCACCCTCAAGCCGAACCGGTTCAGGCTGCGCCTCAACCACCGCTGATCGGGCGGATCGCCTGGCCGACCGCGCTGTAGCAGATCAACGGGGCCCCGGCTGAGGGCTTGATAACTCGGCGGAACGCCCATGCCAGCGCAGTGCGGCGTAGCCGACGGCGACCGACGCGGCGAGGGCCGCGACGGCAAGGGCCAGGCCAGCAGGATCGGGCCGGAGCCCGTGTTTCGTCGTCATGACCAGCAGTACCGCGAGCCAGGGCAATCCGACAGCGGCCAAGGCGAACAGGAAATCGGCGCGGGGTGTGCGACCTGTCATCCGTTGCGCTTCCCTTCCTTCGTGGTCGGCGGGCCCGATCTGGACGTGCGCTCGACTGGTTGCGGGCCCGGATTTCAGCGTAGCCGGTAGCGTGAAACGCCGTGACCGGCAGCGTAACCCAGGTAATCAGCGTAGTGACCGCCGTCGGCTGCGTGGACCCACAGCATTTGGCCGAGGCGTACGAGTCGCTGCGCGCGCAAGTGCTCCCGGCCGGGTGGAGCTGGGAATGGGCCGTCCAATCCGACGGCCCCCACCATGACGAACTGCCGCTACCGTCCGCTGCCCGGCAAGATCCGCGGGTCCGACCGGGCAGCCAACCACACGGCGGCCCAGCGGTCGCACGGACCACCGCACTCGCCCGCTGCCACGGCCCGCTGGTGCGGGTTCTCGACGCCGATGACCAGCTGCCCGAAACCGCGCTCGCGGATGCGATCACCGTCCTGACCGCTGATCCGGGCGTTGGTTGGACAGCGAGTGCCGTGCTCGACCTCGCCCCGGACGGCACCCTCACCGGCTGGGACGGCGACCCCGCCGAAGGCGTACTCCCGCAGGGATCGACCATCGCCGCCTGGATCACCGACCCGGCCGCGTTGCGTATCCACCCGGCCACACTCACCGTGCGCCGGGCGCTACTGGTAGCCGTCGGGGGTTGGTCAGCTCTGCCGGTCTCCGAGGACATGGGAATGCTCGCGGGCCTGGACAGCCTTGCCAGCGGGCATTTCCTGGCCAGGCCGGGCCTGGTGCGGCGCTCACACTCAGGGCAGATGACCCGCACACCGGAGTTCGCCGGTCAGGTGGCCGCCTTGCGTGGGTTCATCGCCGAACGCGCGATCGTGTTGCGCGCGATGTTCCCCTCCGCAGAGGAAGACGCCGCTCAAGCGCGCCAGCTGCTCGGCCGGCGGCTGCGCGACCTGCGCCGGGCGAGCAACCTGACGGGCCGGGATCTGGCGCACGAAGCGGGCTGGCATCCCTCGAAGGTCACCCGGACCGAGCAGGGCGGCCGGATGCCCACGCCCGATGATCTGCGTACCTGGTGCGCGATCACCGGGGCCCAGCTACACCTCCAAGACCTTCTGGCCACCGTCCGAAACGTCGACGCGGTCGCAGTGGAGGCCCGGCGAGCCAGGGCGCGGCAACGAACCATCGGCGCGAGCACGGACCGGAGCAGCCCTCGGAATGATGATTGATTGGGAGCCCGACCGCGCGGCCGCGATATCGGGCAGGATCGGCAGCGTGACCGATATCGCGGCCGCCGACGAGCGTGCAATCTTGGACCAGTTGCGCAGGGCGCAAGACGCTCACCACGGGGGCGATCAGCCCACCGCGAGCGCGTTGATAGACGACCTGCTGACCCGATACGGGCGCGAGACCGTGGACGCGGTGCGTTGGCGGCAGGCCCGTGACCAGCTCGATGCCGATCTGAACCTGTACAGCATGTTCGGGACCGCCGGATTGATCGGTGACGATTAGCCCCGCAGCCGCTCGACGCCGATTCGGATCGTGGTGACGAACACCGCGGTCGCGGTGCGCGCGGCCGCACTCCGGTCCACCACCGTCAGGGCCTCGCTCTGCGCGGCCAGCGTCGCCGCGTCGCCGCGTTCGGCGACGGTCCGCGCCAACCGCCGGAATCCGATCGGCACCGGGCTATCAACGCTGTCGAGATCGGCCAAGTCCACCGGAAGCCCGCCCAACGTGTCGATGACACCGACACAAGCCAGCTCAACGAGCTGCGCCGTAGTCGTCGCGCTCTCGCCGACCAGCACCAAGAGCGGCTCCGGGCAGGAGGGGCACTCGTCGTACGCCGCGCCGACGAGCTGGGCGAGTAGATCCGTGTCCACGCCCCATCCGGCCAGCTTGCCGGGTGGGACCTCGAACCCGTTGTGTCCGTGGTCAATCACACGTAGATGGTGTCACCGATCAGCCCGGAAGTTCGGCCGAACGAGCACGAGAGCCCCAAGACAGATGGCGCCGGCTCCCGCCCCGACCAATGCCGGGCGTGCCGGTGAGCCTTTCCACGCCAGGATCAGCGTCGCGGTTTCCTCGCGGTGAACAACGTGACATCTCCTACCTCGCTGAGATTCACCTCGGAGAAGGCGCTTCTCAGCGCCTTCTCCAGTCCGGCGTGGTCGTCCGCTGCGTTGTTGAACGCCCCGACCTCGGTGTAGATCGCAGTCAACACCCGGCCGAACAGCGTGCTGGACTTCCGGTTGAGGATGGTCGATCCGAACAGCACGCCGTCGTCGGCGAGCACCTGGGCGAGATGAGCGAACGCCACACCTTTCTCACCGAAATCGCCCGGTAGGCAGTGAAGAACGAAGTTGATCCCGATCGAGTCGAACCCAACCCCAGCGCTTTCGGGCACGGGGTCTAGAACGCTTGCTGCGACGGTGCGAACGTCGCAGCTCCTACCCTCCAGCCGACGGCGAGTATGCGCCAGCGGCTCCGGGTTCAGGTCCATCAGCGTGACGGCGGACTCCGGGGGCAGCTCGGCGTTGGCCAGGTACCACCCGGAACCCGGGCCTACCTCGAGGTGCTTCCGGCCGATGAACCGGTTGTACTGGTCCAGCATGACCTCTGCCGGGCATTGCCAGGCGAACCGGTCCGACAGCTTGATGACCCACAAGTCGTAGACCGCCAAGAATGCGGGCGTATACGGCTCTGCGGCGATGCGGGCGGCATCCTTGCCTGCCATCGGGTCCTCCCAGCTCAAGAAACGGGGTCCGTCCGTCTGGAACCCTCACAACGCCAGCTGACCATGCTGGAGAAGTCCGGGCCCAGGATCTCACACACCCTGGGCACTCGGCGTAGATCGCATTGCCTCACACCCGGAAGAGATCATTGTGCGTTAATGTATCTAAAGAGTCTATAGACACCAACGAGGAAGGAGGTCGCTATCGAAGTGGACGCTGTGGCACACCCGCGACCGTGGCCAGCAGCGATTCATCTTGGTTAACCGAAATCAGCGTGTCGCGTGCTCCGGCGCGACTCTCCATGCAAGGATGTCGCACATGGCTGGAGTAAAGCGCCTGTCGTACTCACGAAAGACGTACGGCTTCAAGCTGCATCAGAACGTCGACAAACTGATCGACGAGTTGGCCGCCGCCGAAACTGGAGGCGACCGGAGCAGGTTGCTGACGTTGCTGGTGTGCGAGAGGCGCGGCGTCCCAGTCGACGAGATCCTCGTTCCCGATGAGAACGGCCAGGAGTCACTACTCGACGGCACCACGAAACAGGAGGTCACAAGGAAGCGCCGACAATCGGTCGCATAGTCCGGGGCTAGCTCACGCCAGCATGCCCTGAAGACCAGCGGAGACCAAAGACGACAAACTGAACAATCGACCGGGTTAACCACATGGACGGAAGCCCTCAGCTACGCCTAGCCGAGAGCTCCCGGTTCGTCCATGGGGGATGAGCTTTCGCCTTCTCATCTCCACGGTGTACCCCCTCAGCAACGAAAGGCCATCCCTTGCTGAAGGAACCCAGGGTCGAGGATACCGCACGCCCGAAATCCGGTTCAACCGAAACCGCGGAGTGTGTCGAAAACTCACCCTCCTCAAACCGAAGCGGCGGCCCACCAGGGCCACCATCACAGCTCAAATTGCGCGAGTTGGACCGTGTCCTCTACTCCGGTCCCTACGTTCTCATCGACGCCGACAACCATTCGCCGCGTCGGACCCGGTCTCTCGACAGGGCATACGCCGCGATCGACGCCGGCGAGGTTGCCACGGCTGGTGGGACTCTCCGGCCCGGCAACGTCGGCGCAGACATCGACCCGCTCCCAGAGCACGCTGTGCTCGGTGACGCGGTCGCCGAGGTACTTGTCGGGTGGCTCCACGATCAGGGCATCTCCTACCTGGCGCGTGAGTCCGGCCGGCCCGGCGGTCGGCACGTTGTGGGCGTCGGCGCATCGCGAGATCAGATGGAGGAATGGAACCGCCTGTGCGCCGACACCGCGCAGGCGTTTGGTGTTCTGGTCGACGACCGCTCTGGTGGCGTGCTGAGACTGCTCGCCGCTCCGCACCGTAAGGGATACTCCGCACCTGTTCTCGGCGGAACGCTGACGCCGAACGCCCCCATCGTGCCGACGCGAGCCAAGCGGGCCCGCGGTGCGCACCCGGCGCGTCGACGGCCTTCACCTAACTCTCGCCCCGCGCCCACCGGCCCCGACACCTCCCGCTCCGCGCGGGAGTACGGGCAAGTCTGCGCCATGATTCGCCGTGGATGCACCCCTGCTGAGGCGTGGCGGGCCCAGAACCGCCCCGGCACCAAGGCTTCCGAGCGCGGAGAGCACCGCTGGCGGCGCTTCGTCTGGCTCGATGCCCACACCACCGTGTGCGCCGAGGAGGGGCTTACGCCGGAGCAAGCATGGCAACGGGTCAGCGCGGCCAGTCCGGCCGTGTGCCGCAAGATCGGTCGGCGAGCATGGCAGCAGCGCCTCTGGGAGCGTGCGGTCGATCAGGCGGCCGTCCAGCGGCCACGCCGGCGGCGCCTGCCGTCCGCGTCCGACCCTCTGAACAAGTCGACGGGAGCGGACAACGCGCGGATCGCCGCTGTCGCAGCGGGCCTCAAAGCGGCGCTCGATGCGACAGATCTGAGCGTGCGCCCCCAACGACGGCGGAACTGCGAGGTCCTGCTGATGAACCTCGCGCCAATCTTCGTCAGGCGCGAGGGCTCGATCTCGGTGCGGGATATCGCACTTCGTGCGGGCATCGACGTGAAGACGTTCCGGGTGTGCCGCGATCTACTCATCGCCCACGGTCTTCTCGTGACGACGCATCATTACGCAGGCGGTGCGTCGGATAGCCATGCTTACGCGATGGGACCAGCGGCCCGTCCCTACGTGGACGACGCAGTTTCGAAAATTTCCCCCACTTGTCCGAAGGACACCCCCCCTCCCCCTTGCCCCCGCGGCCGCGCGAACCGCACCCTCCTCCGCGCCCGCTTCCGCCGTGAACGTCACCACTGGCGCACCCGCTGCGCAGCTCTAGCCGACCTACCCCCTGGTGAACCCCTGGCCAGCAGCTCGTCACCCGCGGTAAAGGCGTACCGCTCGCTGCGCTACCAGCAGCGATGGTGGCGCAGCCTGTCGTGCGAGGACCAGGAGGCGCGTCGGGCTGCGAGGCGCGCGACGCTCGAGACGCTGACACCCAACGCGCGCTCGGCCTGGTTCAACTGGCTGGATCGGCGGAACAGCCTGATGGCCGTGGTTGATCGGGCGGCCGCCGGAACCTTCACTTCGGCCGACCGATCTGTCCTGGCTGCTGCGCCTCGAACTGTGCACACGGGGCTGCAAGACCCCAGCTGGCAGCCTAGCCGCCCTCGGAGCGGGCAACTCGTCTTGGCAGCCTAGTCCGGGGAGCATTGAGCATGCAGCAGGGCGCAATCGGCAGGTGGACGTCCGAATAGCTTCGAAGTTCTGAGCCCTCTGGGACTGTTGAATCCCTACGGGGCTTGTGGCCGACACGGACTGGTGAGGGCGGCAACCCGAACTCGGCCCCGGGCCAGCGGGTTTGGTCGTGCCGGTGTCGGGACTCCTCCGGCTGGACCGTGCGGCATACTCACCTGCGCGAGCAGGGAGTCCCCGGTGACCAGGCTGGGTCCAGCAGGGCGGACCGCCTTGCACCTTGCACCTCGCACCTGATGCGACAGGTTGAACGGTTCGAGTCACACCCGAGAGTGAAAACTTCCCACACAACTTCGGAATAGGGTTGTGGAACGGGTCGGCACTTGCAGAAACTTCCCACACCGCGAACATCGGGTAAACCGTGGTTTACCCGAGCCGGGTTGAATCCGGCCGTCACTGGCTCCCAAGGGCCTCCACCACGGAGTGGGTCGCGGGGAAAGAGATGGAAACTTCCCACACTGACCGCATATCAAAACGTCCGTTTTGGGCGACCAGTCATGCCGCGCGGCGCGCAGGGTGGACGCGAGGACATTGGCGAGCACTTCCGGGGCCGCCCGGAGGAGGGCTCGCAGCTGGTCGTCACAGTGACGAAACGGGTTGAGGTATGCCAGTGGTGGGCAGACGCAGTCTCTCGGCCCAACTTCAGGTTTGGTTCGAGGGGACCTCGGGCATGCGTCCGTGTTCGTCGGGTCGCGGCACGCCGGCTGAATCGAGCCAGGCGTTGACGGCATCGTCTACGGTCTTAGAGATGACGTAGCCGCGCTTCTTGATCCAGTCGAGACGAGCGATCGTCGAAGCATGGAGTTGCGTCCCGAACTGCTTCTTGCCGACGCCTTTTCGAACCGGCAGCTCTACGGCCGCGGCTACTGAGGAATCTCCGCTGGTAGGTGTACTGCGCGAAGCATTCACGGTAACTCCTCCAATGAAGATGGACATCGGGTTCTTCAGTGCGGTTTCGACGAATCGCCGCCGTAGCCGTTGACACTAGAAAACTATCTTATATCCTCTCTTACAGTCGCAGTTACCACCGCGGCGATTCTCAAACCCAAATCCGAAGTAGCCCACACGATGTGGGCGAAGTACACGGAGGTAGAACCATGGCATACGTCGAGGTTGTTCTGAATCAGAAGGGTGGCGTCGGCAAGTCCACGCTCACCGTCAACCTGGCGGCCACCACCGCGGATGCGCTGTCGAGCTCGGAGCCGGGCACCATCTCTCCTGTTGCGGCGGTCAGCATCGACCCCCAGGGGTCGGCAGTCTGGTGGGCAGACCGAGTTGCGGACCTGCCGTTTCATATCGTCCAGGCGCACAATGACATTGAAGGACTGCGCGCTCTCCGGAACAGCAACAGCATCGACCACTTCTACGTCGACACCCCAGGCTGGATCGGCCACGACGAAGATGACGAAGCAGCTGCCGACCCTCTCGGCAAGGGGCCCGCGGCCGAGGCACTGCGCGCTGTGCTCGAATCCGCTGACCACGTGATCGTGCCGATCGAGCCCGAGCCGCTCGCGTTCGATCCGACGGCTCGGACAATCGAGAAGGTCATCAAGCCGCGTGGGTTGGATTTCCTTGTCGTAGTCAACAACTGGGACCCACGAGACGGTATGGCTGACTTGGAGCAGACCAAGGACTACGTCAAGGCCAACGGTTGGCCTCTCGCGAACACCGTGATCCGCCACTACAAGGTTCACGCACGTGCCGCAGCCGAAGGCACCGTGGTGACGGAGTACCCGCGCAACCGAGTTAGCTTGGAAGCGCGAGCCGATTTCAGCAAGCTCGCTCTTGAGCTCAAGGCCGGGGCTCGCTGATGGCCGGCCGGGGCGGTCGTGCGAACCTCGCCGACCTGGTTGGTTCCACTGGGAAGAACTCCACGGTCGACGGTGTGAACGCACGAGCCAGTTCGCCTGCGAAGGGGCCGACACCCGAGGTAGTGGTCAATGGGGCGCCACTGGAGATCAAGCTGGAAGATCTCGTTGCGAATCCGTTGAACCCGCGCGAGATCATGGATGTGGACGATCTCGCTTCTATCATCGAGATTCAGCTGCAACCGGCATTGATCATCGGCCGAGAGGCGTACCTGAAGCTCTGGCCCGAGCTGGAGTCGGAGCTGGGTGATGCCAAGTACGTCGTCATCAACGGTTGCCGACGTCTGGAGGCTGCCCGAAAGTTCGGCCGGACGACCCTTGAGTGCGTTCGCAAAGACGAAGTGGCTGACTCGAGGGCGAGTCTGCGGGCGGCGTCCATCCGAGAGAACGTCGAACGGGAGAACCTTGACGTAATCGAAGAAGCGAAGGCCGTCGAGGCGTTGGTTTCGGACTGCGAGGGCAACGGAGCGCGGGCCGGGCAGATTCTCGGCAAGACGAAAATGTGGGTGTCTCAACGGCGGGCGCTTCTGAAGCTCACGCCAGAGCTTCAGGCGAAGCTTCGGGCGGGCGAGCTCGCTATCCGAGAAGCCCGGGAACTCGGCCGAGTTCCCGCTGAGGAGCAGGTCGCCCGCTGGAAGGCTCAGCTGGAGAAGAAGGAGAGGGAGCAAGCGGGCGAGACGTCGGAGTCGAATACGTCGAGGCGCGATGTCGACACCGTGAAGATCGTCAAGACGCTCAAGAAGTGGGACGCCGACACCACAGTTCTCGCCTCCGCGCTCTTCGTCCATCTCGATCGAGGTGGTGTGCACGAGTTGATCGAGCAGCTGAATCAGATGGCTACGTCGAAGGAAGACGAGTAATCCCTCGCCCCTGTGTGGGAAGTTTCGGGGCCGGTGGACCAATGGTCTACCGGCCCCGACTCAATTCACGTGATCAATTCGTGCAGTCGGGCGATGTGCTCCATGCGGTAAACCGCGGTTTACCCGGGGGTGTCCGTGGCCGCCGCCGGTGGCGCGCCGTCTCCGAGCCTTCCGTCGGTCCGACGCATGGCATTCGAGCTGTTGGCGAAACTTCCCACACAACCACTTCGGCGGGGTAAACCGCGGTTTACCGCATGGCCCCCGACTAACTTCCGGCGGATCGAGGCGGCCTGCATTCTCAGCGAGCGTGGAGGGGTAAACCGCGGTTTACCCCTCACGGACCATCGGCCACAAGGCGAGAACTTCCCACGCAAACTTCAATGAGGGTAAACCGCGGTTTACCCCCACATCGCCAGCACTCGGTCAGCTTCCGCTTCTGCTGCATCGAGCAGGGCTTCGATGTCAGCCATGGATTCCACTGCGCGTCGCCGGGCTGCGAGACCGTGGTCGAAGTGGTCGTCGCCGAGGGGCGGGCCCTGACGCTCGAAGGTGGGGTCATGGACGAAGTTGACGCCGTCGTCCCGACGGCGTTTCCGTGGGCGATGGGTTGGCATCCTGCCGAGAATGTGCGCGGCGGTGATTGCCCCGATCGACCCGGGGGTGAGTGGCGAGGGATCGAGAGCCGGGTTGCCGTCCCGGTCGAGGGCAAAGAGCAGCGGGCCTGTGGTGTGGACCGCAGGAGATATGCGCTCAGGGAGCGTCTCGCGCTCGAGGTGCTGCTCCAGAAGATAGGTCGCGGTCGGCCGGTGTATGACAGCGAGGACTGCCGCCCAACGTCGGAAAGCGGCGACGGGGCAGATCGCGCGGTCGTCGGCGGCACGAAGGACTACGAGGTGCCCGGCGCCGATCTCGATGCGGTCCGAGCGGATCACGACCTCGGATCGATCAAGTCCTGCGATGAGAGGAAAGGAGAGGCCGGAGCGGGCTAGGTGGAGTAGGACCGCGTCGCGGCGGCCGAATAGCCCCGCAGGCCAGCCCCAGGTAGGAAGGTTCGGCAGGGCCGCTTCGATCAGTCCGTGAAGCCGCTCGGTCCTGGCGGCGCGGGCAGGATTCATCAAGTTGCGGACGTATGGTGATCGGCCGGGTGGGGGAAATCCGGCATTGCGGTGCGCCCAGTTGATGGCACTGAGGCGGCCTCGTTGGGTTGACGGTGCCGTCGGCGCGGACGCCAGGTACTCGCCGACCACGCTCGGGTGGGCGGGCATCGGCGTATGGCCGTGCACGGCGCACCAGTCAGCGAAGCGGGAGTAGTCATAGCGGTAGCGCGCGGTGAGGGCATCGCTCACCATGGCAGCCGGGTGGCGGCGTTGCCGACCAGAGGAGCGTGTTCACGGGCATACACCCGGAGCATGGCGACTGACTTGTGTCGGGTTTGGCGCTGGATCTCGTAGTCGCTGGCGCCGAGTCGGTAGCCCTGCGTGACGAAGCCGCTGCGAAGGGAATGGCCCGCAAATAAGGCTGCGGTCTCTTTGTCGTACCCGACTGCCATTAATCGGCGGCGCAGCATATCGCCGACGGCTTCGGCCGTCAGCGCGGTAGATGCGATGTTCCCGTGGCGGTCGACCGCACGGAAGGCGGGGTTTCGCGGGCTGGTGAGTTCGGGCCAGCGGCTGCGGCACACGTGCCGCTCGCAGTAGTCGTCGGTCTTGTTCAGCAGCTGCTGCACAGCAATGCGGCCGCCGGCGTCGCGCGCTGCCACGAGGTCGAGCCAGCGCCGCCACGCGCACGGCGGGCATGTTGCGGGCTCGCTGCCCCGTGGGAGTGCGACCACCACTTCCTCTTCCTGCGATCCCTTCGAGATGCGCAGCCGGACGTGGAGGCCGTCGAGCCTGTGCGGAGTGATGTCCTCAATCCAGCGCTCGGTCATCTCCGAGGCACGGAACGCGCCAGTGAACCCCATCAGCAGCAGCGCGGCGTCGCGGTGGGCGGCGATGCGCTGAGCGTCGTTCACCGCCTGGCGGCGGGCATGGGTGACGAGCTCGCGCACGTCGTCGACGAGGACCGGTTCGGCGCGTTTGGGGCGGCGCTCGCCCTTCTCTCGGCAGGCCCTCCGGATGCCGGTCAGTACCTCGGCGACGATCCGTGCCGAGCCCGGATGCGGGTAGCCGGCCGCCCGGTGGCGGTCCCCGATCGCGGCAACCCATCGGGTGAAGGTCGGCGGAGCGTAGCGGCGTCGTCCTTTGCTATCGCGCAGTGCGGCGGCTTCGCTGATGTAGAGGGCCACGGTGAGTGGATGGGCGGGCAGCGCCTGGTGTCCCTGCGTAGCGTTCACCGCGCACCAGCGCTCGAACCGCCGCCAGTCCGTCGCGTAGGAGCGAATCGTGTTGCGGGCCTGGGCGGTGGCGGTGGACTCCCCGATGAGCCGGAGATCCTCGCTTGACAGCGACGGCAGCGGCGCCAATGCCAATTCCGCGTCGGAGTCCACATCGGTAATTCCAAGAGGCGTCAGCACCTCCCGAATGCGGTCGATCTCCGCGTCGGCCAGCGCCGGTGCCGCCGCCGGGTGGTAGACCTCGATCTCCATGCCGGTCATGTGGAGGAGCTTAGCCGTGTGGGCCGACATCCTCACTGGCACAAAATGTTCTGTGTCGGCGGATTGGAAGCGGCCCCGAAGTGTCGAGGTCAGTCGGTCTGCGTCGTCGTGTTCTCCAGGCCAGCGGGCAGTGCGCGTTCGAAGAACCCGTCGTAGACCTCAGCCGGGAGCGTGCCCGACACGCGAAGGCATTCGCGGAGCGTGCGTGCGATAGTGCCCCGGCTGAGTTGCAACTCGGGCGAGCGGTCGGCTTCGCCGACGACCTCACCCACCAAGCTTCGTGCGCGCGCCGGGTTGTGCGCGATGAGCCAGTCCAGGTTCCTGGCGACAGGGCCCGCGATCATGATCCAGTCGCTGGAGGGGCGTAGCCGCTCTCCCCGCCGCAACTGGTCGCGCAGCGCGTAGAACAGGGTGTCGCGCTGGTTGTCCATGCCCGCGATCCGGTCGAGGTCGTTGATCACGAAGAGCGCGAGGTCTCGGGCGACCGCGGTGACTTGCTCCTTGTTGCGCTGTCCGATGACCCACCAACGCCGTCGTTTCGGGACGCCCCAGAAGTAGTGGGTGTACTCCTCCGTGAGCCGGTCGAACAGCGCGGCGACTCCGCGTGGCATCGGGTTGTCGGGGCTGGTGGCGAGTACCTCCCCGATCCCGGCGGCTGACCGCTCACGGGCTTCGACCCAGTCGGCGGCGACAGGCCGGGACCACAATGCCCTGCCCCCGAGGACCAATTGAGGGTCGGGCAACAGCCCCTCCCCGCGAGCGCGATATCCGCGCACAGTGCCCGGCGCCAGTCCCGCCATGGCCGCGAGCTGGGTGGCGTTGATGAGCTGGTCCGCGGCCAGTTCGGGGGCATGCAGACTGACCACGCAGTCTTCGAGAGGGCGGCCGTCGCTGGTCCGCAAGTGCTCCCAGAGCGCGAGATCGTCGAGCCAGTGCGGTGATCCCTCGCTGTCGAGTCGGACATCCTCGACTGAAAGCAGGCGGCCGCGTCCGGGATCGGCTGGGGTGGACGCCAATTGATGTGCTGCTGTGACAGTTTCGGCGTTGGCGACCTGCCGAAGGGCGTAGCCGCCGGCGACGGTGTCGACCACTTGTCGCGGGCGGTACCAAGATGTGCCGTCCCACCAGTAGCCCCCAGATCGGAACAGCAGCGGCGAGGGTCGGCCTGCGTCCCAGGCGGCCCAGAGTTCATGGAGGCCAGCAGCGTCCTCATCGCGCACCAGCAAGACGGTGCGCCCGTGGTCGGGATGGTAGTGGATCGACCATGCGAACTCGGGACGGCGTGGATCGGTAGTGAATGCCCACCAGCGCTGACCGCCGGTGCTGTAATCGAAACGGCCCCAGGTCTTTTCGTCACGTCCCCGGCCTACCCCCTCGATGTCTTCCGGGTCGTCCACGGGTATGTGAAGGTCGTCTACGAACGGCAACGACGGAACTGGATGATCGGTGCTGAGCCCGTTCGCGAGCGGCACGACTCCCAACATGCTGACCCTCTTTCATGAGCGTTGTAATGGTGCAGCGTAGGCGCTGCACCATTACAACGCAATCACCGCACTCGGAACCGCGAACGCCGCCGGATTCAGATGTTTTCGATACACTCGAATAACTAGAACTTGCGACAGGAGGTCTGAACCCGATGGAACCGGCGACGTATCCCCAGGTGCCGGGGCAGCTGGGCCTGTGGGAGCCCGAAGTCGAGCAGCCGCCCGCACGGCCGTCACAGCCCCACCGGTCGGCTGGACTGCACACCTGCCCCAACCCGGAGTGTGGCTACCCCGCGAAGGGGGAAAGTGCACGCGGGCGCCTGCGAGAGGACGTGAAGGTCGTCTGGCTCGTGCCCGACCCCGACCAGCCGGACACCCCAACCGAGCGCCGCTACTGCAACCGCTGTCGCCCGCGGCCACCACAGCAAATCGCCGATGTCGAGTGCGCGGCCTGCGACCATGGCGGGCCGCTGCTTGTCGGGGCACTCGCAATCGCGCTGCGCGCCAAGGGGAAAGTCCCCACGACCGTCCTCACATGGTTGATGGACCAGGGTTGGCGCGAGCAGGAGGGCGGGGGGCTCCTCTGTCCCGACCATCCCGCCCATAGATGAACATCTAGTTATACAGCTATTGCGACTTGAGCATTCATTCTCGCCGCGCCGAATGCCCCACCGAGCGTCGCGTACGGGTCGCGGGCCAGCGATGTGATGCTATGACCGACGTCAGGTAACTGACGGCGCAGCGGAAGCTGCGAGGGACAGGGGGAATTGATGGCAGCGGATTCACCCGCACTCAGCTCTGCCGGAGCGAGCGTGAGCAGTTGTGCGGTAACGGATCACTCCAGAACCCGTTCGCGGCCGCCGTGGTCGCGCGTGTTCTTCCGGGGGATGGCGGCGGTGACGCTGGCATATCCACTGGTGTATTGCAGCTACGCGGTGGTTCTGGGAGACACGCCGCTGGCGGTTGCCATCGCGTTCTGCTTCGGCCTCCTCGCGGTCGCTCTGATCGGCATCGGCGCGTTCACAGTGCGACCGCGGTCGTCGATGCTGACCGAGACGTGGATCGTGTGCGGGCTGCTCGGGTTTCGTCGTCCCGAGCCCGCGCGGTGGCGCCGCCGGCCGCTGATAGCGTGGTGCCTTGTCGTCCCTGTGCTCCTGGCGGCGGTGCACTTCGGGCTCGACACCCTGATCGGCACGGTATGGCATCCTGTGTCCGACCCCGACCAGGTACGAGCGAACGCCGAGCGGGCGGAGATACTCACCCGCAACGGCACGCTCGGCGCGACGGTGCTGTACCCGTTCCTGGTCGCTGCGGTGCCGGAGGAGATCCGCTACCGCGCACTCGTATTGCTGACACAGCGAGCTGTCGGCGCGCGCACCATCCCTCGTTGGGTCAGGTTCCCTGTTGTGGCGGCCGTCGCGGGGCTGAGCATCGCGCTGTTCGCTGTGGCGCATGCCGAGTACGGCCCGATGAACCTCGTGACTTCTGCGATCGGTGGAGCGATCTACACCGGGTTGGTGCTTTACACCCGCTCGCTGTGGCCCGCGATCTCCTGCCACGGCTTCTACGACCTCATGGCGATCTCGCTGACGATCCTGTGACCCGGCTTCGGGCCCAGATACAGCCGTGCCCCGGGCGGCATGCTCAGCAGAGGCGGACCCGGGGCGTACGGGAACACGGTAGGCGGCTTGAGAACTTCCGGTCAACCTAATTTCTAGCTGCGGCCTCGCACTCCAAAACGGCCGTTTTGGAATGCGAGTTGTCCCGCTGGCCTGCGGCCTGGCTGGGCCTATTCGGCGGCCTGACGCAGGTGCGGGCGGGTCAGGCCCTTCCCGCGCCGCTCATTGAGTACCTCGACGACTCCGCGTGTGCGGTAGACGGTGCGGGCCCCGCGGTCCTCGTGCTCGACCTTCTCGTCGAAGGTCTCGCGATATTGGGTCACGGTCTTGCCGTCGACGCCGAGCAGGCGGGCGATGGCGCCGAGGGTGCGGAACTCGTCGGGCCCGTCGGGCATGAGGAAGGGAGCCGGCCGGTTGGCGGCTTCCCAGCGCTCGGCGAAGGCATCGAGCTCGTCGGAGTCGTACTCCGGGGCGGGGGTGCCTTTGCCGGTGCGCGGGCGGGGTTGCTTCGGGGCCGGGAAGTCGTCGCGACCGGTCCAGTTGTTGCGGATCGAGCCATAGCTGCGGCCGCGCTGTTCGGCCCATTCCTTCAACGTGATCAGGGTTCCCACGCCCTCATTGTGGTCGGCGGCAGCTCCGGCGTGGTGGTCGGCTGTCGGCGCGGTGGGGATCATCGTCGCTTCTTCTCTCTCGCGGTGGCGGGGTGTCGAAGTGTCGAATCAGGGCGATTCGCTTGCTAAGCTTGGCGATGCCCTTCTTTTGCGAGTGGGGCACTTTCGGGCGGCCTGGCGTGTCCGAGCTGCGGTCTTCGCGACCGAGGCTTCGCCGGCCGCCCGAGCCATGTCCTAGGAGCCCTCCAGGAACGCCGTGAGCGCCGCCGCGGCGGCGATGCTGGGTTCGGGCTCCCCGGCGTGCGGCCAGTCCTCCACGTGCAAGCTCAGGTCATCCCAGAGCTTTCGGGCTTCGGCGATCAGCACGGCCCGGTCGATACCGGAGCGGCCGTTCACCCACTCGGCCAAGTTCGGGCAATAGTGCTCCCCGGCCCATCCCTCGGCGATGGCCCTGGCCTCGTACGCGGTGATCACGGTGTCGAAGCTGCCGTCGGTGTAGATGCGCTGGGCGACCGCCTCGTAGACGCTGGGCACCGTTTCAGTGGTCTGCCAGACACGCACCTCGGTGGTGAAGGTCAGCACGTCACCGGGCATCTCCTCGTCGTGACGGTCGAGCCAGAACGGTGCCACCTCGGCTCCGGGGACACTGGTCAGGCTTTCGCGGTCGATGCACTTGTTGCCGTACATGCCGGAGGTGCCGGTGTAGTCGATGCTCCCGTCGGGATCGAGAATGAAGCCGTAATCGGGGTCGTCCCCGCAGGCGAACAACTCGCCGCTGTAGGCAGTGACCCACAAACGGGAGCGGTACCCGCCGGGGTGAACGAGGATATCGCCGGTCCAGGGGCCGGTGGGCCCGGCCGCACGGGCCACGACGCCGCGGCGAGCGCGGGCCTCATCGGCGGTGGTCCAGCGGGAGCGGTCGAACATCGTGAATGTCATCGGAGTAAGTCCTTCCGGAGAAGTCATGGGGGCCAGGGGTTTCAGTCGCGGATGGGGTTGCGGGAGTGGACGAGAAAGGAAGGGCCAGGGAGGGGGGCCCGGTTTGGGGGCCCCCCCCAGGGGAAACCCCCCCGGGGGGTTGGGGGGGGGGTTTTGGCGGGGTTGGGCCA
>NZ_JARWOJ010000233.1 GCF_029868625.1 Nocardia neocaledoniensis | reverse complement strand
TCCACCCCCCCCCCCCCCACACCACCCCGCCCCGCCCTCCGCCGCCCCCGCCCTTTGTTAAACCCCCCCCGCCCGGGGGGGCCCCCGCCGCGCCCGGAGCCGGGGTGGGACGCGGGCCCGGACGCGGACCGCCCGGGGTGGGCTTGGCGCCCGGACGGGCCGCCTGGGACGGTCCGGGACGGGCCGCCGGCTTCGCGTCGGCCGCCGGGGCGGACTTCGACGCGAGCGATTCGCGCAGACGACGTGCGACGGGTGCTTCCACCGTCGAGGACGCCGACTTCACGAACTCGCCTTGCTCCTTGAGCTTCGCGAGTAGTTCCTTGCTCGTGACACCGAGTTCTTTGGCCAACTCGTGCACGCGGGCCTTGCCTGCCACTGCTCTCCTCACTGAGAGGTCGAGCAGCGCCACCGTGTAAGGGACGGCGGCCCGCACGACCTCGGGTTATCTCCGATGGACGTTCATCGTTGGTGCTTCACGGTGTGCTCATGAGTGCTCGTGCCTGTTCTCGAGGTACTGCTCCAGGGCTGAGATATCCAGATTTCCGGACACTCGTAGGGCTCTGCCGAATGCTCGGCGCCGCTCTGCGGAACGCAGACAAGCTGAAACGGGGTGCAGCCAGGCACCCCGTCCGGGAAGTCTGCGCCGCGGGTCGGGAACGATCGCGACCCCGGCCGAACCGGGGTCCCGATGCTGCGCCACGATCCGCAACAGGTCGGCAGACGGCTCACGCTGACGGCATCCGATACACGTTCGCACGGATTGCGCGGGCCGGTCTTCCCCCCACTCTACCGGTGACCCGGTCATAACGACGAACCCCTCCCCTCTCGAAGTTACGAACCTGTCATCCGGGGGTCGAGATTCCCGCGTTTTCGTCAACTACGGTGCGCCTCCGGCCGCATGCTGCCACCCTGCTCCGGGGCCGCGTCGCTGCGGATATCGATGCGCCACCCCGTCAGACGAGCGGCCAGGCGGGCATTCTGGCCCTCCTTGCCGATCGCCAGCGACAGCTGGAAGTCGGGCACGATCACCCTGGCCGCCCTGGCCTCCGGATCGACGACGGTGACCGAAACCACCTTCGACGGCGAGAGCGCGTTGCCGACGAAGGTCGCCGGGTCCTCGGCGTAGTCGATGATATCGATCTTCTCCCCCGCCAGCTCGCTCATCACGTTGCGCACCCGCTGGCCCATCGGGCCGATGCACGCGCCCTTGGCGTTCACGCCGGGCACGGTCGAGCGCACCGCGATCTTGGAGCGGTGCCCGGACTCGCGCGCCACGGCCACGATCTCCACCGAGCCGTCGGCGATCTCGGGCACCTCGAGCGAGAACAGCCTGCGCACCAGGTTCGGGTGGGTCCGCGAGAGCTGGATCTGCGGGCCACGCGGGCCACGCGAGACGCCGTAGACGTAGCACTTGATCCGGTCACCGTGCTCGTAGGTCTCGCCGGGCACCTGCTCGGCGGGCGGGATCAGCCCCTCGGCGCCGTTGGCCTCGCTGCCGATGCGGACCACCACGATGCCGCGAGCGTTGGCCCTGGCGTCGCGCTGGACGACACCGCCGACGATGTCGCCCTCGTGGGTGGAGAACTCGCCGAAGGACTTCTCGTTCTCCGCGTCGCGGAGGCGCTGCAGCACCACCTGGCGGGCGGTCGTCGCCGCGATGCGGCCGAAACCCTCAGGCGTGTCGTCCCATTCGGAGACCAGGTTGCCGTCGGCGTCGAGTTCGCGCGCCATCACCCGGACCACGCCGGTCTTCTGGTTGATGTCGATGTAGGCGTTGGGCTGATGGCCCTCGGTGTGCCGGTAGGCGGTCAGCAGCGCCGACTCGATCGCCGAGATCACGGTCTCGATCGGGATGCCCTTGTCGGCGACGATCGCCCGCAAGGCTTCGATTTCGATGTTCATTCCGCAACCCCTTCGGTGGGAGAGTCACTGTGTTGGCCTGCAGCGGCGAGGTCGGCGGGCTCTTCGCCCGGAACGGGTCGGCCCGCGGCGATGCCGCCGGCGAGTTCGAGTTCGGCGGCGCCGGGCGGGTTGAACTCCACCTGCACGACGCCGGTGGCGATGTCGGCCAGCGGCACGTGCACCCGGTGCGGCTTGTTCTTGCCGCCGAGCACGAGCGCGATGGTCCCGTCGTCGGCGAGCACCCCGGCGCGCGCGTCGAAGCGCGCCTTGCCCTCGACCGGTTCGGCGCCCTCGCGCAGCGTCACCTTCACCTTGCGGCCCTGGGCCCGGCGCCAGTGCCGCTCGGCGGTCAGCGGCCGGTCGACCCCGGGTGTGGTGACTTCGAGCAGGTAGGCGGCGTCGCCGGAATCGGCGGATTCGTCGAGCAGCGCCGACATCTCCCGGCTGAGCTCGGCGATGGCGTCCAGATCGGCCGGACCGTCGCTGTCGACGGTGACCTTCAACCGAACCGGCGCCAATTCGTCTTTGCCCGCGGACGTGATCGCGACGCCCTCGAGGTCGAATCCCCGGCGTGCGACGAGCTCAGCGACGAGCTGGCTCACCCTTTCCTCGGTGGGCATCGGCATATGGGCGGCTCCTGGTTCAGTTGTGACGCGATCGGAAATTTCTACGCCAAGGGTCTAGCGTAACGCGCTCCGAGAGTGTAAAGGACCAGCGGACGAGGGTCGCGCACCGGTCCTGGTCGGCGTGCCCGTCGTGTCGCGACACCGGCGAGAGCACCGCCGCGGATCTGGCACGATGGTGCTCGTGCCCTTCCGCCATACCGCCCCGCCGAGCGCCGGGCGACCTTCCGGCATGCGCTCCGACCGGCACGAATCCCGCCCGATGACGAGCGAGTCGTCGCGCCTGGTCGCCGAGCAGCACCCCGGATCAGTTCTCCCCAGCGCACCGGCGCCGACCGGATCCACCCCCGCGGACAGCGGCGCGTCCACCACCGTGGCACTGCGGCCACTCTCCGCACGGGTGCGCTCCGCCCGGCTCGGCCGTCGCCCGGCAGGCCAGCCGCCGACCGAGCCCGCCAGGCCCGGACCCGCTGCGGCCCACCGGGTTTCGGCCGTGATCTCCGGCATCGACAGGACGCCCACCGACCCTGCGTCGTCCGGCGTGGGCAGCACCACGCCGCTCCTGCCGCCGACGCGACCGGGGGAATGGCGGCGGCGTTCGCTCCTGCGCCTCGTCGGCGCGAGCGCGCTCGGCCTGCCCGCGGTGGCGGTGCTGGCGGCCTGCGCCGAGGACGATACCGTGCACGCCCCGGATCCGCTTGCCGCGCAAGAGGTTCTGGCCCGCGCCGACGCGGCCGCCGCACAGGCCGCGATCGCGCTGGCACCGCAGTCGCAGGCGGCGCTGACCACGATCGCCACCGAGCGCGGTGCGCACGCCGACGCTCTACGCACCGAGATCGACCGAGTGATCGGCGTGTACGGCGACGGCACCACCCCCGTGCACCGCACCGGCGAGGTCATGGTCCCCGGTCCCGACGGACGCTCGGTGCCCGCCTCGGCCGCCGCGACACCCACCCAGCCGCTCACGCTCGCCCAGCTGCGCGATCAGCTGGTCCGCTCGCAGCAGTCGGCGGCTACGGCGGCGCGCACCCAAACCGGTTACCGCGCAGGGCTGTTGGCCTCGATCAGCGCGGCCTGTGCCACCCAGGCGGGAGTTCTGCTGACATGACCGAGCAACGCCAGGCCCTCCAGGCGGCACTGGACCGCGAGCACGCGGCCGTGTACTCCTACGGCGTCATCGCGGCCTACGCCAATACCGACCGGGCCCGCCTGGTCGCCGAGTTCAGCGCCGCCCACCGGGCCCGCCGCGACGCCACCGTCGAACTCCTGGAGGCGAGCGGCACCGCGCCCGCCGCGCCCGCCGCCGCCTACAACCCGCCGTTCCCCGTCGACGACCCGATCCCCGCGGCACACCTGGCCGTCGCTGTCGAAACCGATTGCGCCGCGGCGTGGTACACGGTGGTCGAACAAGCCACCGACGAGTCGGTGCGCGCCGCCGCGACCGAAGCGCTCACCGAAGCCGCGGTGCGCCGGGCGCGCTGGCAGGCCATCCTGGGTGCGTCCCCGGTGACGACAACGTTCCCCGGCCGCGCGGCGGTGTAGTCGGCGACGAGGTCGCGACGCCGGCTGCGGCGCCGCGACCCGGCTCGGCTACGGGCGCATCGCGTACGCGCCGTCGTAGGACTTCACCTGCTGCCACACGCGGTCGAAGCGCTCGGCGTCGGCGACCGGGCTGCGCAGGGCGCCGACCGCCCAGGCGCGCTGGTCCTCGGTGACCGAGGGCTTGCCGAGCAGGGCGGTCGCGTGGGTGTTGAAGTCACGGATCTGGAAGTCGAAGATCTGGTCGACGACGTCGGCATCCAGCCCGGTGAGCTCGGCCTGTTCGAGGATCAGCTGGCCGTAGACCACCGTGGAGAACAGGTGGCCGACGGTCAGCATGAAGTCCAGGTCCTTCTGCTGGGCCGCGTCCGGGGCCGCGGTGAGCAGCAGGGTGCGCAGCGCCTGGGCCTGCTCGTAGAAGCGGGCGACGTTGGGCACTCGCGCGGCCCGCTCGTAGGCCGGGGTCCAGTCGGCGAACTGCACCTTGCCCGCGCCGCGCGCCGGGCCCTGCTTCCAGAAGAACTCCTGGTCACCGGGCGCCAGGTCGGTGCCGATCGCCGGGTACTCCTTCGGGTTGAGCAGGTAGTTCGGCATGAACTTCAGGATCTGGCCCACGTTCACGTGCACGGTGCCCTCGAGGCGCGGCAGGTGGTTGATGTAGCGCGAGGCCTGCGCGAAGTAGGTGGCCTTCTCGAAGCCCTTGGCCGCCAGCACATCCAGCAGCAGGGTCATCGCGACCTCGCCCTCGGAGGTGACCTTGGACTTGGTCATCGGGTTGAACAGCAGGTAGCGGCGGTCCTCGAGCGAGGCGCTGCGGAAGTAGTCGACCGCGCGGTCGCTGAACAGCTTCATCGCGATCAGCCGGGCGTAGGCCTCGACGAAATTGCCACGCACGTGGGCGAAATCGGTGACCGGGTTGCCGTAGAGGATGCGGTTGTTGGCGTGGGTGATGGCCTCGAAGAACGAGTGCTCGACCATGCCGATGCCGCCGTGGCAGAGGTTGAACTTGCCCACGTTGACGGTGTTGAGCGCGGCCGAGAACGCCTCGGGCCCCTCGTGCAGCACGTCGGCGGCGGTCACCGGGTAGTTCTCCAGCCGGAAGTGGCTGACATACATCTGCCCGTGGATGACGCTGTCGATCAGGTGGTAGTTCTCGTGGCGGCTGTCGGCGGCGAACCAGACGTAGCCCTCGGCGCCCTCGACATCGGCGCGCCGGGAGAACACCGAGACCATCGAGGCGACGTTGCCGTTGCCGATGTAGTACTTCTCGCCGCTGGCCCGGAACAGGATGCCCGCCTCGGCGTCGGGGCTGCCCGGCTCGCTCGGGGTGAGGATCAGGTCCGTGTTGTAGATGTCGGCGCCGTGCTCGCGCTCGGACAGCGCGAACGCCATGACCTGACCGTCGTCGAGGTCGGCGGCGGCCTTGCGCTTGGCGATCTCGTTGTCGCTCTGCCAGATCGGGCCGAGGCCGAGGATGGTGACCTGCTCGGCGTACCAATACGCGAGGCCGTAGAAGCCGAAGATCTCCGAGAGCGCCGCGTTGCGGGCGGCGTCCCAGCGCTTGTTCGGGTCGCCGTCGGCGTAGGCGGCCGGGGTCAGGAAGGTCGCGAACAGCTTCTCCTTCGCGACGAAGTCGAGGAACTCCTCGACCCACACCGCGGCCCGGTCCTCGGCCAGCAGCTGTGCCTTCCCCTTGGATTCGAACCACTCGATGGTGGCTCGCAGCAGCCGCCGGGTCTCGGCATCGAAATGCTGAGGATCGTAGGTGGCGGGGTTGAACAGCAGGCTCGGCGAACTTGTCATGCCGGTAACTTAGCAGCGCCGTGGCGCCACCACACGCGCCCTACCTGCATGTTTCCCCTACGTAAGCGTAGGTTCGCCGGAGACGACGAACGCGCCGCCCCGGGCGGGACGACGCGTTCGGAGTGGTCGGGGCTCAGCCGCGAAGTTTCGCGGTGACGGCGGCCACCGCGTCCTCGGCCGGGATCTCGTCGGCCTCGCCGGTGAGGCGATTGCGCAGTTCGACCTTGCCGTCGGCCCAGCCGCGGCCGATCACCAGGATCCAGGGCATGCCGAGCAGTTCGGCGTCCTTGAACTTGACGCCGGGCGAGGCGGTGCGGTCGTCGAAGAGGACCTCGAAGCCCTGCTTGTCCAGCCCCGCCACGACCTGTTCGGCGCCCTCGCGAGCGGCGGCGTCCTTGTTGGCGATCACCACGTGCACGTCGAACGGGGCGACCTCGGCGGGCCAGCGCAGGCCCTTCTCGTCGTGCTGCTGCTCGGCGATCACCGCGACCAGACGCGAGACACCCACGCCGTAGGAGCCCATGGTGAGCCGGACCGGCTTGCCGTTCTCGCCCAGCACGTCGACGTCGAAGGCGTCGGTGTACTTGCGGCCGAGCTGGAAGATGTGCGCGATCTCGATGCCGCGCGCGGCCACCAGCGGGCCCGCGCCGTCGGGCGAGGGGTCGCCGTCGCGGACCTCGGCGGCCTCGATGGTGCCGTCCGGGGTGAAGTCACGGCCGACGACGAGCCCGACGACATGCTTGCCGGACACGTCCGCGCCGGTGATCCACGCGGTGCCCTCGACAACGCGCGGGTCGACAAGGTAGCGAACGCTGTTGGCCTGCAGCGACTTCGGGCCGATGTAGCCCTTCACCAGGAAGGGGTTGGCGGCGAAATCGGCCTCGGTGAGCAGTTCCACCTCGGCGGGCTCGACCGCGGCCTCGAGCCGCTTGTCGTCGACCTCGCGGTCACCGGGAATGCCGATGCCGAGGATCTCGGTCTTGCCGTCGGGGTGGCGCAGCTTGACCATCACGTTCTTCAACGTGTCGGCGGCGGTGACGGTGCGATCGAGCACCTTCGCCTCGTTGGCCCAGTCGACCAGCGTGGCGATGGTGGGCGTGTTCGGGGTGTCGTACTCGACCGCGGCGGGCTGACCCTCGATGGGCAGCGGCGCGGGCGCCGGGGTGACCACGGCTTCGACGTTGGCGGCGTAGCCGGACTCGACGCAGCGCACGTAGGTGTCCTCGCCCACGGGGCTCTCGGCGAGGAACTCCTCGGACGCGCTGCCGCCCATGGCGCCGGAGGTGGCAGCCACGATCACGTACTCGACACCGAGCCGTTCGAAGATGCGCTGGTAGGCGGCGCGGTGGGTGGCGTAGCTGGTGGCGAGGCCGTCGTCGTCGAGGTCGAAGGAGTAGGAGTCCTTCATCACGAACTCGCGTCCGCGCAGGATGCCGGCGCGGGGGCGTTCCTCGTCGCGGTACTTGTTCTGGATCTGGTACAGGGTGACCGGCAGATCCTTGTACGAGTTGTACTCACCCTTGACGGTGAGCGCGAACAGTTCCTCGTGAGTGGGGCCGAGCAGGTAGTCGCCGCCCTTGCGGTCCTGCAGCCGGAACAGGGCGTCGCCGTACTCGGTCCACCGGTTGGTGGTCTCGTAGGGCTCGCGCGGCAGCAGCGCGGGCAGCGAGATCTCCTGGGCGCCGGTGGCGTCCATCTCCTGGCGCACCACGTCCTCGATGCGACGCAGTGTGCGCAGGCCCAGCGGCAGCCACGAGTAGACGCCCGGCGCGATCCGGCGGACGTAGCCGGCGCGGACGAGCAGTTTGTGGCTTGGCACCTCGGCGTCGGCGGGGTCGTCTCGCAGGGTGCGCAGGAACAGTCGGGAGAGGCGGGTGATCACGGCTCCACAGCGTAGTCCCTGGTCCGGCGACGCTCACAGCGGATTACCACCGGACGGCCACGGCACGTCCGCGCCGCGCGTGGCACACCAGAATACCCAATTGTTTCCCCACCTAATCAGCAGATAACAAATCTATAACGTAGCGCGCTCGATCCGATATTCGGCGACTAGATTCATTTGTGTGTGAATTCACATTTCATAAATGAAAACGGTAGCTGACCTGCACGGTGAAGGCTACCCTTGCGGGAGGTCCGATATGGCCGAGAACAAGCCACTGCGCCGGCGCTGTACGGCGGTGTTCGCAGGCGCCGCGCTCGTCGCGGCGGCGCTCGCCGGGTGCACGAAGACCGAGACCACCGAGAGCGGTCAGCTACTCCAGTCCCTGCGCGACAAGGGTGCTATCACCGTGGGTTTCGCCGGCGAGGCCCCCTACTCGTTCGATCAGAACGGCCAGCTGACCGGCGCCACCGTCGCGCTGCACCGGGCGATCTTCGCCAACCTCGGCATCAAGACCGTCGACGGTGTGCAGACCGAATTCGGCGCCCTCATTCCCGGCTTGCAGGCGAATCGATTCGATGCCGTCAGCGCCGGAATGTCGATCTTGCCGAAACGCTGTGAACAGGCCGCGTTCAGCGAGCCGGAATTCATGTACACGACCGCACTGATGGTGAAACCCGGTAATCCGATGAATTTGTCGGACATGCAATCGATCAAGGCGAGCGGCGCGAAGATGGCCGCGATGACCGGTGCCATCGAGTCCGACTACGCCGCCTCGCTCGGCATCGACGCCACCCAGGTCGCCACCCCGCAGGACGGCATGGACGCGGTGACCTCCGGCCGCGCGGACGTGTTCGCCCTCACCGCGATCTCCCTGAACTGGCTCGAGAGTCACACGCCGAACGCGGCCGTCGACGTGACGCCGTCGTTCGTGGCCGTCATCGACGGCAAGCCGCAGATCGGCGCGGGCGGCACCGTGTTCCGCACCAGCGATCCCGATCTGCTCGCGGCCTACAACGCCGAACTGGCCAAGATCACCTCCGACAAGGACAAGTACCTGTCGATCGTGGGCGAGTTCGGGTTCACCGAGCGTGAGCTGCCCGACCCGAAGTACACGACGGCCAAGCTCTGCAAGGGCGAGATCTGACCTGAGCGATGAGCGATATCGACGCACTGCGTGATGCCCTCCCGGCGATCTGGGAGGGCATCCTGGTCACGCTCGAGCTGACCGTCGGTGGCGCGCTGCTCGCGTTCGTCCTCGCTCTCGCCCTCGGTATCGCTGCCAGGTTCCGCAATCTCGCGGTCCGCGGCAGCGCCAGGGTGCTGATCGAGTTCTTTCGCGGAACCTCGCTGCTGGTGCAGATCTTCTGGCTGTTCTATGTGTTGCCGCTGCTCGGCTACAAGCTGGATCCGGTGTTCTGCGGCATCCTGGCGCTGGGCCTGAACTACGGCGCGTACGGCGCCGAGGTGGTGCGCGGCGCGCTCAACGCGGTCCCGCGCGCGCAGTTCGAGGCGGCGGTGGCGCTGAATTTCAGTCCGTGGCAGCGGATGCGGCGCGTGCTGTTTCCCCAGGCCTGGGCACTGATGCTGCCCTCGCTGACCAATCTGCTCGTGCATCTGCTCAAGGGCACGGCGCTGGCCTCCTACATCACCCTGCACGACCTCACCTACGAGATCGGCACCCTGCGCAAGACCACCGGTGACACCCTGTTCTCGTTCGGGATCGGCCTGATGATCTATTTCGTGCTCGCCTACCTGCTCACGCTCGGCATGAACATGCTCGAGACGCGCGCCAAGCGGAAGCTGGGACGGGGCGCCACGCTCAAGGACGTGCTGAGCCTGGCGCCCGACGACGCGCACGCGAAGGTGGCGCCATGACCGCGGAATGGAGTTGGGAGCGCGCCCGCGAGGCGCTGCCGGTGCTCTGGGACGGCTTCCAGATCACCCTGCTGGCAACACTTCTCGGATTCGCGCTGGCCGCGGTGCTCGGCCTGCTGATCGCGATCATCCGGCAGTCGATGCCGCGCTGGGTGGCCGTGCCGGTGCACGCGGTGAGCGAGTTCGTCCGGCTCACCCCGCTGGTGGTACAGCTGCTGTTCGCCTACACACTGCTCACCCAGTTCTCGGCGTTGCAGATCGGCATCACGGTGCTGGGCATCCACTATTCGAGCTATCTGGCCGAGGTGTACCGGGCCGGGATCGAGGCGGTGCCGAAGGGACAGTGGGAGGCGGCGCGGGCCCTGTCGCTGCCGCCGCTGCGCACCTGGCGGGCGGTGGTGCTGCCGCAGGCGATCCGGGCCAGCCTGCCCGCGCTGGGCACCAACGCCGTCTCGATGTTCAAGGACACCCCGTTCCTGTTCGCCATCTCGGTGGTCGAATTGGTCACCGCCGCACAGCAGTTCGGAGCGCGCAACTTCGCCTATCTGGAGGCGATCACCCTGGCGGGCGTGTTCTTCCTCGTCGCCAGCTATCCGACCTCCGTGCTGATCAGAAGACTGGAGAAGCGCCTTGCCTACTACTGACGAGATGATCCGATTCGATCGGGTGGTGAAGCGCTTCGGCGACCTCGTCGTGCTCGACGAGCTGGACTTCAGCGTGCGGCGCGGCGAGAAGGTGACCCTGATCGGACCGTCCGGGTCGGGCAAGACCACCATCCTGCGTCTGCTGATGACGCTCGAGACGATCACCGACGGCGTGATCTGGGTCGACGGCGAACCGCTCACGCACACCGAGCGCGGCGGAAAACTGGTGCCTGCCAAGGAGAAACACCTGCGCGCGGTGCGCACCAAGATCGGCATGGTCTTCCAGCAGTTCAACTTGTTCCCCAACATGACGGTGCTGGAGAACATCACCGAGGCGCCCGTGCACGCGCTCGGCACGTCGAAGGCCGAGGCCAGGGAGCGGGCGATGCATCTGCTCGACGTGGTCGGCCTGGCCGACAAGGCGCGCGCGCATCCGTCGCAGCTCTCGGGCGGCCAGCAGCAGCGGGTGGCGATCGCGCGCTGCTGCGCGATGGACCCGAAGGTGATGCTGCTCGACGAGGTGACCTCGGCACTGGACCCGGAACTGGTCGGCGACGTGCTCGACGTCCTGCGCACCATCGCCGAGACCACCGACATCACCATGCTGATCGTCACCCACGAGATGCGGTTCGCGCGCGAGGTGTCGGACCGGGTGCTGATGTTCGACTCGGGCCGCATCGTGGAGCAGGGCCCGCCTGCGCAGATCTTCGAGGCACCGACCAATGAGCGGACCCGCAAGTTCCTCGAAGCGGTGCGCTGAAGGGCCCCGCCAGGCGGCCGGACACGAGCCCGCGATGGGGCGGGACGCGGTGACGCGCGGCGCGGCGATTACCGTGGACGCTCGTGCTGGTGCTGCTACCCCCCTCCGAAACCAAATCCGACGGCGGATCGGGCGCGCCGCTGGATCTCGCCGACCTGGCGATGCCGCAGCTGAGCGCGGTGCGCGACAAGCTGGTCACCGAAGTCGTGCAGCTGGCCGCCGACCCGGTCCGGTCGGCGGAGGTGCTCGGCCTCGGCAAGGGAGCCGACGCCGAAATCGCCCGCAACGCGAGCCTGCGCGCGTCGGCGACCCGGCCCGCGCTCGAGCGCTACACCGGCGTGCTCTACGACGCCTTGGACGCGGCGTCGTTCACCAAGGCGCAGCGGGCCAAGGCGTACGCGCGCCTCGGCATCGGCTCGGCCCTGTTCGGCGCGGTCCGCGCGGGCGATCCGATCCCGGCCTATCGCCTCTCCGGCGGCAGCAAACTGCCCGGGCTGCCGACCCTGTCGGCGCTGTGGCGCGAGGTCCTGCCCGACGCGCTCCACACCGAGGCCGCGGGCGAGTTGGTCGTCGACCTGCGTTCGGGCACCTACCAGCAGCTGGGCCGGGTGCCGGGGGCGATCACCGCCAACGTGCTCACCGAGCACGCCGACGGTTCCCGCACCGTGGTGAGCCACTTCAACAAGCATCACAAGGGTCTGCTGGCCCGCGCGCTGGTGCTCACCCGCGCCGAGCCGACCGATGTCCGGGCGGTGGCGCGGGTGGCGACCAAGGCGGGATTGCGCACCGAGATCGCCTCCCCCACCGAACTTCTCATCATCACCTGACCGCGGCCGAGGAATGCTCGGCCGGGACCGCCCTACGCCGAGGCGGGTGCGCCCATGAGCTGGATGAGATTGCCGCAGGTGTCGTCGAGGACGGCGGTGGTGACCGCGCCCATCGGCTGGGGCGGCTGGGTGAACAGGACGCCGCGATCGAGCAGGCGGCGGTATTCGGCGTCGAGATCGTCGACGGTGAAGACGATGCACGGGATGCCGTCGGCGGAGAGCGCGGTCTTGTAGTTCTGCGCGATCGGGTTCTGGTCGGGCTCGAGCAGCAGCTGGGTGCCGTCGACGTCGGCGGGCGAGACCAGCGTGAGCCAGTCGTACTCGCCGAGGGAGACGCGGTCCTTGACCTGGAAGCCGAGCACGTCGGTGTAGAACTTCTCGGCTTTGTCCTGGTCGTCGACGAAGACGCTGGTCACTCCGATGCGGATCATGTGTCCTCCTGGGGGATGGGCCATCGTCGCGACACCGCGCGCAGCGGCGCGAAGTCGGCGTGATGGAACTTGTAGCGGCCGGCACGACGGGTGGTGACCAGCCCCACGGCCTCGAGCATCCCCAGGTGCTGGGTGATCGCCTGCCGCGAGGAACTGATCCCGTGCTTGGTGGCGAGCTTGGCGCAGAGTTCGAACAGAGTCTGTCCGTCCCGGTCCGCCAGTTCGTCCAGGAGCGCGCGGCGTGTCGAGTCCGCGAGCGCGGTGAAGATGTCGGTCACGGTGCGCGCTTCTCCCGTCGTCTCCCCCTGAACGATAGGCAAGCCCGTGCTTGCATGTCAAGCATCCCTCCTGGTGGACGCGGCTCAACCGTCAGACGCGCCAGGTGCGAGCAGCCGCCAGCAGGTGCGTGCGAACCAGGTCGACGTGCGGCCGGGGCGGTGCGCCCACCCGGCGGGCCAGGAACCCCGTGTTGATCGGCGGGTCGTCGGGTTCGAGCAGCGGCACCAGCTTCGCCGCGGCGAGTTCCCGTTCGCACAGATAGCGCGGCAGCACGCTCACCCCGGCCCCGGCGAGCGCCGCCGAGAGCACCGCGCGCAGGTCGGCGACGACCAGTGCCGGTTCCGCCTCGAGCCTGGTCTGGAAGACGTGGCGCCAGTAGCGGCGCAGGATCGGCAGGTCGGCGGCATAGCTGAGGATCGGGAGCCCGGCCAGGACGCCGGGCCCGTCGGCGCGCAGGCGCCCGAGGTCGATCCGAGCGGCCACCGCGGGCGCGGCGACGAGCACGAATTCCTCGTCGACGAGCGGTTCGGCGAGCACGGTGCGCCCTCGCGGCCGCGCTGTGGAGATCACCAGATCCAGGGTCCCCGAACGCAATTCGGCGAGCAGATCGTCCGTCAGGCCCGACTGGACGACGATCCGCACCCCGTCGGCGAGCAATGGCGCGAGCGCAGGCACCACCCGCACCGCGATCATCTCGGCCGGGCCGCCCAGCAGCACCGGCGGGTCGGGCGGTGCGGCCCGCTCCGTGACCGTGCCGCTGACCACCGCCTCCAGTTCCTCGAGCGGCGCGCCCACTCGGGCCGCCAGCTCGTGTCCGGCGGCGGTGGCCGCCACCCCGCGGGGCAGCCGCTCGAACAGCGGCCTGCCCAGATGTCGCTCGAGTGCTTGGAGCTGGGCGGTGACCGTGGGCTGGGACAGGCCGACCTGGGCGGCGCCCGCCGTCAGCGATCCGGTGCGATACACCGCGAGAAACGTCCGCAGTTGCACCAGATCCATCGAGCCATCGGCTTGCCTATGTCTCATATCGGCCATCCTATTGGTCAACGGATTCCACCGGACCTAGCGTGGATTTCGCGGCCGGCGACCCGGCCGCCACCCCCTCTCGAATGGAGTAGGAATCCGATGGCACACATCCTGTTCGTCCTGACCGGTGCCGACCACTGGACCCTGGCCGACGGCACCGCGCACCCCACCGGGTACTGGGCCGAGGAGTTCGCCGCACCCTACGAGGCGTTCACCCGCGCCGGCCACACCGTCACCGTCGCCACCCCGGGTGGCGTCGTCCCGACCGTCGACAAGGCGAGCCTGGCTCCCGACGTGAACGGCGGCGCCGACGGCGCGGCCGCGGTCGCCGCCACCCTGGCGGCCGCCGAACCCGCACTGCGCCGACCCGTTTCGCTCGACGAGGTCACCCTGGCCGACTACGACGCGGTCTTCTACCCCGGCGGGCACGGCCCGATGGAAGACCTCGCCGTCGACCCCGCCTCCGGGGCGCTGCTGTCCGCCGCGCTGGTCTCGGGCAAGCCGCTCGGGGTCGTCTGCCACGGTCCGGCCGCGCTGCTCGCCACGGCCGACCCCGCGGGCCACTCCCCCTTCGCCGGCTACCGGGTGACCGGGTTCAGCAATGCCGAGGAGACCCAGGCCGGCCTGGCCGACAAGGCGAAGTGGCTGCTGCAGGACCGCCTCGTCGCGCTCGGCGTCGACTACCGCGAGGGCGAGCCGTGGGCGCCGCACCTCGAGATCGATCGCAACCTCTACACCGGCCAGAACCCGGCGTCCTCGGCCGAACTCGCCGCGAAGATGCTCGCGGCGCTGTGACCGGCGCTCACGCGGTGAGCTGAGCCAGTTCGGCGGCCAGATTGACCCGCGCCCGCTCCTCGTAGCGGGCGCGGGCGGTCCCGGTGCGGTACAGCACCGGCTGATTCGCCAGGGCGCGCAGCACCCCGGCCCGGCCCGCGCGGAACAGATCGTCGGGGACGTGGGCGTATTCGGTGCGCACGGCCGTGGCGTAGGCGGCGTAGCTCTCGGCGTCGCCGCCGAGCACGACCAGGTCGGCATCGCACAGCACGGCACCGTTGGCATCGCCCGCTTCGGAATCGTGGCCGCGGGTGAGCAGCACCAGCCGCACCACCTCCTCGACGAGTTCCGGTGCGGCGTCCAAGGATTCGAGGACGTCGCGGGCCAGATCGGCGCTGCGTTCCTCGTTGTCGGCCCGGTCGACGGCGTAGATGGCGTCGTGGAAGAAGGCCGCGTACCGGACCGCGTCGATATCCGTTGCGTGCTCGGCCAATTCGTCGATGGCCGCCAGCATCGCGCGCAGATGGTCCAGAGTGTGGTAGTGCCGGTGCGGCTCGGCATAGCGGGCGATGATCCCCGCACCGAGCGCGGCGGAGTCCACTCCGGCCAGTGCGGTCCAACGGTCGAGCAGATCCAGCGACGGAGACGACATCACTCCAGTGTCGGCGGGCGGGCGCGGGCCGACAACCCCGTTCACCGGAATGGCCGGGAACCGAAAAGCGTTCGTCTGGAATGTGACTGATACCGCAGTGCTGTCCGAGGACCTGAAGTCGTATCTGGACGAGGAGAAGGTGTACGCGACCGTCGCGACGGTCGGGGCCAACGGACATCCCCATCTGACCGTGGTCTGGATCAAGCGCGAGGGCGACGAGCTGGTGTTCTCCACCACCGTCGACCGCCAGCAGGCCAAGAACCTCGCCCGCGATCCCCGCATCACGGTGATGGTGAATCCACCCGAGCGCCCGTTCCTCTACGCCGAGATCCGCGGCACCGCGACCACCGTCCCCGATCCCGAGCGGGCGCTGCCCGACGAGATGTCGCTGAAGTACACCGGCAAGCCCTACCGCGAGTTCAACCCCGCCTCCGTCCACGACGGCGACCGCGTGATCGTGCGCGTCACCCCGCGCCGGGTGGCCGGCCGCCTCTGACCGCGGGGCCCGGCGCACTCAGCCGCGCTGGGCCTCCTCCTGGGCGTGCTGGGCCTGCACCAGCTGCGCGGGCGTGTAGCGCAGCGTCAGCGCGACGAGTCCGGCCAGCACCGCCAGCCCGGCACACACCAGCAGCACCAGCGTGTAGCCGCTGTTGAGCGCGTCGATCTCGGTGGGACTCATCCGCGCCGCCAGCCCGTCCCGGCCGCCCAGTGACAGCGTGCGCGAGGCCGCGATCGGGCTGAGCAGGCCGATCGCGATCGGGGTCGCCAGGTTCATGAACATCTGGCCGACCGCCGAGAGCGGGCCGATGTTCGACGGCGGCACCCCGACCAGCACGCACAGCGGCGCGAGCACCATGGCCACTCCGACGCCGAAGCCGATCACCAGCAGCAGCGCGAGCAGCGTCGGCAGGTACTGCACGTGCCGGTCCAGCGTCGAACCGAAGAACAGGCCGCAGGCCAGCACGGTGGCCGCCCCCGCCAGCAGCCAGCGCGGCGCGATCACCAGCGCCGCCTTGGAGGCCACCGCGCCGCCGACACCGATGCCGATGGTGAACGGGATCGAGGCGAGACCGGCCTGCAGGGGGCTGTAGCCGAGCACGTTCTGCAGCAGCTGGGCGACGAAGAACGTCATCGCGCCGAGCACCGCGCCGGCCAGGAAGATCAGCGCGAAGGTGGCGACCCGGTCGCGACTGTCGAACAGCGACCACGGCAGCAGCGGATCGGCCTCGCGACGCTCGGTGAGCACGAAGATCACCAGCAGCGCGAACCCGCCGATCAGCGAGCCGAGGATGATCGGGCTGGTCCAGCCCATCGCCGGACCCTCGGTGGCGCCGAACACGATGGTCGCGCAGGCGAGGGTGCCCAGGATCGCGCCCTTGATGTCGAGTGGGGTGCGCTGGTGCACGGTGTCGGTGAGCTTGTAGACGGCGCCGAGCACGATCAGCGCGCCGATCGGCACATTGATCAGGAAGATCCAGCGCCACGAGAACTCGGTGAGCGCACCGCCGACGACCAGGCCGCCTACCGAGCCGATCCCCGCCATCGACCCGACGATCGCGATCGCCTGGTTCCGGGCCGGCCCGGGCGCGAAGGTAGTGGCGACCAGCGCGAACGCGGTCGGGGCCGCGATCGCGGCGCCGGCGCCCTGGAAGGCGCGCGAGATCAGCAGCATCGCCTCGCCGGTGGCCAGGCCACAGGCCAGCGAGGCGGCGGTGAACAGGCCGACGCCGTAGATCAGCATCCGCTTGCGGCCGAAGGCGTCACCGAGCCTGCCGCCCAGCAGCATCAGGCCGGCGAAGGTCAGGCCGTAGGAGGTGACCGTCCACGCGCTGCCGGAGCTGGACAGCCCCATCTCCTCCTGCAGCCGCGGCAGGGCGAAGATCACGACGGTGCCGTCGAGCACCACCATGAGCTGCAGGCCGCTCAGTACGAGGATGGCGAGGCCGAAGGCCCGCTTCGTCACCGGATACTGCATCGTCGCAGCGGGTTTATCGAGCACAACGAGGCAGTGTAATTGGCGCGGCGGCAACGCACGGGTGCGCGGGCCCGCGTAGCTAGTCCAGCCCGAAACCGGCGGTCGGCCCGATGACGATGATCGCGGGCGGCCGGATGCCCTCGGACTTGACCTTGTCGGCGACCGTGGCCAGGTCGGCGCGCACGACTCGCTGGGTGCGCAGCGTGCCCTCCTGGATGACCGCGGCCGGGGTGTCGGCGGCGCGGCCGCCGTCGAGCAGCGCGGCGGCGAACTTGTCGATGCGCTCGACCGCCATCATCAGTACGAGGGTGCCGCGCAGCTTCGCCAGCGCCGACCAGTCGACGAGTGAGTCGGGGTGATCGGGCGCCACGTGTCCGCTCACGACGACGAATTCGTGGGTCACGCCGCGGTGGGTCACCGGAATGCCCGCGGCGCCGGGCACCGAGATCGGGCTGGTGATGCCGGGCACCACCGTCACCGGGATCCCCGCCTCGGCGCACGCCTCCAGTTCCTCGTAGCCGCGGCCGAACACGTACGGGTCGCCACCCTTGAGGCGGACGACGAACTTGCCCGCCTTGGCGCCCTCGACGAGGGCGAGGTTGATCGCCTCCTGTGCCATCGAGCGGCCGTAGGGGATCTTCGCGGCGTCGATCACCTCGACGTGCGGGCCCAGTTCGGCGAGCAGTTCGGGCGGGGCGAGCCGGTCGGCGACGACCAGGTCGGCGCGGGCGAGCAGCCTGCGGCCGCGCACGGTGATCAGGTCGGGATCGCCGGGTCCGCCGCCGACGAGGGCGACGCCGGGGGTCACCGGTTCCGAATCATCGGTCACCACGCCCGATTGCAGCGCTTCGAGCAGGCCGTTGCGCACCGCGGCCGAGCGGCGGTGCGCGCCACCGGCGAGCACGCCGAGGGTCAGGCCGTCGTAGCGGGCGGTGGCGGGGGTGACGGCGGTGCCGTCGCGGGCGATGTCGGCGCGCACGCAGAAGATCCGCTTCGCGGTGGCCTCGGCGACGACCGCGGCATTGGTCTCGGGTTCGTCGGTGCAGGCCATCGCGTACCAGGCGTCGTCGAGGTCGCCGTCGGCGTAGGCACGCAGGGTGACGGTGAGTTGCCCGGCGGTCGCCATGCCCTCGACCGCGGGCGTGACCGCGCGACTGATCACGTGCACGTCGGCGCCCGAGGCCACGAGCAGACCCAGCCTGCGCTGGGCGACCGTCCCGCCGCCGACCACGACGACTCTGCGCCCGCGCAGATCGAGCCCGACCAGGTAGTTCGGGTCCCCGGCGGGCTGGTTCTCTACGGCGTCTGACGTGTTCGGCACAGTGGACGAGCCTAGTTCGTGGCCCCGACGACGCCGAACGCGGCCGCCGACACCCCCGTCGGCGTGTCGGCGGCACCCCTCGGACACGCTCAGCCCACGTACGGGTTGTTCTGGACCCAGCGGAATCCGGTGCCGCGGAGCGGGAAACTGTCGAGGTCCACGCGGGTCAGCGTGACCGTGGTCGCCCGCCCGTCGACATCGCCGCGCAGGAGCAGCCGGTCGTCGGCGGGCCGCTCGACGGCGAGGGTGGCGTACGGCGCCGAATCCGGTTGCCGCGCGGGCAGCGTCAGCGTCAGGGTGGGCGCGGCGGGATCGGTGACGGCTTCCGCGGGCACGATGGTGTCGTCCATCCGCTGGTACGCGGCGCCGGTGGTGTCGATGATCAGGCGTTGCCAGCGCGCCTGATCGGTGTGCAGCGGCGGCACCGGATCGCCGTCGACGGTGTACTCGGCGACCTCCCAGATGCCGTACAGCTCCGGCTTCGGTACCCCACCGCCGTACTCACGCCAGGATTCCATGCCGAGGGACACACACCCCGCCACGATCCACAGCCCCAGCGCGACCTGCGCCACGCTCGCCCACCGATTCGCCCGGGCCGAGCCGAACAGCGGTGGCTGCGTCGCCGGCCCCGAATCACGTTCCAGCACGAGCACGTTCGCCAGCCGGCGCGCCTGCGGGGCGAGCAGCACCAGACTCATCAACAGCAGGTGCCCGGACAGCATCTTCACCGGCACGTCGAAGGTGAGGTTGAGCAGGAACACCTGGGCCATGCTCACCACACCGAGCAGGGCGCCCAGGGTCGCGGTGCGCGGCCAGAACAGCAGCAGGCCCGCGAGCACCTCGGCGAGTCCGAGCGCCATCTCGTAGACCGGCGAGGAACCGACCTGGGTCCACAACATCGTCATCGGGGTCAGGTCGCCGACGCGGGTGAGCAGCGTGGTGAGCGCGGGTTCGGGCATCTGGGTGGGGATCAGCTTGGCGAACCCGTAGAACAGCAGCTGGCCGCCGACGCAGAGGCGCAGCGCGGTCATGAACCAGCTGAGCGAGCGGGGATAGGCCGGGCGACGGCGGTCGAGCACCGACCACACCACCGTGACCAGCAGGGCGACCAGCAGGACCAGACCGCACTGGATCCAGATCGCCGCCTGATCGCCGCTGCCGTTCATCGTCAACTCGGCCTCGACTCCGAAGACGTGCTCACCGATCCAGCGACTCACCGGCGCGAGCGTCATCATCTGCCAGGCGATGGCGTCCTCGGGCAGCTGCCGCGCGAGGACGCCGAGGAAGACGAAGCTGATCTGCGCCATCCACAGGCAGAACAGCCCCAGGTAGACGACGGTGAACCGGAAGGCGATCCGGGTGATCGGATGCCACGCGGGTGGCGGCGCGGCGGCGCTCGTGTCGTCGCTGGTCACGCGCTCTGCCGTCGCTGTGGTCACCCACGCCTCCCTCATCGAGTTACCTTGTTACTCAAGCTAATCGGCGCGCGGGGCGGGCGCGTCCGGGGAAACCCTGATCTTTGGCGGTGTCAACCCTGAGTCTCGGTGACCGATGTGGGCCTTACATTCCGGTAGCGTGTCCGGTACCCAGAAGTGACACACGTTACAGTTCGGCTGACAGGGGTACCGCACAGATGTCCGAAGATCAGGACCCGGCCGCGCGGGTGTCACTCACGGTCAGCGCACGCGATCTGGACGAGTTGTCCGGGCAGTTGGCACACTGGCTGACGGGCGAGGTCGGCGCGCCCGTGACGGTCGAGAACCTGAGCAAGCCGTCGGCAGGCGGGATGTCGAGCACCACGATTCTGTTCGACGCGCGCTGGCAGGCCGGCGCGGCGGCCGAGAGCGGATCGTTCGTGCTGCGGATGGCGCCCGAGGACGGCTCGTTCCCCGTCTTCGAGTCCTACGACCTGCCGATGCAATACCAGGTGATGTCCGGCGTCGCCGCGGCCTCGGCGGTCGCCGTGCCGCCGCTGCGCTGGCTCGAGACCGACGAATCCGTGTTCGGCTCCCCGTTTCTCGTGATGGAGAAGGTCGAGGGCAGGGCGCCCTCGGACAATCCGCCCTACGTGTTCTTCGGCTGGTTGTTCGACGCCACCGCCGAGGAGCGCGCCCGCATCGCCGACGCGACGGTCGAGGTGATCACCCAGGTCCACGCCATCGACGACGCCGCCCGGCGTTTCCCGCTGCTCGACGGCGAGGGGTCGGCGCTGCGCAGGCATTTCCAGGCCCAGCGCGCCTGGTACGCGTGGGCGCTGACCGACCACGGGGTCCGGGTGCCGCTGATCGAGCGGGCCTTCGACTGGCTCGAGGCCCACTGGCCCGCGGATCCCGGCCCCGAAGTCCTGAACTGGGGTGACGCCCGCCCGGGCAATATCCTGTTCGACGGGTTCACCCCCGCCGCGGTGCTCGACTGGGAGATGGCCACGCTCGGCCCGCGCGAGCTGGACCTGGGCTGGATCATCTTCATCCACCGCTTCTTCCAGGACATCGCGACCCGCTTCGACCAACCCGGCCTGCCCGATTTCCTGCGCCGCGACGCGGTGGTCGCGAAATACGAGGAACTGTCCGGACATTCCGTGCGTGACCTGGATTTCTACATCATCTACGCGGCGCTGCGGCACGCGATCGTGATGGCCAGGATCAAGTGCCGGATGATCCACTTCGGCGAGGACACCGTGCCCGACGATCCCGACGACTACGTGATGCACCGGCTCAGCCTCGAGGCCTTGCTCGACGGCACCTACGAGTGGGACTGACTGGAGAGACGATGACCGCGATCACGCCCGTCCCGCTGGACGAATACCCCGTCCATCAGACCCCGCTGTCGCTCGCGCGGGTGGCCACCAGCGACCGCAACTTCTACGACCGCTACTACTTCAACGCCTTCGACCCGGCCGGTGACACGATGCTCATCACCGGATTCGGCGTGTACCCGAATCTCGGCGTGGTCGACGCCTTCGCCACGGTGCGCCACGGCACCGACCAGCGAGCGGTGCGGTTCTCCGACGCGCTCGTCGACCGCGACCTGAACACCGCCGTCGGTGGTTACCGCATCGAGGTCATCGAGCCGCTGCACAAGCTGCGGGTGGTGTGCGAGCACCCCGATCTCGGTTTCGACCTCACCTGGACCGGCGCCCATCCGGCCGTGCAGGAGCAACCACACCTGATCCTGTCGGGCACCCGGCCGATCATCGAGGCGTCGCGGTTCGCCCAACTGGGCTCGTGGGCGGGCACGCTCGCCGTCGACGGCACCGACTACACGGTCGATCCGGCCTCGTGGACGGGCAGCCGGGACCGATCCTGGGGGATCCGGCCCTCCGGCGAGCCCGAGCCGGCCGGGCGGGCCGCGGCCGAGGGCGCAGGCGGCTTCTGGTGGCTGTACGCGCCGCTGCGGTTCGAGGAGTTCGCGATCGTGGTGATCGTGCAGGAGGAGCCCGACGGGACGCGCACCCTCAACAACGCGGTGCGTATCTGGCACGACGGCCGCAAAGAGCAGTTGGGCTGGCCGCGTATGCATTTCGTGTACGAATCGGGGACCCGGCATCCGGTGTCGGTGCGCTTGGACATGACCACCCCCGACGGCAAGCCGCTGGAGGTGTTCGTCGAATCGCGTCCCGGCATCGCCCTGCACGTCGGCTGCGGGTACGGGCCCGACCCCGACTGGACCCACGGCCGCTGGATGGGCCGCGACTGGTCGCTGTCGAGCGCCTACGACCTCACCGACCCGGCGGTCGTCGCCCGCACCCCCTACGGCGTGATCGACCACATCGGCTACGCCCGCTGCGGCGACGCCGAGGGCTGGGGCCTGTTCGAGCATGCCTCGATGGGCCGCCACGACCCCACCGGTTTCGCCGATTGGTCCTCGGTCGCGCCCTGAGCGCCGAGACCTTTCGCGCGAGAGGAGCGGCGCCGCCGCTACAACGAGGGCGCGGCGGCTCCGATTTCCCGGCTTCCTAAGCGGCCGTGGCGAAGTCGGCCAGCAGCGACGGGACGGCCGCGTCGAAACCGGCCACGTCGAGCATGCCCGCGTCGGCCGGGTCGGCGATGCTGAACCGCGTCGCCGTCATGCCGACGACCACGAGCTTGGCCCGCGGGTTCACCTCGCGCCGGTACCGGGCCAGCGCCTGGTGCGGGTGCACCGAGCCCGCCCAGGTCTCGTTGTCGGTGTACACCGAGAACACGTCGACCTCGACGCCCTGGTCGAGCGCGTGCAGGATCGGCAGCGAGCAGTCCGTGCCGCCGAACGGCAGGTCCGACACCGCCCGTACCGCGTCGTCGAGCCGCTGCCGCGGCGAGATCGACAGCGGGGACAGCCTGCGCTCGCCCCGCCAGCCGCTCGCCGAGGTGAACCCGACGATCTCGTGCCGCGGCTCGGTACGCGCGCTGACCAGGGCCAGCGCCGCCGACGCCTCCCGCGCGGAGAGCGGGAGGCCCGCGATCGAACTCGTCATCGAGCCGGACACGTCGAGCGCGAGCAGGTGGCGCAGGCCGGTCGGCCGCACGGTCTCGAAGGCCGCGTAGAACGCGGCGTCGAGCGCGTCGACCACCGGCGCGGACGGTGTCCACGTGCCGTCGCCACGCGCCGACCGCCCCGCGGCGTAGGTGCGCAGCGCGATCAGCACCGACACCGGGTGCACCCGGGCCTTGCGCAGCCGCGCCGGGTCGGCGAGCTGCGCGCAGATCGCCGCCGTGCGGGCACCGAGCGGGTCGAGCAGGCCGAGCCGGGTCAGGCGCGGCAGCTGGCGCAGCAGCGCCGTCTGCGGAATGCCGTTGTCCAGCAGCGCCTCCCACACCTGCGGCGTGTTCAGCGCCGCGTCGGGCAGCATCTCCCAGCTGAGGCGGTACTCGCGCACCAGTTCCGGCACCCGCGCGACCGGTGCGGTCTGGGCGCGCTGGAAGCCGTCGACCAGGGCGAGGCCGTCGAGGTCCGGGGTGCGGCCGCAGATCCAGTCGAACAGACGACGCCGGGCGTCGTCGGTCGCGGCCGGGTGCGCCAGACGCAACAGGTCGCGGTGCGTCCAGCCTTCCCGCTGGCGGTACTTCACCACCTGGTAGGCCAGGTCCTCGACCGGCTTGTCCAGGTACCAGTTCGCCACGGCGCGCGAGAGGCCGCGGCCCCAGCCACGGAACTGCTCGGCATACCCGGCGAACAGGAACAGGTGGGTGCCGGTGCGGGCGACCAGCGGCAACGCCGCGAGCGCGGCCCGGCGGCCCTCGACGTCACCGAGCGCGGCGGCCGCGGCGAGCGCGAACAGCGCCGGGTTCGGGCGCGGCGCCCGGCCGCTCGTCGAGATCTCGACGACCTCACGCACCAGTTCGGCGGTGTGCTCGGCCGCGTACTCGACGAGGAACTCGGCGTTGTCGGCGGTCAGTGCCGCGGCACGCACGTAGTAGGTTCCGCCCTCCGTACCGAGGGTGAGAAAGCGCCGGACGCGGGCCTGCGGCGTGATCTCGAAGACGTAGCCGCCGGCGTTGTTGACGACCTGGCCGCGATCGGCGGGCTCGTTCTGCGGCGTGGTGCGACGAGAGAAGCGCGACAGAATGTCCATGGTTCCCCCTCCGATACTCTTCTCGGCGTTGATGTTTCGGCCCCGGGACCCACCGGGGCGTGCGTGGACGTGGGTGCGGGCGGACGTGTGGTGACGGCCGGGAAACGGAAATCGCTTTCCGCCACGGGGCTCGAACCCGTTGAACCCGAAGGTCGTACCAGATAACCGACCGAATCCGGTCCGCCCTGCTCCTCTACGTCGCAATCGCACGGCGGGCGTGTGTTTTCGACCGACGTAGTGCTCTACCAGGCTGAGCTACCGACCCTCGTGGGCCGGGCAGGATTCGAACCTGCGTCATCTCCATCCGAAGTGGTAACCGACCGAATCCGGTCCGCCGTGCGACTGCTGGAGATGAGGTTAGTGCGCGCGAACGCGCTTGCCCACCGAATTGATTCGCGACCGTTCGCGCCGGTTCACCGGGACTCGCGACTACCACGGCTGTTCCGGCACCGCGAGGTAGGCCGCCGCGACGACGACGCCGCCGACCACGGTGCGCGCACGCGCGAGTCCCCCTCCACCCGCCAGCAGGGCGGCCGCCTCGGCGACACTCGGCGTCCCCACCGCCGTGGCCGTCCGATCCGACCTGTGGCCGACGGCGACCCGGGCGAGTTCAGCGGCGGTGAAACCACGGACGGCGACCCGGAGTTCCCGCGCGGCAGCGCGCACTCCGGGATCGTCAGCGCGCCGATCGATCGTCGCCAGGCACCCGACGACATCCGTGCCGGCGACCGCGCGCACTGCGGCCAGAATCGACTCCGCCGCGGCTCGGGGTCGCGCCCCGACACCGACGGCCACGCGCACCGGCCCCCTGGTCGCGCGCGGACCATCTGCCTCGGTCATGGCACCCGGCGGGCCGCACGGCCGGTCGCCCACCCTCGGGCCGGCAGCGCAGGTGGTCCCGCTCGGACGGCTCCCGGGTGCGGTGCGCGCGATTCGCCGGTGCGGCTGGTTGTGGCTGCGGCACCCGCATTCGCGGCGACCGGACCTCGCACCTTCGCCGCGGCGGGGTCGGCCGTGCTGATCAGGGTTCCACCCGCGCGGCTCGCCACCTCAGGTCGCCTCGTGTGGGGCGGCCGGCCTGGCGTCGTCATGGACGACCGAATCGGGTTGCGGTGGTGACGAATCGGGCGATGGCTTCGGGGTTTCCGGCGGGGTGGGTGTGCAGGTAGGAGGCGTGGACCTGGCCGATGACGGTGCCCTCGGTCGCGGATTCGGTGAGGCGCCAGCCCCAGGCCGCGGGGGTGCTGGGGGCGCTGATCAGGCGGGTGCGGTGGAATTCGTGGCCGCGGACCCGGGTGCCCGCGCGCCAGAGGACCGAATCGTGCAGGGCGACGGCGTCGCGGTAGCCGAGGGTCAGGCGCGGGCCGAATTCGGCGTCGGCGTCGAGCACTCCCGCCATCGGGTGCCCGTCGAGAGAGCGGGTCAGATACAGCAGGCCCGCGCATTCGGCGTGGATCGGCAACCCGTTGCGCGCGCCCTCGGCGATCGCCGTCCGGAGCCCGACATTGGCGGACAGCGCCGCCGCGTGCTCCTCCGGGAACCCGCCCGGCAGCACGACACCCGCTGTCCCCTCGGGCAATTCGTCGGTCAACGGGTCGAACACCACGACCCGGGCACCCGCCGCCGTCAGCAGTTCGCGATGCTCGGCGTACCCGAAGGTGAAGGCCGGTCCCCCGGCCATCGCGATGATCGGCCCCTGGTCCTCGGCCGAGCCCGTCGTCGCCGCGGAGCCGCCGCTCGTCGATACCGAGCCCATGCGTCCGACCGTGGCGGGTTCGCCGGTCGAACTCGACGGCCGCGCGGCGGTGGCCGAAACCGTTGTCGTGTCGAGGAATCCGGCCACTTCGGCGGCTGGGTCCCAGGCGGGGCCCGCGGTGTTTCCGGCGGCGAGGGCCACCACGGCGCGCAGGTCGATGTGCGCGGCGACGAGGTCGGTCATCGCGGCCACGGCCGTGGTCGCCGCGGAGCCGTGCTCGACGGCGGGGATGAGGCCCAGATGCCGTGAGGGGACTTCCAATTCGGCCAGGCGCGGGAGGGCGCCGAGGACCGGGAGACCGACACGGTCGCAGGCGGCGCGCAGCACCTGCTCGTGGCGTTCGCTGCCGACCCGGTTGAGGATGACCCCGCCGAGGCGGACCGTGGAGTCGTAGGTGGCGAAGCCGTGCAGCAGCGCGGCCAGGCTCTGGGAATGGCCGCGGGCGTCGACCACCAGCACCACGGGCGCGCCGAGCAGGCTCGCGACCTGGGCGGTGGAGCCCTCCGCCACGGCGTCGGCGCGGCTCTCGTCGATGCGCCCGTCGAACAGGCCCATCACGCCTTCGACGACGGCGATGTCACAGCCGTGCGCGCCGTGCCGGTACAGCGGCACCACGCGATCCTCGCCCACCAGAACGGGATCGAGATTGCGGCCGGGCCGCCCCGCGGCGAGCCCGTGGTAGCCGGGATCGATGTAGTCGGGACCGACCTTGAACGGCGCCACCCGGTGTCCTGCTCGGCGCAGCGCACCGATCAGCCCGGTCGCCAGCGTGGTCTTGCCGCTGCCCGACGCCGGGGCGGCGATCACGACAGCAGGCGCGCTCACGGCGTCCCGCCCGTGCGCGCACCGGCACCGGTCCGGCCGACCGCCGCGCAGCTCACCATTCGATGCCGCGCTGGCCCTTGCGGCCCGCGTCCATCGGGTGCTTCACCTTGGTCATCTCGGTGACCAGGTCGGCCGCGTCCATCAGCGCTTGCGGCGCGTCCCGGCCGGTGATCACCACGTGCTGGTTGCCGGGGCGGTTGGTCAAGGTCTCGACGACCTCGTCGATGTCGACCCAGCCCCACTTCAGCGGGTAGGTGAATTCGTCGAGCACGTAGAAGCGGTGCTGCTCGGCGGCGAGGCGGCGCGCGATCTCCTGCCAGCCCGCGAGGGCGGCGGCCGCGTGGTCCTCCTCGGTGCCGTGCTTGCGGGTCCACGACCAGCCCTCGCCCATCTTGTGCCACTCGACCGCGCCACCGGCGCCGGTCTGCTCGTGCACGGTGCCGAGAGTGCGAAACGCCGCCTCCTCCCCCACCTTCCACTTCGCGCTCTTCACGAACTGGAACACCGCGATGTCGAAGCCCTGGTTCCAGGCCCGCAACGCCATCCCGAACGCGGCCGTGGACTTGCCCTTGCCCGGCCCGGTGTGCACGGCCAGCACCGGCTGATTGCGGCGCTGACGCGTCGTCAGACCGTCTTCCGGCACCACCTCGGGAACACCCTTGGGCACGTAGGCTCCTTCGACTCTGGCGCGGGGACGCGCGGGCTCACGGCCCACCTCGTCGACCGCTCATTCTTTCTATCAGGGCCCGGCCCGCGCCCCGCCCCAGCATCCCACCGGTGACGCCCGGCCCCACCGGCACGCTGTGGCGAACCGTTCGCTCCGCTGATCAGAGGCCGGCCGGGCCACACACGGCCTGGAGTGGGGTCGAAGCTCTGGCCACATGCTGCACCGAGTTGGGTCGTTGCGCGGACCACGCGTACGTCAGGCCGCGCGGGTCGTTGGGCGCGCCGAGGTGCGGACGACCTGGGCGACGGTGTCGCCGGTGAGCTCGTCCAGGCGCAGATAGCGGGCGCGCAGGTCACGGGACAGTTCGGCGGCGAGACCGAGGCGGACCATGCCGCGTTCGCAGTCGATCACCATCGCGGTGTGCCCCTCGCCCGCCAGCAGCCGGGCCGCGGCCCGGGCGCGCGGCAGCGGGTCGGTGCCGCCGGTGGCGCGGCCGTCGGTGAGCAGCACCAGCATCGGACGGCGGCGCGGATCGCGCACGTGTTCGCGGGCGATCACCTCGCGCGCCTTCAGCAGCCCGGCGGCGAGGGGCGTCTTGCCGCCGGTGCGCAGCCCGGCCAGCCTGCGCACGGCGATGTCGACCGAGGAGGTGGGCGGCAGCACGAGTTCGGCCTCGCTGCCGCGCACACTGATCACGGCCACCTTGTCGCGCCGCTGGTAGGCGTCGCGCAGCAGGGTGACGATGGCGCCGGTGACGGCGGTGAGCCGGTCGCGGGCGGCCATCGACCCGGAGGCGTCGACCACGAAGACGACCAGATTCCCTTCGCGCCCTTCGCGATACGCACCGCGCAGATCCTCGGCGGTCAGCGCCAGTGGACCGCTGAGCCTGCCGCGCTCGAATTGCCGTGGGGCGGCGGCGAACACGGTGCCGAGCAGGTGCAGTCCGGTCGAGGTGTCGGTATCCGGGCGCACGGCCCGGCCGGAGCGGGTCTGCGCCCGGGAGCGACGGCCGGGCGCACCCTCGCCGATACCGGGGACCTCCCAGCGCGGGGCGGGTTTCGCCGCCGAAGTCGGTGTGCCGGAGACTCCTTCGGCCATCGGCCGGGAGCCACCGCGTCCGTTCGGGCCGCCGCCGTCGGGGCCGTCGTCATCGGGATCGCGGTCCGTTCCGCCGTGCGGGCCGTCACCGTCCGGGCCGTTGTCGTCGGGATCGGGCTCCGGTCCGCCGCCGTGCGGAGCGTCACCGCGCGGACCGTTGTCGTCGCCGCGATCGTCCCGGCCGTTCCCGGGAACCTCGGCACCGGACGGCGCGTCACCCCGGCGTGGATCATCGTTCTCCGAGGCCTTCTCGACCTCGTCGGCGGCCTGGCGCATCGCGTCGTCGAGTTGTTCCTCGCTGATCCCCGGCTCGTCGAACGGATCACGCCTGCGACGATGCGGCAGCGCGAGTTCGGCGGCGACGCGGACATCGTCCTCGGTCACCCGGTCCGCTCCCCGCCAGGCCGCGTGGGCCGCGGCGGTTCGGGCCACGACCAGGTCGGCGCGCATCCCGTCGACGTCGAACGCCGCGCACAGTGCCGCGATCCGGCGCAGTTCGCCGTCGTCCAGCGCGACCTCGGGCAGCCGGTCCCGTGCGTTCAGGATCCGTTCGGCGACACGCTGATCCGCCTCGAGATAGCGGGCCGCGAATCCGGCCGGATCGGCCTCGTAGTCCAGGCGCCTGCGCACCACGGCCATGCGCACGTCGACCTCGCGGGAGGCGGCCACGTCGACGGTGAGCCCGAACCGGTCGAGCAGCTGCGGACGCAGTTCGCCTTCCTCGGGGTTCATCGTGCCGACGAGCACGAACCGCGCCGGATGCGAATGCGAGACGCCGTCACGCTCGACATGGACCCGGCCCATGGCGGCGGCGTCCAGCAGCACGTCGACCAGATGATCGTGGAGCAGGTTCACCTCGTCGACATAGAGCACACCGTGATGGGCCGCGGCCAGCAGACCGGGCCGGAACGCCTGCTCGCCGTCGCGCAGCACCCGCTCCAGATCCAGCGAGCCGACGACGCGGTCCTCGGTGGCGCCGACCGGCAGTTCCACCAGGCGCGCGGGCCTGGCGCCGCTCTCGTCGACGACCGGCGGCAGCAACTGCGCGAGCGCGCGCACCACGGTCGACTTGGCCGTCCCCTTCTCGCCGCGCACGAGGACACCACCGATCCCGGGGTGCACCGCCGACAAGATCAACGCCAGCTGCAGCCGTTCCTGCCCGACGACCGCCGAGAAGGGGAATCCCGCCTCGCCCGCCGAGCGGGCGGCGGCGTGCGGACCAGCGGCGACATCAGCAAAACCAGGCACGCCCCCACTGTATTCGCGCACCGGTAGCCGCCGACCGCCGGGCGTCGCCCGAGCGAAAGCCGTACGCGATCCTGCCCCGCGCACCACCTGATCGTCGGATCGGCGGCGAGCGGCCGTCTATCCGCGCCGCATCGGCACGTGCGGGATCCCGTCGTCCAGAAATTCCGGACCGTCGGTGACGAAACCGAACGTGCCGTACATGTCCACCAGGTGCGATTGCGCGTTCAGCCGGACCGTGGCCGAGCCGGTCTCGGCCAGCGCGGCCCGCATCAGCCGCGTGCTGTAGCCGCGCCCGCGAGCGGTCTTCGCCGCGCACACCCGGCCGATCCGGAAGCCGTGCTCCCCGTCGACGCGCTCCTCGAGCAAGCGCAGGGTGGCGACGATGTCATCCTCGTCCTCGAGCCACAGGTGCCTGGTCTCGGCCAGCAGGTCGAGCCCGTCCAGTTCGGGATAGGCGCATTCCTGCTCGACGACGAACACCTCGACGCGCAGCCGCAACAGCCGGTACAGGGTGGCGGTATCCAGATCCGCCGCCCATGCCCGTTTCAGCGCGACCGTCGACATCAGCGCGTCAGACCTGCGCGTAGTGCGCGGCATCCTCGTGCGCCGGGGTGGCCGCCCGATCCAGCTTCAGCGACTTGGAGGTCCAGTCCCACACTTCCTGGAACAGGGCCTGGTTCTCCGACAGCTTCACGCCCAGCGACGGGATCATCTGCTTCAGCTGCGGCGTCCAGTCCGCGTACTCGCGCGGGAAGCAGCGCTGCATCACGTCGAGCATGGCGGTGACGCAGGTGGAGGCGCCCGGGGAGGCGCCGAGCAGACCGGCGATGGTGCCGTCCTCGGCGGAGATCACGGCGGTGCCGAACTCGAGCACGCCGCCCGCGCCCTTGCGCCGGATGACCTGCACGCGCTGACCGGCGGTGATCAGCTCCCAGTCACGGCCCTCGGCGCGCGGCATGAACTCCTCGAGCACGCCGACCTTGCCGGACTGCGACTTGAGCAGCTCACTGATCAGGTACTTGGTGAGACCCATCTCGGTCAGGCCGACGCCGACGAGCGAGCCGATGTTGTTGGGCTTGATCGACTTGAACAGGTCGGCATTGGAGCCGTCCTTGAGGAACTTCGGGGTCCAGCCGGCGTAGGGGCCGAACAGCAGGCCCTGGGTGCCGTTGATGACGCGGGTATCCAGGTGCGGCACCGACATCGGCGGCGCGCCGACAGCGGCCTTGCCGTACACCTTGGCCTCGTGCTGGTCGATCAGCGCGGGGTTGGTGCAGCGCAGGAACTGGCCCGAGATCGGGAAGCCGCCGAAGCCCTTGGCCTCCTTGATGCCCGACTTCTGCAGCAGCGGCAGCGCTCCGCCACCGGCGCCGACGAACACGAACTTCGCGTTGAGCGTGCGGGACTGGAAGGTGCGCAGGTTGCGCACGGTGACGTTCCACGACCCGTCGGACTGCTTGTCGAGGTCACGGACCTCGGTGCCGAAGGCGATCTCGCCGCCGGAGTAGCCGATGTGGGCCAGCAGCTGCTTGGTGAGCGCGCCGAAGTCGATGTCGGTGCCGCCGTCGGTCCAGTTCAGCGCGATCGGGTCGCTGAAGTCGCGGCCCTTGGCCATCAGCGGCAGGCGCGCGCTGAACTCGTCGGGGCTGTCGATGTACTCCATGCCGCGGAACAGCGGGTGCGGCGCCAGCGCCTCGTAGCGCTTGCGCAGGTAGTCGACGTTGTCGGCGCCGTGCACGAAGCTGACGTGCGGGATGGGGTTGATGAAGCGGCTCGGGTCACCGAGGACACCGTTGTCGACCGCCGAGGCCCAGAACTGGCGCGAGACCTGGAAGCGCTCGTTGATGTCGACGGCCTTGCTCACGTCGACCGAGCCGTCGGCGTTCTGCGGGCTGTAGTTGAGCTCGCACAGCGCCGAGTGACCGGTACCCGCGTTGTTCCACGGGTCGCTGCTCTCCGCGGCGGCGGCGTCGAGCCGCTCGAACACCGAGATCGTCCACTCCGGCTGCAGCTGCCGCAGCAGCGCGCCCAGCGTGGCACTCATGATGCCAGCGCCGATGAGAACTACATCGGTCTTTTCAATCTTCGCAGCGTTCGGCACGGGTAGATCGACTTCCTTGTCCTTCTCAGCCACCCACCTGCGGTGGGTTCGCTTGGCGCGGGCGCTTGGTGTTCGGGGCGACTCGCGGTGAACCGCCGGGGGTAGGTTACCCGTCGTTCACCTGAAGCCAATTGTGCACCTCAGGCGTTCGGAGTACCGCAACCGACCTACCGAATGTGATGTAAACCAACACTGCACGTCGCGATGACCGCGCGATAGATTGAGCGGTGTGACGAACGAAACCTCACTCGATCCCGTCGGCGGCCCCGCGCGGACCGATGAGCAGTGGCAACCCGATGTCCTCGGCACCGACTACCAACAGCGCACCCTGCCGCTGGGCCCCGACCCCGACGGCGAGGGCGAGGTGGTGGCCACGCTCGTGCGCTATCTGCCCGATGCGAGCGCACCGTCCACCGAACCCACCGTGCTGTACCTGCACGGTTTCACCGACTACTTCTTCCAGGAGCACCTTGCCCAGCATTTCGCGGCGCGAGGACATCGCTTCTACGCGCTGGACCTGCGCAAATGCGGTCGTTCGCGGCGCGAGGGACAAAGCGCGCACTACGTCAGCGATCTGGCGCTCTACGACGTCGAGCTGAACGAGGCGCTGCGGATCGCGCGCGCGGAGACCGGCAACGACGTGCTGGTCGTCGGGCACTCGACCGGCGGACTGGTGGCCGCGCTGTGGCTGGACCGGCTCGAGGCCACCCGCGGGAGCGCGGCCGCCGGTGTGGCCGGCGTCGTGCTCAACAGCCCCTGGTTCGACCTGCAGGGTCCGTCGTTCTACCGGACGGTCGGCACGCCGATCATCAACGCCGTCGGCCGGGTGCGCGCCTTCGCCCAGCTGCCCGGCATGGGCGTGAGCACCGCCTACGGCGACAGCCTGCACCACACCCGGGCGGGCGAGTGGGACTACAACCTGGACTGGAAGCCGCTCACCGGCGAGCCGGTGCGGCTGGGCTGGCTGCGCGCCATCCGGCAGGGCCAGGCGCGGCTGCACCAGGGACTCGCGATCGGCGTGCCCGCGCTGATCCTGCGCTCGCGGCTGACCAAGTTCGCCCGCGAACACAGCCCCGCGGTCGACGTGGCCGACGCCGTGCTCGACGTCAAGCAGATCCAGCGCTGGGCGGGCTGCCTGGGCGAGCGCACCACGATCGTCCCGATCGACGGTGCCCGCCACGATGTGTTCCTGTCCTCGGAAGCGGTGCGCGCCAACGCTTTCCAGGAGGCCGACAACTGGCTGGACTGGCTGGCGACCTACCGCAAGGGGTAGCGGGCCCGCACGACCAATCGCCGGGCGCCGAGGGGGGTGGGTCTTGCTCGGCGCCCCGCCCCGTTTGGGGTCCGGGGAACAGAGGCTGGTGGGGAGCACGCTCTCGCGGATCAGGCTGTGCTCGCCGACGCGCTTGAGCACGGCACCGCCGACAACCATGCCCAGGCTCTCACCCTGCAGCCCGAACCGGCTGACCAGCCCGTCCAGGGTGGCGGTGAACATGTCCTGGTT
>NZ_JARWOJ010000232.1 GCF_029868625.1 Nocardia neocaledoniensis | reverse complement strand
CGCCGGGGTGTTTGTTTGGTTGTTTGTGGGGGGCGCCCCCTTTCATTAGTTGGGGGGGTGGCTCTACTCCGGGGGGGGGGGGGGGGCCCCCCCCCCCCCCCCCCCCCGCCACCGCGCCACCGACGGAAAACCGCCGAGCTGGGTCAGCCGGCCCGCGAGCTTCGCGGCGATCACGTCGGGGTCGAGTTCGCCGTCGACCGGCAGGAAGGCGCCGCCCCCTGGCAGCCGCTTGCCGGTGATCACGGGCGCGTCCGGCTGACCGTAGAGCACGTCCTTGATCGCGATCTCGAGGAACGGCCGCTTCTCCTCGACCACGATGATCTCGTCCAGCCCCTCGGCGAAGCGCCGGACGACGGTCGGTTCCAGCGGGTGGATCATCCCCAGCTTCAACAGGCGGACACCGCGGCCCGCCAGTTCGGCGTCGTCGAGCCCGAGGCCGCGCAGCGCCTGGCGCACGTCGAGGAAGGTCTTGCCCGCCGCGACGATCCCCAACCGGTCACCCACGCCGCTGTGGGTGATCCGGTTGAGGTCGTTCGTCACGGCGTAGCGCCGCGCGATCTCGAGGCGCGCGCCTTCGCGGCTGCGTTCGAGCACGCCGAGCGTCGGCTGCAGCACGTGCGCGGTCACCTCGTGGCGGTAGACCGTCCCGTCGACGGTTCGGTCGGGTTCGACGGGACGGACGCGGTCGGGGTCCAGATCCACCGTGCCCGATCCGTCGGCCACATTCGTCGCGATCTTCATGGCGACCCACAGCCCGCAGGCCCGCGACATCGCCACTCCGTGGAGCCCGAAATCCAGGGCCTCCTGGGGATCGGCCGGGTACAGCGTGGGCAGGCCGAGATCGGCGAGCAGCGCCTCGGACGCCCCGGGCACGGTCGACGACTTCGCCGCGGGGTCGTCGCCCACGAGGGCGAGCACGCCGCCATCGGGGTGGGTGCCCATCATGTTGGCGTGCCGGATGGCGTCGGACGCGCGGTCGAGTCCGGGCGACTTGCCGTACCAGAGGGCCATGACGCCGTCGACGCGCTTGTCGTCCTGCGCCGACGCCAGCTGGGTGCCCTGCACAGCGGTCGCGGCCAGCTCCTCGTTGACGCCGGGCCGGAAGACGATGTCGTGCTCGTCGAGCAGCGCGGCGTTGCGGGCCAGTTCGGTGTCGTAGCCGGCCAGAGGCGAGCCCTCGTATCCGGAGACGAATGCGGCGGTGCGTCTACCCGCGCGCAGGTCGGCGCGCCGCAATTCCAAGGGCAGCCGCGCGAGCGCCTGGATACCGGTGAGATGGACGGCGCCCGTCAGTCGGGTGTATCGGTCCGACAGGGCTACCGGCGCTGGATGTTCGGTCACATCGATGGCTTTCTACGAAGTCGGTCAGGACACGGATTCACGGACACCGCGGGCCCGGCGCAGGGCGAGGGCCAGATCGGCGACCGGCGTTTCGGACGCGTGGTCGGTCAGCCAGGCGATGTGCCCGTCCGGGCGTACCAGGACGGCGCCCGCGGAACCGATACCGAGCCTGCCGGGGTCGAGTTCGAGATCCCGGCCGACGACGAAGGCGCGGACCGGCACCGGCCCCGCCGCCTCGACCGCCGCTGTCGCCCAGGGCGATCCGGCCGCGCCGGCGATCACGGTGAACCACGGGCCGAGCAGGTCGAGGGTGGAGATCGTCGTCTGTTCGCGCACGGCCCACACGTGGGGCAGCCGGGCGCCGATGATCGCGGAGCCGATCGGATCTACGGCGATCTCGTCCTCGCCGTAGACGTAGGCCAGTTCCTGGTCGAGGTCGTCGAAGTGCGCGCGGTGCTGGGGGATCGCGGCCGCCAGCCGGTCGCGTTCCCGCTGTGCCACGGCTGGATCCGGGCTGTCGAGCCGCTGGGCGATCTCGACGGTCAGCGGACCCACTCCGGCATCGACCATGCGCAGGGCATTGGCGACACTGTGTTCGGTGTTGCTCACCGCGACCGCGCGCCGCTCGCTCTCGTAGCTGTCGAGCAGGGAGTCCGGCGCCCAGCCTGCGAGGACGGCGGCGAGCTTCCAAGCCAGGTTGTCGGCGTCGGCGAGGCCGGTGTTCATGCCGAGCCCCCCGGTCGGTGGGAATTGATGGGCGCTGTCGCCGGCCAGCAGGACCCGCCCGGCCCGATAGGTCGCCGCAGTGCGGGCCGCCATCGTCCAGGTCCCCACCGAGCGGATGTCGACGGCGAGATCGGAGCTGCCGACCGCGGTGCGCACCAGCTCGACACAGCGGTCGGCGGTGTAGTCCGTCAGCGATTCCCTGGCGGGGTCGAACGGCCGGTTCAGGGTCCAGCGATGGTCGCCGTCCATCCCGATGAGCACGCCCGGCGACCGCGCGTTGATCAGCCAGATCAGCAGTGCGGGATCGTCGTCGGTCCAGGGCGAGAGGTCCGCGTGGAAATAGATGTTGAGCTGCCTGCCCAGCTCGGGCAGGCCCGCCATCCCGATGCCGAGCTCGTCACGCAGGGTGCCCGCGGCGCCGTCCGACGCCACGACGTAGTCGGCGTGCACGATGCGGTGCCCGTCCGCGGACTCCAGCTCGACCACGACCTCGTCCCCGACGTCGGTGACCGCGCGGACCTCGGTCTCGAAGGCCAGGGTCGCCATCCCCTGAGCGCGCAGTGCGTCGAGCAGTCGCTGCTGCACGCGATCCTGCGCGCACGAGGTGATCATCTCGGGAGACGCGTCGCTGCGGCGCAGGATGCGATCCCGGCCGCCGTCGGCGAGATCGATCCGGCCGAGCACGGAGCCGGCCAGGGTCTGCTTCCAGACGATATTGAGCATCCACTCCGGCGTCACCGCGTCGGCTGTGACGGCGTCGGCGATGCCCCAGGAACGCAGCAGCTCCATCGATCGCGTGTTCACCACGTGCGCGCGCGGGTGCGGGTTGACGCCGCCGAACCGTTCACACACGAGGCTCGGAACTCCGTGTCGCCCGAGGACATACGCTGTCGCCAGGCCAACGGGGCCGGCGCCCACGATGAGCACCGGTGTCCGGTCGGGCGCGCTCACGGCCGCCGCACCAGGTCGGCGAACGGCTCACCGGCGGCGAAGCGGGCGACCAGATCGTCGGGGTCGAACTCGACGCCGATGGGGTTGGCCGCGAAGGCGCCGGAAGCGAAGAAGTCGTCCAGTTCCGCATCGGTGGCGAAATTGTCGATCTGCAATTCGATGTGATTGCCGTCGGGGTCCTCGTAGTACATCGAGGTGGTCGGACCGTGGTTGATGGTCCAGAACGGCTGTATGCCGGCCGGCTTCAGCCGCTCGTAGGTGGCCAGCAGGTCACCGAGCGAGTCGTAGGTGAAGGCCACGTGGTGCAGCCCGGAGTGCGCGTCGGTGGGGCGCTGAGAGGCGCCGGTCGCCAGGAAGGCGACGCGGTGGTGCTCCTCGTCGTAGGTCACGAACGCCAGCAGGTCGGTGCCGAAGACCAGGCGGCCTTCCAGGACCTGCGTGTACCAGTCGACCATCTCCGATAGCCGACCGGTCCGCAGGACGACGTGCGCGAGTTTTGCCGGTGATGCCATGAGCGGACTCTCCTTTGAGCCGGGAACATCTCTTGAATGCGATACAAGAGAAGCTAGGCGCGCTCATGAATGAAAGTCAAGAGACCGCGGTCAACTCGGGCTGACGGCCGCGGCGGCGAGGGCGCTGATCAGCAGCTCGATCAGCTCGTCGGTCGGCCGATCCAGGCGGCGGACGCTGACCAGAAGTCCTTCGAACAGCACATGGGCGAGGTCGGTGATAGAGGCCAGGTCGGCGCTGTCGCCCACGCGCCGCGAGACCGCCGCGAACAGGCGCTGCTCGAGCCAGTCCTGCATCTGTTCGTAGACCGCGCGCAAGGAGGCCGTCTCCGCCATCCGTTCGTAGGCGACGCGATGGAGGGCGCGATAGGGCTCCATGCGCAGCAGCAGCGCGACGAGTTCGGCGCGCGGATCGCCGGCCGTGGTCGCGTCGGCCTCGACCTGTGCGCGCTCGGTCTCGAAGATGGCGGCGATCACGGCGGCGAAGAGGTCGTCCTTGGTGGGGAAGTACCAGTGCACCGCCGCCGGGGCGATACCGGCCGCCCGGCCGACCGCCGCCACGCTGGTGCCGCGATAGCCGTTGTCGATGAAGAGTTCGCGCGCCTGCGCGACCAGTTCGGCCTGGCGTTCGGCCTTGGGGATCTCCTGGCGATTCTTGGGCATGTGGCTACCCTATGCCCGCTCTTGACTGGCGACCAAGACTGCTCTTAACTGGCAATCAAGAGAAACGGGCCGGTGGGTAGCCGGCGAACGAGGAGGTTCGACATGCGTCTCTACGCCACCGACAGCGGGCTTGCCAGGGAAGATCGCCCCGGCGTGCTCGCCGTGCTCGATCTGCCCTACCCGGACGTGGGCGCGCTGCTGCGCGGACCGGGGATCGAGGTTGCCAGGACCGCGCGCGTGCTGCGGGAACTGCCGCTCGATCCGGCGACGCTGCGCTCCCCGGTGTCACGACCGGGCAAGGTGCTGATCGTCGGGTTGAACTACGGCAGCCACGCGGCGGAGGCGCTGGAGATGTTCGCCGCGCTGGGCAAAGCGGACATGACCCTGCCGAGCGAACCGAACCTGCAGGTGTGCGCCGGGTCGGCGGTGACCGGACCGGTCGCGTCGATCGTGCTGCCCGAGGTGGCGGCCGACCAGGTCGACTATGAGGGGGAGGTCGCCGTCGTCATCGGGACGTCGGCGAGTGCCGCGCCCGTCGACGAGGCATGGGGACATGTGGCCGGGCTGACCGTCGTCAACGATGTGTCCGCCCGCGACATCCAACTCCGCGCGATGACCGGGGACCCGACCGCCTCCATCGGTGTCGCCAAGAGCTTCGACACCTTCAAACCGCTCGGGCCCTGTCTGGTCACCGCCGACGAGTTCACCGCCGCCCCCGATCTCGCGCTACGCACCCGGGTGAACGGTGAAGTGCGCCAAGATGATCGGACGAGCGGATTCCTGCACTCCATTCCGGAGCTGATCGCGTATCTGTCCCGCTATCAAACCCTCGAACCCGGTGACGTGATCTGCACCGGCACGCCGCGCGGCGCCGGGGTGTTCGCCGAGCGCTACCTGCGCCCGGGTGATGTGGTCGAGGTCGAGGTCGAGCGGATCGGTGTGCTCACCAACCGCGTGGTGGTCGACGCGTGAGCGCCGCAGCCGTCCCCGGAATCGCCACCGCCGTCGCCGAACTCGCCCGGCTCGAGTCGGTGCCGCTGGCCGCGCGCGCTCTCCCGAACAGCACCTACGACCTGCTCGCGCGCTCCGCGAAGCGTGTCGGCGAGCGACCCGCGCTGCGTCTACTGCCGGGCGGGCAGCGGTGGGATCGGCCCGAGACGTGGTCGTACACCGAACTGTTCGGCCGCGTGACCCGCGCCGCGAACCTGTACGCGGCGCTCGGTCTCGAGCCGGGCGGCGTGGTCGGCCTGCTCCTGCCCAATACCGGCTCGACCTACGCGGCCCTGTTCGGCGCCCAGGCGATCGGGATCGCCAACCCGGTCAACCCGATGCTGGCCACCGAGCACATCATCGACATCTTCCGGCTCACCGAGGCGCGGGTGATCCTGGCTCCCGCACCGGAACTCGACGCCAGGACGTGGCGCACCGCGTGCGAGGTCGTGGCCGCGCTGCCCGGGCAGCGGGTGCTCATCTCGGTCGGCGGCGCCGTGCCCGATCCGCCGCCGGAATGGGTGGGCGATTTCGACGACCTCTGCGCGCGGCAACCGGCCGAGCTGACGTTCGACCGGATGCCGGGGCCGTCGGACATCGCGGCGTACTTCCACACCGGCGGGACGACCGGCACTCCGAAGGTCGCGCCGCACACCCACGCGAACCAGGTCTACCTCGCCTGGGCGCTGGCCCGGCACGGCGTCTTCGCCGAGGACGCGGTGGCGCTCGCCGGATTGCCGCTGTTCCATGTCAACGCGGTGCTTGTCACCGCGCTCGCCCCGTTCTTCGCGGGGCGGACCGTCGTGTCGCTCGGCCCGCTCGGTTACCGGGACCGCGCGGCGATGGCCGACTTCTGGCGGATCGTGGAGCGCTATCGGGTGAGCGTGTTCTCCGGGGTGCCCACCGTGTTCGCCGGTCTGCCGCCGGTGCCGGGCGACGTGGACATCTCCAGCCTTCGGGCCGGAATCGTCGGCGCGGCACCACTTCCCAGCCGCGTCAGGACGACGTTCGAAGCCATGACCGGGGTGCCGTTGCTGGAGGGGTACGGGCTCACCGAAGCCACCTGTGTCAGCGTCCTCGCGCCGATGACCGGCAGCGAGCCGGGCACGGTGGGCCTGCGACTGCCCTACCAGCGGATCAAAGCGGTGCGCGTCGACGACGACGGGCTGCCCATCGGCGACCGCGACCCCGGCGAGGCGGGCGTGCTGGCCATCCAGGGGCCCAGTGTGTTCCCCGGGTATCTGCGCGCCGGTCGGGCGGGCGTGGCGCCGGACCCCACCGGTGTGGTGGTCGACGGCTGGCTGCTCACCGGTGATCTGGGCCGCGTCGACGCCACCGGACTGGTCACGCTGTCGGGACGGGCGCGCGACGTCATCATCCGCGGCGGGCACAACATCGACCCGAGACCGGTCGAGGAATCGCTGCTCGCGCATCCGGATATCGAAGCCGCCGCGGTGGTCGCGCGTCCGGACAGACACGCGGGCGAGGTCCCGGCGGCTTATGTCGTGCTGCGTCCCGGCGCCGGCGCCGAACCGGCGCAGCTGCTGTCCTGGGCCGCCGAAAACGCACCCGAACCGGCCGCCGCCCCGAAGTTCGTCCACCTCATCCCGGAGATCCCCGTCACCGCCGTGGGCAAGGTGCACAAGGTGCCGTTGATCCACGACGCGGTTCGGCGGGTGGTGACGCGGGTGATCGAGGACACCGGGCTTACGGGCACGGTCGAGGTCACGGCGCGCGACGGTCGCGCGCACGCGGTGATCCGGTTGCGGCCCAGCGCTTCCCCCGCGGATGCGGACGAACTGATCGGGCGGTTGAACGCCTACGCCCTCTCCCACTCCGTCGAACGGGACTCGGCTGAGCGCTAGGGCGAGGAAACCGGTGTCGACGGGGTGTCGGAGCCGGTGAGCAGGCGCAGGGCGTCGGCGGAGGACGCGTCGCGCGGGGTGTAGACCTCGAGGCGGTGGTCGGGGCTGTCGGGTTGCAACCACACCTGGTAGTCGACGTCGACGCGGCCGACGGTGGGATGGCGCAGGTCCATCGGGCCGACGGTGCAGTCGGCGACGTCGCCGGTCGCCCACAGGGTGGCGAATTCGCTACTGCGCATGGCCAATTCGCCGATCAGTTCGGCCAGGTGCGCGTCGTTCGGGTAGCGGCCCGCGGTGAGGCGCAGGTAGGCGACGTGGATGCGGGCCAGCTCGGTCCAGTTGCGGTACAGGTCGCGGGTGAGCGGGTCGAGGAAGAACAGGCGCGGGATCGACGGCCTGTGCGCGGGATCCGCCGGCGCCGTGAAGTCGAGATGTTCGGCGACCAGGGCGTGGCCAGGCCGGTTCCAGGCGAGGACGTCACCGCGGCGGCCCAGCACGACGGCGGGCATGGTCTCGCCGAGCGAGGCGAGCAGGGCGATCACCCGCGGATGCGGTTGTTCGGGGTCGTCCCGGACCAGCCGCGCCACGGCGCTGCGGCCCGCGAGATTGCGCAGATGCGTTGTCTCGGCGGGATCGAGCTGCAGCACGCGGGCGAGGGCGTCGATGACCTGCGGCGATGCCGTGCCCGCCTGGTCCTGTTCGAGGCGGGTGTAGTACCCGGGACTCACCCCGGCGAGCTGGGCGAGTTCTTCCCGGCGTAGGCCGGGCACGCGGCGGGTGACCCCGAAGGTCTTCAGACCGATCCGTTCGGGGGTGATCCGATCGCGCCGGTTCTTGAGGAACGTGCCGAGGGTCTCCAACTCCATGCCCTCGATCGTAGGGACCGGCCGCGCGGCCGGGGTATCCCTGTGAGGTATACCCACGACAGGTGTCTGGTTGCCCCTGGCGTGCCGTTCCAGGGTGGGTCCATGAATCGCCTCAAGACGACGTCCACCGAGCCGCGGGCCTGGCTCGGACTGCTGGTCGTGCTCGGCCCCGTCCTACTGGTCGCGATGGACGGCTCGGTGCTGTTCCTCGCCATGCCGGCCGTCACCGACGCGCTCGCCCCCACCGCCGACCAGTCCCTGTGGATCCTGGACAGTTACGGCTTCGCCGTCGGGTCACTGCTCATCGCGTTCGGCACCATCGGCGACCGGTACGGCCGCAAACGACTGCTGCTGATCGGCGCGGCCGTGTTCGGCGTCGGCTCGGTGGGCGCGGCGTTCGCGACGGGTCCCGAACTGCTGATCGCCTTCCGCGTGCTGATGGGGGTGGCGGGCGCCACGCTGCTGCCCTCCGCGCTCGCGGTGCTCGGCACCCTGTTCACCGATCCGCGCCGGCGGGCGCAGGCCATCGGGATCTTCGCGGCGACCTTCGCCGCCGGCTTCGCCATTGGGCCCGTCGTCGCGGGTCAGCTGCTGAGCCGGTTCTGGTGGGGATCGGTGCTGTTGATCAATGTGCCGGTGGTCCTGCTGTTCCTGGTGTTCGCGCCGCTGCTGCTCGGTGAGGTGCGGACCACGGGTGTCGGTCGGGTCGACGTGGCCAGCGTGGTCACCTCGGCGGCGGGTCTGCTCGGGGTGCTGTACGGGGTGAAGCACATCGCGGCGGAAGGGTTCTCGCCGGGCTCGCTGGTGATCGGGCTCGGTGGCGCCGCACTGCTCGGCTGGTTCGGGCGCAGGCAGGGGCGTATCGAGAACCCGCTCGTCGACTTCGGGTTGTTCCGCAATCGGGTGTTCGGCATCGCCATCGTCACCGGGTTCCTGCCGCTGGCCGCGTGGTCGGCAACCGCCTACCTGGCGGGTACGTACCTGCAGTCGGTGCTAGGTCTCTCGGTCGCCGACGCGGCGCTGCTCGCTGTTCCCGGCGCCCTCGTCCTCACCGCGGCCGCTGTGATCACCCCGGCGATCGTGGCACGGATCGGCCGCTCGGCCGCGCTGATCACCGCGCACTTCAGCATCGCCACCGGCCTGTTCCTGCTCCTGCCGACCGGCCAGGACGGCGGGATCGGCTGGTACCTCGCCGCGACCGCCGTGGCGGGAATCGGTTACGGCATCTCGTTCAGCGTGGTCGCCGACATCGCGGTCGCCGCGGTCCCACCGGAACGCGCCGGTTCGGCCGCCGCGCTCGCCGAAACCGGCAACGAACTCGGCAACGCCCTCGGCATCGCCCTGTTCGGTTCCCTCGCCGCACTGCTGTTCCGCCTGCACGGCCCCGACCTCGCCCCGACCCTCGGCGAGACCCTGAGCCGCCCCGGGGTCGTTCCCTCGGTGCTCGCCGACGCGCGCGCCGCGTTCGTCGACGGACTGCATGTGGTCGCGCTGGTGGCGGGCGCCCTGCACGCGATCCTGGGCGTGATCGCGCTGCGCGTTCTGCGGGATGGTGCTGTCGCCGAGAGTGATTCGGCGGGTATCGAGGTAGAGCGCCGATCTCCGCGCGGTGATGATGGCGTCGTCGTGAGCACTTCGGTGAAGGTGGCGAAGACCGCTCCGTCCTCGCCGCGAGGATGAAGTCGCGGCCGGTATCTCCCCTGAGGCGCCGCGGCCTTCGGCGGCGCCGTCGCCGAGGTCTCGGGGATCGGTCTACTCGAGGAACGGTGTTCGTCCGGCGGTGCACGAGGTGTCCGGTGCGGGAACCTCCAGGTCGACGAGGTAGCGCTCGCGGAGGGTGGTGACGCAGTCGCCGGTCGGCTGGTGGCCGTAGCCGTCCGTGACGACCACCAAGCGAGCGGTGCCCATCGCGGATGCGGCGCGGCGGGCCGAATCCACCGGGGTCGCCGGGTCGAAGCGGTTGTTGAACAGCAGGGCCGGGGCGGTGGAGTGCTGGGTCCACGGGCCGGGGTAGCGCTGGGGATAACCGTCGGCGGGCGTGGGCCAGGCGGCGCAGGGCTGGCGCAGGTAGAGCCAGAACGGCCCGAATACCGGTGCGGTAGTAGCGGATTCGCGGGCGAACTCCGGCCAGCGGTGCGGCTCACGCGGGAAGGCGTTGTCCGCGCACGACAGAGCCACGAACGAGGCGAGGAACTCGGGGCTCATCTCGGCGGCCGCGAGAACCTCGCGCACCACCTCGGGCGATCCGGCCGGGCCCCGCTCGAGCTCGGCGAGCAGCGCGGCCAGCGCCGGCCAGCCGCGATCCGGGTCGTACAGCAGGGTGGCGTACGCCTGAACGATCTCGCCGTACGTCACACCCACGGCGCTGACCCCCGCACCGACCCGGATCGGCGCACCCGCGGCCCGTTCCAGCAGCGCGGTGTCACGCGCCACGACCTCTTCGGCCGACGCACCCGCGAAGGCGCAGCGCTGGGGTCCGGCGGCGGCGCACGAGCGGAGGAACTCGGTGCGGACCTCCTCGGTGCCGAGGGCGGTCGTGTCGATGTGTGCGCGGGTGTCGGTGGTGTAGGCGGTGGGGTCGACGATCGAGGACAGGGCCAGTGCGCGGACTCGGTCGGGGAACAGGGAGCCGTAGACGATGGCGAGGTAGCTTGCGTACGAACCGCCCTCGAATGTCAGCTGTTCGGCGCCGACCGCGCGGCGGAGCAGATCGAGATCGCGGGCCGCGTCCACGGTGGTCAGGTGGGCGAGCAGCTCGCCGCTGTGCTCGGTGCATCCCGCCGCGAGTGCTCGGCTGCTGTCCTCGGCTGCCCGGCGCTGCGCGTCGTCGACGGGCGGGACGGTCATACCGCGCCAGAAGTCGTCGGCCGCGGCCGAGTCCGGGAAGCAGCGCACCGGCGCGCTGCGGCCGACACCGCGCTGATCGAAGGTGACCACGTCGAATCGCCTGCTCAGCTCGCCCGGGAACAGCTCGCCGCCGGCGGCCCAGTCGATCCCGGAACCGCCCGGCCCGCCGGCCGCTGTGAACAGGGTCCCGATGCGGCGGGATGGGTCGCCGGCGGGTTGACGAATCACCGCGAGCTCGAGCGTCGGTCCGTCCGGGCGGGCGTAGTCCAGCGGCACCGGCACGCGGGCGCACTCGTAGCGGCGCAGTTCCTCCTCGGCACACGGCGCCCAGGACGCCCGGGGTGTCGGCACGGCGTCGGCCTGCGCGACCAGATCGGCGACCGGCGTCCGCTCGGTCGTCGCGCAGCCGGTCGCGACCAGGCACACCGCCGCGAGGACGGCACCGGCGAGGGACTTCATCGACATGCGAATGATCGTGTCGCCGAACGCGCTCGCTGTCGTCATCCGTTCGGCGGACCCGGCACCCGGAGACGGGTCGGGGTCAACCGAGCTGGGTCATGCCCGCCGCCACGACCTGGGCGACATCGAGCAGGTTTTCGGAGGTGGGGAACGGGACACCGTCGAGTGCGTGCAGCCGGTCGGTGCTGGCGATGGTGAACATGGCCGATACCCAGGCCGCCGCGCAGGCGTGCAGGGTGCTCGGGCGGATCGGGGTCGGCACACTGGCCTGCAGCACGCTGGCGGTGACGTCGAGGAGCTGGTCACGCAGGCCACGCAGCCGGCGCCGCACATCGGGATGGGTGTCGGCCTCGCGCCACATGATCACTCGCAGCACCGAGGAATGGTTGTCGCGGAGGTTGATCGCGGTGTCGAGGTTGACGAGACTGGCGGCCGGATCTCCGGGGGACACCACGGCGTCGAGGTCGTCGATGGGTTGATCCGGCACGCGCTCGCGCATGAGCGCGGACAGGATCGCGTTCTTGGTGGGGAAGTAGTAGAAGACCAGCCCCTTGGGCACCCCGGCGGCCGCGGCCAAGGCCGCGGTGGGGGTGGCGTCGAAACCCTGTGCGGCGAACAGGTTCTCGGCGGCATCCAGAATGAGTTGCCGGGCGTCGCCATCGCGTTTCGCGTCGCGGCGCCCGACGCGTCGGCCCGGCATCAGTGATGCGGAGCCATCTTGTGCAGGCGCTCGTTCATCGCGGGCAGCGCGGCGACCGCCACCACCGCCGTGACGACCCCGACCACCCAGGCGGTCCAGGACGCGCCGCGGAAGGCGGTGAAGTCCATCGCCCACGGCGAGATGAAGAGCAGCACGCCGAACAGGCCCATCGCGTAGTCGGCGCTGGACATGCTCGCCCTGGCCATCTGGATCAACCCGGTCGCGGCGATGAGGACGCCGAGCACGATGAGGCTCCAGCGGGCGTTGTCATTGGTGTCGACCCACAGGGGTGACAACGCGGTGAATGCGCCGAGCACAACGGCGAGTAAGTCCTGTGCGCGGCTGTCGGTGAACATGGGGATGCCTCCTCGATGAGACGAAAATACTTCTGACCTCGGTCTACTCCTGATTGACCGCCCGGTCGATACCGGAACCGCGACGGTTGCGTTGCGACGTGGGTATCACTCGTGACCGGGCGCACTGGTACAAACATCTGGGGGCCGTAGTGGCCACCGACACAGAGACACAGCATGGGCGGACGGTCTCCAGCGGCGATGGCTCGCGCGAGCCGGTCGACCCCGCACATGCCGAGAGGACACACGTATGAGCGCGCCCATCGTGATCGTCGGAGCGGGCCTCGCGGGCCTGCGCACGGCGGAGGAGCTTCGCCGAGCCGGGTACGAAGGCGGCGTCGTGCTGCTGGGCGACGAGTCGCGCCCGCCCTACGACCGCCCGCCGCTGTCGAAGCAGTTCGTCCGCGGCGAGACCGACGACACGACGCTGCGTCCGCCGGAGTTCTTCGCGGAGAAGGACATCGAGCTGCGCCTCGGAACCGCCGTCACCGGGGTCGACACCGCCGCGCGCACGATCACCCTGGCCGACGGTTCCACGCTGGCCTACGACCAGCTGATCATCGCGACCGGCCTGCGTCCGCGCCGGATCCCCGGCCTGCCCGAGGTCGCGGGCCTGCACGTGCTGCGTGCCCACGAGGATGCCGAGACCCTGCGGGCCGAACTGGACGGCGCCGGTCGCGCGCTGATCATCGGCGCCGGTTTCATCGGCTGTGAACTGGCCGCCAGCTTCCGGGCCGCCGGCATCGCGGTCAGCATGGTCGAGCCGCAGCCGACGCCGCTGGCCTCGGTGCTCGGCGAGCGCGTCGGTGGCCTGGTGGCCCGGATGCACCGCGACGAAGGGGTCGACCTGCGCTGCGGCGTCGGCGTCGACACACTGCGCGCCGACGACAGCGGGCATGTGCGCGGTGCGCTGCTCACCGACGGCACCGATATCGACGCCGACCTGGTGGTGCTCGGGGTCGGCTCGGTTCCGGTCACCGATTGGCTGGCCGGTTCCGGCATCGAACTGGCCGAGCCGGCCGCCGGTGGGGGTGTGCTCGCCGACGAGGTCGGCCGTACCTCGGCCGAGGGCGTGTGGGCGGTCGGCGACGTCGCCGCCTGGCAGCACGACAGCGGCGAACGCAAGCGCGTCGAACACTGGACCAGCGCGGGCGAGCAGGCGAAGCTGCTGGTCACCGCGCTGCTCGGCGGTGCGGCCCCGACCGCGGCCAGGGTGCCGTACTTCTGGAGCGACCAGTACGACGTCAAGATCCAGGCGCTCGGCGCCCCGTCGCCCGCCGACGATGTCACCGTGGTCACCGACGACGGCCGCAAGTTCCTGGCCTACTACTCTCGCGACGGCCTGCTCACCGCCGTCCTCGGCGCGGGCCTCACCGGCCAGGTGATGAAGCTGCGCGCCAAACTCGCCACCCCGACCCCGGTCGCCGACCTCCTCGCCGCCGCGGGCTGACAACGCGCAGGGCGCCCCGCACCGGCCGGGCGCCCAGCCGGCTACCTCATGACTCTGGTGGCCGACCTCTTCGTTGCGGTGGGCTGACAACGCGGCAGGGCGCCTCGGATCGGCCGGGCGCCCAGCCGGCTACCTCATGACTTCGGTGGCCGACCGCCTCCTCACCGTGGGCTGACGACGTATCCGGACGTCCGGGCAGGCCTCGCCTGGATCGAGGGCGGGCGGTGCGTCACGTGGCGATGTGGGCGGGGCGGGTGGGTTCGTCGGCCTGTAATACGGTGGACGCGTGATCGTCGCGCTTATCGATTCCGGCCTCGGCCTGCTGCCGACGGCCGCCTGGTTGCGCAAGCTGCGGCCCGACGCGGACCTGCTGCTGCTGCTCGATCCCGATGGCGCGCCGTGGGGGCCCAAGCCGGAAGACTGGGTGGTCGAGCGGGTGCTCGGCGCGGCGCGACAGGCGCTCGAACTCGGCGCCGAAGTGATTGTGCTGCCGTGCAATACGGCCAGCGTGACCGCGCTCGCGCAGGTGCGCGCGGCGGTGGGGGAGTCGGTGCCGGTGATCGGGACCGTGCCCGCGATCAAGCCGGCTGCGGCGCAGTGCCGGTCGGTGGCGGTCTGGGCGACGGCGGCGACCACCGCCAGCCGCTACCAGGCCGACCTGATCGCCCGCTTCGCCGGTGACGCGAAGGTCGTCGGCGTGGCCTGCCACGGACTGGCCGACGCGATCGACCGCGGCGACCTGCCCGCCATCACCGATTCCATCGCGGACGCGGCCGCCCGCACCCCCGCCGACGTCGAAGGCGTCGTTCTCGGCTGCACGCACTATCCGCTGGTCATCGATGCCATCGTCGCGGCACTGCCCGACGGCGTGCGCCTGTTCGACAGCGCCCAGGCGGTCGCCGCCCAGACGATCCGCAAGATGGACGAACTCGGCCGCCCGACCACCGGCACCGGCACGGTCACGGTCCGCACCAGCGGCAGGCCGGGCGACCTGCCGTCCAGCGCCGCGACGTTCGACTCGGGCCGCCTCCTCGGCGCCACCGCCCGATAGCCCCACCGAGGCCGGACACCGCCGAGGCCGGACACCACCGATCGCCGACCGAGGCCAGAACGCCGGGAGTCGTCGACGCAGACCCGCGTGCGGCGGGACCAGGCCGATCCGCTACGTGTCGCACGACCACATCCGCCGCGACCGTCGGTGCCCCGGTGTTGAATGACGAAGGCTGATGCAGCTCGTCGATCGGAGGTAGGTCGTGTCCGGTGAACCCACTGCCGCGCAGGTGCGCGCGGCGCTCGCCGAACAAGCCGACCCGGCCGACGCGATCCATCTGCAACGGTTCTTCAAGACCGGTCCCGGTGAATACGGCGAAGGTGATGTCTTCGTCGGCGTCCGCGTGCCCGCCACGCGCAGGGTGGCCAAGAGGTTCGCCACTCTGCCGCTGACGCAGATCGGCGACCTGCTCGACAGCCCCGTGCACGAGGAGCGGCTGGCCGCGCTGTTCATCCTGAACGCCCGCTTCGCCGCCGCGTCCAAGCCGCGCACCAGGGACGACGAGGCGCGCGCCGAGATGGTCGAGTTCTATCTCGACGCGGTGCGCCGCGGCCGGGTGAACAACTGGGACCTGGTGGACTCCTCGGCCGAGTACATCGTCGGGGCGTGGCTGCTGGACAGAGACCGCGCGCTGCTGTTCGAACTGGCACAGCGGGATTCGCTGTGGGAACGCAGGGTCGCGCTGCTGTCGACCTTCGCCTTCATCAAGGCGGGAGATCCGAGCACGACGCTGGACCTGGCCCTGCTGTTGCTCGACGACCGCCGCGACCTCATCCAGAAGGCGCTCGGCTGGATGCTGCGCGAGATCGGCAAGCGGAACGACCCGACGCTGCTCACCGACTTCCTCGACGCGCACGCGCCCGAGCTTGGCCGCACGGCGCTGAGCTACGCCGTCGAACAGCTGACCCCGGAGCAGCGCACCGCCTACCCGGCGATGCGCTGAACCCCGCTCAGAACTGGATCTTCAGGCGGTCGGTGACCGGCCGCGCCTGGCAGCCGAGGATGTAGCCGTTCTCGATGTCCTCGGGGTCGAGGATCTCGGCGTTCTCCATCTCGACCTTGCCCTCGAGCACGGTGCACGCGCAGGACCCGCACTCGCCCTCCTGGCAGGAGTAGGGCACGTCCAGGCCCTTGTCGAGCATGATGTCGACGAGGGTCTGCTTGCGCGGCCACGACAGCTCGTGCACCTGGCCGTCGAGTTCCACCTCGACGGTGGCGGCGTCGGCGGCCTCCTCGTCACTGATCTCGACGGGGGCGTGATCGGCGAACGGGTCACCGGCCAGCGAGTTGAACACCTCGGCGTGGGTGCGGTTGCGCGGCACCTCGAGGGTGGCCAGCGCGTCGTGCACCAGGTCCATGAACGGCTTGGGCCCGCACATGAACGCCTCGTAGGCGGTGTAGGGCCGGACCAGAGTGGCCAGCATGTCCGCGGTCGGCAGGCCGAGCAACGGTTCGAGCCAGTGGATGACGGTGAGCCGCTGCGGATGCTTGGCCACGAGCTCGCGCAGTTCCTCGGCGAAGATCACCGAACCGGCGTCGCGGTTGGCGTAGACGAGCACGATCTTGCCCGAGCCCTGCGACAACGCCGACTTCAGGATCGACATCACCGGCGTGATCCCGCTACCCGCGCCGAACAGCAGCAGGTCCTCGTCCAGGTTCTTCGGGGTGAACACACCCGACGGCGGCAGCACCTCGATCTGGTCGCCCGCGGAGATGTTGTCGCACAGCCAGTTCGAGCCGTATCCGCCCTCGGTGCGCTTGACGGTCACCTTGGGCAGGTCGTCGGTGAAGGGCGAGCTGGCCAGCGAGTAGCAGCGGGCGACCGAGCCGGTCTGGTCGCTGGGGATGCGCAGGGTCAGGAACTGGCCCGGCGTGTACTTCATGCGTTCGCGGAGGTCGGCGGGCACCTCGAAGACCACGGAGTGGGTGTCGGCCGTTTCGGCGATCACCGCGGCGACCCGCAGCACCACCGAGCGCGAACCGTGCGGAACCTCGACTGTGGTCATGTCGTCCTCTCGAACAAAACTAGAACGTGTTTCAGTTTCATGCTAGGTCGGGACGCGCCTGCAGGGCAAGCTGTGCCTCGAGTCCGGCGACCAGCACCTCCATCCCGAAGTCGTAGGAGTACTTGCCGCGCAGGTCCGCCATGTACTTCGTGGCCCGTGCCACCGCCTCGGGTAACAGCACGTCGGCGGGGGCGGAACGGTCGCGCGGGTTCACCCGGCTGCGTCCGAACAGGTAGGTGTGGATGGTCGCATACGCGGCCAGCACGTTGCGGTCGCTGAACCCCGCGTCGAACAGGATCTCCATCACAGCATCGATCAGGTCGAGCTGTTTGCCGAGCATCTGTTCCAGCAGGATGTCGCCGAGGCCGGGATGCCTGCGCAGTCTATCGTCGATCTGATCGATCAGATCGCGCAGGCGCTGCTGCCACGGTCCCGACTCGCGCGCGGGCTTGCGCACCCCCACCAGCGCGGCGCTCGCGACCAGGTCGAGCAGCTCGCGCTTGTCGGCGACGTAGTAGTACGGCGCCATCGGCGAGACGCCGAGCTCGCGGGAGAGCCGCCGCATCGACAGCTTCTCCACCCCGTCCTCCCGGACGACCCGCAGCGCCGCCTCCACGATCTCCGATTCCGAGAGGGTGGAATTCGCCCCGCTGCCCGCCCCTGCGTGGTTCCGCAACCTATGCCTCACCTCTACTGCCATCAGGCCGTGTCGACCCGGTTCCGTCCTGCTCTGCGCAGTCTAGAGGGGCGGCCGACCCGCGCGGGGCGCTGTGCGCCGCCGGACGCGGGACAGCGAAATTTTCGATTTCCCCCCTTTATGGCAGTCACTGACGTTATGGTCGGAAGTGACCGGCAACACCATGGAGGTAAGTCATGTCAGAGAACCCCAGCCGCGCGACCGTCGACACCGACGAGAACCTGGTCACCGAGACGCTGATCGAAGAGGTCAGCATCGACGGCATGTGCGGCGTGTACTGACGATGGCGGCAGGCGTGCTCGACCTCGACACCCGCTGGGCTCTGCACCCCCGGGTCTCGCTGCGACCGGAATCCTTCGGTGCGCTGCTGTACCACTTCGGCACTCGCAAGCTCTCGTTCCTCAAGAGCCGCGACCTGGTCGACGTGGTGCAGGCGCTGCCGGCCCACACCTCGGTGCGGGAGGCGCTGCGAGCCAAGGGTGTCGGCGTATCCGACGCCCACATCAAGGCGCTGGCCCAGCTGGCCGACACCGACATGATCGTGCCCGCCCCCGGCCCGGTCACCGAGGTGTCTCCGCTGCGCATGCCTGCCGCCACCGACACCACCCAGGGCGGCAGGCTGATCGACCGCTTCGAATCGGGGCTGGCCGCGCCGATCTGCCTGACCTGGGAACTCACCTACGCGTGCAACCTGTCGTGCGTGCACTGCCTGTCCTCGTCGGGCCGACGTGACCCGAACGAACTGACCACCGAGCAGTGCAAGGCGCTCATCGACGAGTTCGAGCGCATGCAGATCTTCTACGTCAACATCGGCGGCGGCGAGCCGACTGTGCGGCCCGACTTCTGGGAGCTGGTCGACTACGCGACGGCGCACCACGTGGGAGTCAAGTTCTCCACCAACGGCGTTCGCATCAACGAGGAGGTCGCCGCCCGGCTGGCCGCCAGCGACTACGTCGACGTGCAGATCTCCCTCGACGGCGCCGACGCCGAGGTCAACGACGCGGTCCGCGGCCCCGGTTCCTACGCCACCGCCATCAAGGCGCTGGAGAACCTCGCGAACGCGGGCTTCAAGGACGCCAAGCTCTCGGTCGTGGCGACCCGCCACAACATCGCGCAGCTGGACGAGTTCAAGGCCATCGCCGACCGCTACGGCGCCACCCTGCGGTTGACCCGCCTCCGTCCGTCCGGCCGCGGCGCCGACGTGTGGGACGAGCTGCACCCGCTGCCCGAACAGCAGCGCGAGCTCTACGAATGGCTGGTCCGCAACGGCGAGGGCGTGCTCACCGGCGACTCCTTCTTCCACCTGTCCGCGTTCGGTTCGGCGCTGCCCGGCCTGAACATGTGTGGCGCGGGCCGGGTCGTGTGCCTGGTCGACCCGGTGGGCGACGTCTACGCCTGCCCGTTCGCCATCCACGACCGGTTCAAGGCCGGAAACATCGTCGCCGACGGCGGATTCGACGCGGTGTGGACGAACTCGGAGCTGTTCGCCGAACTGCGCGAACCGGTCGACGGCGGCGCGTGCACCAAGTGCTCGCACTACGACGCCTGCCGTGGCGGCTGCATGGCGGCCAAGTTCTTCACCGGACTGCCCGCCAACGGCCCCGACCCGGAGTGCGTGCAGGGCTACGGCGAGGCCGCGCTGGCCATGCCGGGCCGCACGATTCCGCGCTCGGCGGTGGACCATTCGCGGCCGGTGCGCGCGCGCAGCCGCGTGTCGCTGCCACTGACCGTGAAGCGGGCACCCGCGAAGGCGTGCAACGAGAGTCCACTCGGGTAGGCCGAGCCGGTTGCCGAAAGTGCGCTGCCGATCTTGTTGACGCGTCCGGTTACCGGTCAGAGCGGCATTTCATGCGGACTTTCCTCCTTTTTTGTGGGGTGATGATGTCTGCGAGCGCGAGTGCGAATAGCATGCGAGGAATGCGCCATGATCGTCTGCCCGACGGCTTCGGGGTACGGATCGATCCACGGGTACGCGCATTTTCCGGGGGCCGGATCCTGATCGGCGGATCCCCCGCGCGGATGCTGCGCCTGGCCCCGGAGGCCGCCGAACTCATCGGCGACGGGTACCTGGAGGTGACCGATACCAAGTCCGCGATCGTCGCGCGGCGCCTGCTGGATTCGGGCGTCGCGAACCCGCGGCCGCGGCTGTTGCCCTCGCTCGACGACGTCACCGTCGTCATCCCGCTCTACAACAACGCCGACGGGCTGATGCGGCTGCTCGCCACTCTGCGCGGGCACAACGTGATCGTCGTCGACGACGGCTCCGACGAGCCGGTGCGGATTCCGCCCCGGCAGGGCCGCGGTCAGGTGACGGTGCTGCGGCACGACACCCCGCTCGGCCCGGCCGCCGCCCGCAATGCCGGATTACGGGCGGCGACAACGGGCTTCGTCGCCTTCCTCGATTCCGACGTGGTGCCGCGCAGCGGCTGGCTCGAGGTGATGCTCGGGCATTTCAGCGACCCGCAGGTCGCGCTGGTCGCGCCGCGCATCGTCGCGCTCGACAAGGAGTCCAACGCGCTGGCCCGCTACGAACACACGCGGTCCTCGCTGGATCTGGGCAGGCGCGAATCGGCCGTGCACGCGCGCGGGGTGGTCTCGTACGTGCCGAGCGCGGCGCTGCTCGCGCGGCGGGCGGCACTGCAGGGCGAGGGCGGTTTCGACGAGTCGATGCAGGTGGCCGAGGACGTCGACCTGTGCTGGCGACTGGAGCGAGCGGGCTGGCGGTTGCGCTACGAGCCCGCGGCGCACGTCGCGCACGATCACCGGGTGGCCTTCCGTGCCTGGTTCGGCCGAAAGCTGTTCTACGGCACCGGCGCCGCGCCGCTGGGCAAGCGGCACGGGGGAATGGTCTCGCCGCTGTCGGTGCCCACCTGGACCGTGCTGGCGAGCCTGTTGTTCGCGACGCTGTCCAAGTGGGGCCTGCTCGGCGGGCTGGTCACTCTGGCGACGGCACTGGTGCGGATGCGGCGGGTGTTCGCCGAACTCGACAATCCGACCCGCATCGCGGCGGTGTATCTCGCGCGCGGCTATTTCGCCGGGATGTGGCGGCTGGCTTCGGCGATGTGCCGGGACTATTGGCCGGTGACACTGCTCGCGGTGCTCGCTTCGCGGCGGATCAGGAAGATCGCCGTCACGATGGCGCTCGCCGACGGGCTGGCCGACTGGTTCACCCACCGCGACTCCGGCGGCCTCGACCCGCTGCGCTACGTCGCCTACAAACGACTCGACGATGTCGCCTACGGCAGCGGCCTGTGGCTGGGCGTGCTCAGGGCGCGCAGTTTCGAAGCGCTCAAGCCGAACGTGCCGCCGCGCTGAGTTCCCGCCGGTGACCAGCACACTCGTCGTCGGCGCCGGGTCGGCCGGGTGTGTGGTCGCGGCCCGGCTCAGCGCCGACCCGGGCCACGCGGTCCTGGTGTTGGAGGCCGGGCCGGTCTGGGCCTCGGCCGCGCGGATCCCGGCCCTGCTGCTCGACCCCGGTCACCTGCCGGTCGGCCCCGAGTCGTCGGTGGTCTGGCGGTATCCGGGAAACCTGGTGCGCGGCAGGTTGATCGGCGGGTCCGGTGCCATCAACGGCAGCTACTTCATCCGCCCGCCCGCCGCCGACTTCGCGGCGTGGAGTGCCGCCGCCGCCAGCCCGCTGTGGTCCTACGAGGCGGTGCTGCCGTTCTTCGCCGCTCTGGAGACCGACCGTGATTTCGGCACCGCGCCCGGCCACGGAGCGCACGGGCCGGTCCCGGTCGAGCGCACGGCCGATCCTGCGCCGGTCAGCCGGGAGTTCGCGGAGGCCTGCGCGGCATCCGGTTTCGCGGAGATCGCCGATCTCAATCGGGCTCCTGGCAGCGGCGGGGCCGAGCGCGCGGACGGTTTCGGTCGGGTGCCACTGGCCGTCGCGGGCGGGCGCCGGGCCGGGCCTGCCCTCACTCATCTCTATCCCGCGATGGCCCGGCCCAACGTGACGGTGAGCGGCGGGACGACGGTGACGCGGCTGCGCCTGCGTGGGTCGCGCGTGGTCGGCGTCGAATGGTCGCGTGGCCGGGAGCGGGGGACGGCCTTCGCCGATCGGGTGATCGTCTGCGCGGGCGCGGTGGAGTCCGCGGCGCTGCTGATCCGGTCCGGGATCGGCCCCGAGCCACTGCTGCGTTCGCTCGGTGTCCCCGTCGTGCTGCCCGCGCCGGTCGGCGCCTGGTGCACCGATCATCCGGAGATCGGCGTCGAATACCCGGGACCCCCACCGGCCCGGTCGACGGTGGCGCTCGAATACGTCCTGGAACTCGACGATCTCGAACTCCGCCCGTACACCCCGATGTTCACGCCCGGCCTGCGCAGGCTCGGCGTCGCGCTGATGACACCGGACGCGCCGGGCAGGCTGACCCTGGCCTCGGCCGACCCGGCGGTTCCGGCCCGGATCGACCAGGGCTACCTGCGTGCCGATCGCGACCGGGCCCGGCTTCGGGCCGGCGTCCGCACCGCCGCCGAACTCCTGGGCCTGCCGCTCGGCGAGATCGACGACGGCTGGCTGCGCGCCCATCTGGGGACCTCCCAACACCTTTCGGGCACCTGCCGGATGGGGCCCGCCGACGACCGGCGGGCCGTGGTCGACGAGTGTGGCCGGGTGCACGGTATCGACGGGCTGACGATCGCCGATCTGTCCGTCCTACCGGTGCCGATCCACCGCGGTCCGCAGGCCACGGTGCTGCTGCTGGCTGCGGTGATAGCCGAGCGGCATGCGGTGTGACGACGTGACATCTGCTATCACAATGTGACCTGCCGGACAAACCCGCACTTCTGGGGAGTCGCCCGATAACTCACCGGTACAGTTTGTAGCGGGAAAGAAAGGCAAATGGTCAGCAATCTTGCAGGTGGGCGGCCCCCACGGCAGGTGACGGAGTCGGGCGCACAGCTCGGTGCTCTGGAATCCTATGCCGCACAGGCCCATGGTTTTCTCAGTGCCGGTGGTGAACAGCTGACCCAGCTGGCCGGGCTGTTACGTCCGCTCGTACTCGAGTCCTGGTTGCGCAGTGTGCGCGGCGGTATCGATCCGGCGGACGTCCTCGACGGTCGCGGCCTCCGCGGCGCCGATCTGGCACGGTATCGCGACGCCCATCCGCTCGCGGTGCTGATGCCGCTGGTCGACAAACTGCTGGTCCAGGACGCGGCGCGGGCGGGACTCATCGTCACCGTCGCCGATCAGTTCGGCCGCGTGCTCTCGGTGCACGGCCATCCCGAACAGGTCGCCGCGGCCGCCGAGATCGGGCTGCGCGAGGGCGACGACCTCAGTGAGCGCCGCATCGGCACCAATGCCGTCGGCCTCGTGGTGCGCACCGGCCGCGCCACCTGGATCCACGGCCCCGAACATTTCCTCCATCGCATGCACCAGATCACGGGCGCGGCGGCGCCGGTGCATGAGCCGGACGGCCGGTTGATCGGCGTTCTGATGATTGCCGGCGGGATGCGGGTGGCCAAGCCGGAGATCCTCGCTCTGGTCAAGGCCGCGGCCACGGCCGCCGAGATGGATCTGGTGCTGCGCGCCATGCGCGCGGGCAACACGGCCGACACGACGCGATCCGATCGCGCCGATGCCGCTGTCGAACCGACCCGGCTCGGACTCGATGTGCTGGGGCTCGGACAGCCGCAGCTGAGTGTGGCGGGAGAGCGGGTATCGCTGTCGCAGCGGCACGCCGAGATCCTGCTGTTGCTCGCCGAACATCCCGAGGGCCTCGGCGCGGACCATCTGGCGCTGCTGCTCGACGACACCGATCTGGACAACGGCACCATCCGTGCGGCGATGTCGCGGCTGCGCGCGGTGGTCGGCGCCGCGGCCGTCGGTTCCCGCCCATACCGTCTCCGGGTCCATGTCGCAACCGATGTGGAGGCCCTGCGGGCCGCCCTCGACTCCGGTGATATCGAATCCGCATTGCGCTTGTACGCGGGTCCGGTGCTGCCACGCTCCTCCGCGCCGGGCATCTGCGACATCCGCGACGAGCTTCGCGTGCGGTTGCGCACCGCGGTGCTCGCCTCCGCCGACCCCGGCGTGCTGCGCCGGTGGACGGCGGGTCCGGAGGGTCGTGACGATGCCGCCGCGTGGGCCGCCTACCGCGCCACCGTCGACCGCGATTCGCCCTTGTATGCGCAGATCGAAGCCAAGATCCGGGTGCTCGATCGCCGCCTCGGCGCCGATGCAACGCAGATGCAACGTTTCGGCTCATAGTCTCCGGTTCTGAAAGTGTGGTAGCTCACACATTCGTCGCTGATGTGGTGTGGCACACACTCATGCCCAGGTCGCGAGTTCCGCTCGGAACATACTGGACGGCCGACTCATTTTTTTAGCGGAAAAAGTTTCTTTTTATTAACCGAGGGCCTAGTGTCTGCATCACATGGACAGCATCCATGTGATGTAACTGACAAAGCCGGGGCGCCGGGTATGCGCCGCGGCCGCGATGTTGGAGGAACGATCACAAGCTAGGCATCGACGGCCCTGCCGGGTCGTCGCTCTCGTCCACATGATCTGTCGGGGATCCTGCGCGAGTGCGGCGTCGCGCCCACTGCGCTCATAGCGAATTTCTCGGACCACGAAGAACTCGAGGTGTCTTCGTGCTGCCCGAAAAACGTTCGCGCTGCTGTTCTTTAGCGATTCGAGGAGGCTCTGGTGCACGGTACGGAGTTGGGTGGGTTCAGCGCGCGACCGCAGGACGCGGAGGTCGTCGACGCGACATCGGTGCCGTTCCCGCTGACCCCCGCCCAGCTGGGTGTCTGGTACGCACAGCTGCTCGACCCTGAGGTCCCGATCACCATCGCGCAGTACGTCGACATCAGCGGCGAGCTGGATGCCGCTGTGCTGCAGCAGGTTACGGCCGAAGCGGCGCATTCCTACGGGTCTCCGCTGGTGCGCATCGGTGAGACCGACGGCGTCCCGTTCCAGATCGTCGACCACAGCATTCCGGTCGAGACCGAGCTGCCGCTGATCGACCTGCGCCACCACGACGACCCGATCGCGGCCGCGCACGAATGGATGCGCGCGGAGTTCGGTGCCCCGCTCGATCTGCTCACCGACCGTCTCGTGGCAGGCGCGGTGCTCCGGGTGGGGGAACGGCGCTGGTTCTGGTACCTACGCGGACATCACATCGTGCTGGACGGCTACGGCGCCTTCGCCAATTCCCAGCGGATCGCCGAGCTCTACACCGCCCGCGTGCTCGGCACGGAGCCGCCCGAGCTCATGCCGGGCGACCTGGCCGAACTGGTCGAGGGGGAGCGGCGATACCGCGAGAGCACCCGCTTCGACAACGACCGCGCGCACTGGGCGCAGCGGATCGCCGGGCTCGACAGCCCGACCGGCCTGGACAGCCGGACCGCGCCGCGCGCCGCGATCAATCTGGTGACCGGCGGCCGGCTCTCCGAACAGCTGGTCGACCGCCTGGAAACCATTGCCGCCAGCGATGATTCGACCATCGCCGCCGTACTGCTCGCCGCCTTCGCGGCCTACCTGGGCAGGCTCACCGACCGGCCGGACGCGGTGCTGAGTCTGCCCGTCACCGCCCGCACCACGGCGGTGATGCGGCGCTCGGCGGGCATGCTGTCCAATATCGTGCCGCTGCGGCTGCCGACCGGCGCGGCCGGCGCGCCGACGACCTGGGGCGAGCTCCTGCGCGCGGCGCGCGTCGAGGTGGCGGGCGCGCTGCGGCACCAGCGGTACCGCGCCGAGGACATCCGCCGCGATGCCGAGGACGACGGCCGTCCGGCCCGCCGCGCGCTGTTCGGCCCGCTCGCCAACTTCATGCTGTTCAAGCGCGATCTGACCCTCGGCACCACCACCGGCCGCTACCGGGTGCTCTCGACCGGGCCGATCGAGGACCTGAGCCTCAACGTCTACTACGGCGACCGCGACCGCGTGCATGTCGACTTCGAGGCCAATCCCAACCTCTACGACGCCGACACCCTGGCCCGTCACCACGCCAGATTCCTCGGCTTCCTGGAGCGGCTCGCGGCCGCCGATCTGAGCACGCCGATCGGCGCGATCGAGGTGGCGACCGAACTGGAGCTGCAGGTCAGCACGAAGATCTGGAACGCCACCGGCTTCGACGTCGCCGCCGCGCTCGCCGAGCGCGACGTGGCGGCGGCCACCCTGCCCGCGCTGTTCGAGGCCCAGCTCGCGCGCACGCCCGATGCCGTCGCGGTGCGGATGGCGGGCGACGACACCGCGACGCTGACCTACCGCGAGCTCGCGCGCCGCGCGCACCGGCTGGCGCGGCGGCTGCGCGCCGACGGCATCGGCCCGGAAACGCTGGTGGCGCTGAGCATTCGGCGCTCGCCGGAGCTGGTCGTCGCCATGTACGCCGTGCTCGCGGCGGGCGCCGCGTACGTGCCGCTCGACCCGGATCATCCGGCCGAGCGCACCGCGCACATCCTCGCCACCGCGGCGCCCGCGGTCGTGCTCACCACCACGGCGGACGGCGCTCCAGGCGCCGAAGCGCTGCCGGTGCTGGCGATCGATGCCGTCGATCTCGCCGAATTCGCCGACACCCCGCTCGCCGACGCCGAGCGCACGGTACCGCTGCGGCCGGGGCATCCCGCCTACGTGATCTTCACCTCCGGCTCGACCGGACTGCCCAAGGGGGTCGCCGTCGAGCACGCCGCGATCGTCAACCGGCTGGTGTGGATGCAGCGGACCTACCGGCTGCACGGGGTCGACGTGGTGCTGCAGAAGACGCCGATGACCTTCGACGTGTCGGTGTGGGAGTTCTTCTGGCCCTTGCAGATCGGCGCCGCGCTGCTGCTCGCGGAACCGGACGGGCATCGCGATCCCGCCTACCTGCGCCGCGTGATCACCGAATACGGCGTCACCGTCGCGCATTTCGTGCCGTCGATGCTGGATTCCTTTCTCGCCCAGCAGGAGATCGCGGAGCGCGGCTCGCTGCGGCTGGTCTTCGCCTCGGGTGAGGCGCTGCCCGCCGCCTCGGCTCAGCGGTTGCGCCTGCTGACCGGCGCCCGCCTGCACAACCTCTACGGCCCCACCGAGGCCGCGGTCGATGTCACCTTCCATGAGGTGACCGACGCGGACCGGACTACAGTGCCGATCGGTGCGCCGGTGTTCAACACCCGGCTCCATGTTCTCGACTCGCGGCTGCGGCCGGTGCCGGTCGGGGCTCCGGGTGAGCTGTATCTGTCGGGGGTACAGCTCGCCCGGGGTTACGTCGCACGGCCCGAACTCACCGCGGGACGTTTCGTCGCCGACCCGGACGACCCGGGCGCGCGCATGTACCGAACCGGTGACCTGGTGCGCTGGTCCACCAACGGTGAGCTGGAATACCTGGGGCGCACCGACTTCCAGGTGAAGCTGCGCGGTCTGCGGATCGAGCTCGGCGAGATCGAGGCGGTGCTCGAGGGCGTCGAGGGCGCGGCGCGCGCCGTGGTCGTCGTCCGCGACGACGCGGGCGTCGGCGAGCAGCTCGTCGCCTATGTCGTGGAGTCCGAGCCGGGCGCGGTCGCGGTGGCGCGGCTGCGGGAAGCGGCGCTGCGCGCCCTGCCCGCCTACATGGTGCCCGCCGCGTTCGTCCTGCTCGACGCGCTGCCGGTGAACGCCTCCGGCAAGCTCGACCGCAGGGCGCTGCCCGCGCCGGCGCGGACCGTGGTCGCCTACGCCGAGCCCGCCGGGCCGGTGGAACAGGCCGTGGCCCGGGTGTTCGGTGAGGTCCTCGGGCTCGATCGGGTCGGCCGCGACGACGACTTCTTCGCCCTCGGCGGCAACAGCCTGGTCGCCACCCAGGTCGCCGCCCGCCTCGGCGCCGACCTCGGCTGCCGGCTCGGGGTACGCGACCTGTTCGGCGCGACGACCCCCGCCCGGTTGGCCGCCGCGATCGCCGACGGCGCAGGCGCGCCCGCCGCGCTGCCGGTGCTCGCCGCCCGGCCGCGGCCCGCGCTCGTTCCGCTTTCGCCCGCGCAGCAACGCATCTGGTTCCTGAACCGGTTCGATCCCACCGCGCCCGGCTACAACATGCCGTTCGTGGTGCGCCTGCCCGGCACCGCCGACGTCGGCGCGCTCATCGCCGCCCTGGCCGCCGTCGTCGACCGCCACGAGGCGTTGCGCACGGTGTTTCCCGCCGTGCACGCGCACGGTGGGGAAGTCGCCGAGCAGATCGTGCGACCCGTCGGCTCGATTCGGATCGGCGACGTGACCGAGATCGATGCCCTCCGCCTCGACTCGGCGCTCGCCGAATTCGCCGGCGCCGGTTTCGATCTCGAACACGAGGTGCCCTTCCGCGCCCGCCTCTTCGCGGTGCGCGACGCGGGACGGATCGACGCGGGCTCGAGTGCGGCGCCGGTAGCGGGCTCGACCGCGCCGGAGCAGACCCCCGATTCGGTTGTGGCGCTCGCGGTTACCCGCCCCGCGGCTGTGGCCGACGTCGCGGACAGTGACGACTCGATGGGCCGGCCGACGACCGCGACCGGTGGATCGCCGGTGCGGGAGTACGCCCTGGCCGTCGTCCTGCATCACATCGCGGCGGACGGGGTGTCGCTGCGGGTGCTGATCCGCGACGTGTTGACCGCCTATCAGGCCGAGACCGCCGGTACCGAACAGCAGTGGGCGCCGCTGAGCGTGCAGTACGCCGATTACGCCCTGTGGCAGCGGGAACTGCTCGGTGCCGACACCGATCCGCGGTCGCTGGCCGCGCGGGAGATCGCGTTCTGGGAGCGGACGCTGGCGGGGCTGCCCGACCAGCTCGACCTGCCGTCGGCGCGACCACGCCCGGTGGTGTCGAGCATGCGGGGCGCGAACGTCGGCTTCGCCGTCGACGCCGTCCTGCACCGGCGGCTGACCGACCTCGCCAACCGGGCGGGCACGTCGCTGTTCATGGTGCTGCACACCGCGCTCGCCGTGCTGCTTGCCCGGCTCAGCGGCACCACCGACATCGCGATCGGCACCGGTGTCGCCGGGCGCGGCGACCGGGCCGTCGACGAGCTGATCGGCATGTTCGTCAACACCCTCGTGTTGCGCACCGAGATCGACCCGGCCGCGAGCTTCGCCGCGACGCTCGAGCACACCCGCGAGGTCGACCTCGCCGCCTTCGCGCACGCCACCGTTCCCTTCGACCGCCTCGTCGAGGTGGTCAACCCGGCGCGTTCGCAGGCCAGGCATCCGCTGTTCCAGGTGGCGCTGAACTTCCAGGCTGCCCTCGACACCACCTTCGATCTCGGCGGTGCGCCGGTGTCGGTGCACGAGCTCGACCTCGACATCGCCAAGTTCGACCTGCAACTCACGCTCGACGAAAAGCGCGGCGCGGCAGGCGAACCGGCGGGCATCGACGCCGTCACCCGCTATGCCACCGATATGTTCGACGCGGCCGAGATGGTCGAGTTCGGCGCGCGCTTCGTGCGCCTGCTCACCGCCGCGGTGGCCGCGCCGGAGACCTCGGTCGGTGACCTGCCCCTGCTGTCCGACGCCGAACACACCCGGCTCACCGGCATGCGCGGTGGGCCCGTCACCGCCACCGGTCTGCTCCCGGACCTGCTCGCCGCCGCCGTCGTCGCCGATCCGGAGCGGGTCGCGGTCACCGACGGTGCGCGGAGCCTGACCTACCGCGAGCTGGACCGCGCGTCCTCGCGGCTGGCGCGGGTACTCATCGACAGCGGCGTCGGCCCCGATGAGATCGTCGCGGTGGGCGTTCCCCGCTCGATCGAGTCGGTGCTCGCGGTCTGGTCCATCGCCAAGGCCGGTGCGGCCTGGCTGCCGATCGATCCGGCCTACCCGCTCGACCGGATCACCCACATGGTGACCGATTCCGGTGCGCGCGTCGGCCTCACGGTGTCCGGCGCCCAGGCGGCGCTGCCGGGACCGACCGAGTGGCTGGTGCTCGACGAGCTGAAGCTGATGGCCGAGTGTGCCGCCCGGTCCAGCGATGCGGTCACCGACGCGGAGCGGAACCGGCCGTTGCGCGCCGAGCACCTGGCCTACGTCATCTACACCTCCGGTTCGACCGGCCTGCCCAAGGGCGTGCTGGTGACCCAGGCGGGTATCGCCGGGTTCGCCGCCGAGGAGTCCGCGCGGATGTTCGGCACGCTCGACGCGCGGGTGCTGCAGGTGGGCTCGCCGTCGTTCGACATCTCGGTGATGGAGACGCTGCTCGCGGTGAACTCCGCGGCGACGCTGGTGATCGCGCCGGACGGCCGCCATGTCGGTGCCGAGCTGGCGCGCCTGCTGGTGGAGGAGAAGGTGACGCACGCGCTGATGACCCCGTCGGGGCTCTCGGTGCTCGATCCCGAACAGCTCACCGACCTGCGGATGGTGATGGTCGGCGGCGAGGCGTGCCCGCCCGATCTGGTCGCCCGGTGGACCGAAGGCTCGGTGCCACGCGCGTTCGTCAATGCCTACGGCCCCTCCGAGACGACGGTCGCCACCAATATCAGCGCCCCGCTCGCCGCCGACGGCCCGTTGACGCTCGGCACCCCGCTGCGCGGCATCGCCCAGTGGGTGCTCGACGCACGCCTGCGGCCGGTACCCGCCGGTGTCGCGGGTGAGCTCTACGTGGCCGGCGCACAGGTCGCCCGTGGCTACCACGGCCGAGCCGAGCTCACCGCGGCTCGCTTCGTCGCCTGCCCGTGGGAGCCGGGCGCGCGCATGTACCGCACGGGTGACCTGGTCCGCTGGACCGCCGAGGGCACCCTGGAATACCTGGGCCGCAACGACGACCAGGTGAAGCTGCGCGGCTTCCGGATCGAACTCGGCGAGATCGAAGCCGCCCTGCTGGCCCAGCCCTCGGTGCGCCGCGCGGTGGTCGTGGTCCGGGCCGACGCGCACCGCGGCGACCAACTCGTCGCCTACGTGGTCCCCGACGCCAGGACACCTCGCCCGGCCGTCGTCTCGGACACGGACCCGGACACCTTCGCCGCCACCGCCCACGCTTCGACTCCTGGCGCCGCCCCCAGCTGCCACGGGCCCGGCCTCGGCGCCGCCGAGCTGAGCGGCTCGCCGGAGCGCGGCGCGGTCGAGATGGATGTCGACGCGCTCGCGGAGAGTCTGCGCGGCTCGCTCGCACCGCACATGGTGCCGTCGGCGTTCGTGGTGCTGGACGCGCTGCCCCTCACGCCGAACGGCAAGCTCGATCGGCGGGCGCTGCCGGAGCCGGTGTTCGCGGCACGGGAGTTCCGCGCGCCCGCCGAAGGCACCGAGGCCGTGGTGGCACGGGTGTTCGGTGAGGTGCTCGGTGTCGAACGGGTCGGCGCCGATGACGACTTCTTCGCACTCGGCGGGAACTCGCTGGTCGCCACGCAGGTGGTCGCCAGGCTCGGTGCCGCGCTCGGGGTGACGGTGTCGCTCAAGACGCTCTTCGACGCGTCGACGGTCGCCGGCCTCGCCGAGTCGCTCGGCGCCGCCGACGGAACCGCTGCCCGTCAGCCGCTGGTGGCAACCGAACGGCCGCAACGCATTCCGCTCTCGTACGCGCAGCAGCGCATGTGGTTCCTGAACCAGTTCGACGGCGATTCGGTGGCCGACAACATCGCCGCGGCCATCCGGTTGACGGGCGCGCTCGACCATGCCGCCCTCACCGCCGCGGTGACCGACGTCTTCGCCAGGCACGAGGCGCTGCGCACCCGCTACCCGGCCGTCGACGGCATTCCGTTCCAGCAGATCCTGTCCGCCGAACAGCTGACGATCACCCTCCGGCCCGAGCCCATCGTCCCGGCCGCGCTCGACGACCGGATCCGCGCCGTCGCCGCCGTTCCCTTCGCCGTCGACCAGGAACCGGCCGGGGGGCGGGCCCAGCGGGGGCCCCGGGGGGGGGGGGCGGCGGGGGGGGGGGGGGGGGGGGGCCACCGCCCCCCCCGCCGGGGGGGGGGGGGGGGCGCCGCTGCCCCGCCACCTATGGGCCCCCTACGCCGCGCATCACGCCGGGACGACGCCGAAGTGGGTCCCGCTGCCCGTGCAGTACGCCGACTTCGCCCTGTGGCAGCGCGCGGTGCTCGGCGCCGAGGACGATCCGGATTCGCCGATGGCGCGCCAGATCGATTTCTGGACAACCGAACTCGCCGACCTCCCCGATCTGCTCACGCTCCCCACGGATCGCCCGCGACCCGCTGTGGCGTCCGGTCGCGGCGCCAGGCATGCCTTCACGGTGCCCGCAGGCGTCTCCGCGCGTCTGCGCGCCCTCGCCGCCGACCACAACGCGTCGCTGTTCATGGTGCTGCACGCCGCCTTCGCGGCGACCCTGGCGAAACTGTCCGCGCAGCAGGACATCTCGGTGGGCACCCCGGTCGCCGGGCGTGGTGATCCGGCGCTGGACGAGCTGGTCGGCATGTTCGTCAACACGCTCGTGCTGCGCGCCGTGGTCGATCCCGGCGCCACCTTCGCCGAGCTCGTCGGCGAGGTCCGCGATCGTGACCTGCGCGCCCTCGCCAACACCGAGGTCACCTTCGACCGGCTGGTCGAGGCCGTCGACCCGGTGCGTTCCACCGCGCGGCACCCGCTGTTCCAGGTGATGCTCGACTTCCAGAACAACACCGGCGCCGAACTCGAACTCGCGGGCCTGACCGCGGCCGAAATCGAGATCGACACCCACACAGCCAAGTTCGACCTGCAGCTGACGGTCCGCGACACCGTCGACGGCCTGCTCGCCCGCATCGAGTACGCCACCGACCTGTTCGACGCGTCGACCATCACGGATTTCGGTACCCGCCTGGTGCGGGTGCTGGATGCGGTGTCCGCCGATCCCAACGTCGTGATCGGCGACATCGACCTGCTCTCCACCGCCGAGCGCACCCGGGTGCTGCGCACCTGGAACGACACCGCCTACCCGGTGGGCGAGACCATGACCCTGGCCTCGCTGTTCGCCGCGCAGGCCGCCCGCACCCCCGACGCCGTCGCGCTCGCCTTCGACGGCGAGTCGCTCACCTACGCCGAGTTCGCCGCTCGGGTGAATCGACTGGCCCGCCTGCTGATCTCGATCGGCGTGCACGCCGATCGCACGGTCGCCCTCGGCATGCGCCGGTCGACCGAGCTGGTCGTGGCCATGTACGCGGTGCAGGCCGCGGGCGGCGCGTACGTGCCGCTCGATCCGGACCATCCGGCCGACCGGCTCACCGAGGTCATCGCGGCCGCGGCGCCGGTCTGCGTGCTCACCCGCGCCGACGACGCCCTGGACCTGCGCACCACGGTGCCGGTGCTCGAACTCGAGCAGCTGGACACCGCCGACTACCCGGCCGACCCGATCACCGACGCCGACCGGCTCGCCACCCTCACTCCGGCGCACGCCGCCTACCTGATCTTCACCTCCGGTTCGACCGGCAAGCCCAAGGGCGTCGTGGTCTCGCACGCCGCGATCGTCAACCGCCTGGTGTGGATGCAGGACGCCTACCGCCTGACCCCCGCCGACACCGTGCTGCAGAAGACCCCCGCCACGTTCGACGTGTCGGTGTGGGAGTTCTTCTGGCCCTTGCAGATCGGTGCCCGCCTGGTGCTCGCGCGCCCGGACGGCCACCGCGACCCGGCCTATCTCGCCGACCTGATCGACGCGGAGTCGGTGACCGTCGCCCACTTCGTGCCGTCGATGCTGGCGGTGTTCGTCGCCGAACTGGACCGCGCCGGCACGGAGCGCGGCACGATGGTGGACGCGCTCGGCGGGAACACGCCGGTCGCCGCCGTCTCGGCGCACGGACGCTGCCGGACACTGCGCATGGTGTTCGCCTCCGGCGAGGCGCTGCCGCCCGCGCCCGCGCACCTGCTGCGCGAACTCACCGGCACGGCTGTGCACAATCTGTACGGTCCCACCGAGGCCGCAGTCGACGTCACCTTCCACGAGGTGAGCGATGCCGATGTGCTGACCGTGCCGATCGGCGCACCCGTGCACAACACCCGCGTCTACGTGCTCGACGGGCGGCTACGCCCTGTGCCGGTCGGTGTCCCCGGTGAGCTGTACCTGGCGGGCGCTCAGCTCGCGCGCGGCTATGTGGGTCGTGCGGACCTGACCGCCGACCGTTTCGTCGCCGACCCGTTCGCGCTCACCGCTGCCGGATATACCGAAGGCACCCATCTCGACCAGTCCGCCGCCGGACGCGGCGGCCTGCCCGACGCGGGTGCCCGCATGTACCGCACGGGCGACCTCGTCGCCTGGACCGCCGAGGGCGAGCTGGAGTACCTGGGCCGCACCGACTTCCAGGTGAAGCTGCGCGGGCTGCGCATCGAGCTCGGCGAGATCGAATCCGCGCTCACCGCACTGCCTTCCGTCGCACAAGCCGTGGTCGTGGTCCGTCCCGACGAGCACCTCGGTGACCAGCTCGTCGGCTACCTGATTCCGGCACGGACCGGCTCGTCGGCGGACGAGCGCGCCACCACGACGCCCGAGCCGGTCGCTGTCGACCTCGACGCGATCCGCGCCGACCTCGCCGGCGCCCTGCCGGGCTACATGGTGCCCACCGCGTTCGTGATCCTGGACGCCTTTCCGCTCAACGCCTCCGGCAAGCTCGACCGGAAGTCGCTGCCCGCACCGGTTTTCGAGGCCGCGGTGTTCCGCGCCCCCGGCACCGAGGTGGAGCGCGCGGTGGCCGCCACCTTCGCGGCGGTCCTCGGCTTCCCCGCCGATCGGGAGGTCGGCCTCGACGACGATTTCTTCGCCCTCGGCGGCAACTCCCTCACGGCCACCCAGGTCGCGGCCCGCCTCGGCGCCGCACTGGACACGCACGTGCCGGTGCGTTCGCTCTTCGACGCTCCGACTGTCGCCGCGCTCGCGGCCCGGTGCGCAGCCCAGCGGGGGAGCGGCCGCGTTGCCCTCACCACGCGCCAACGCCCCCAGCGGATTCCGCTGTCGGCCGCGCAGCGCCGGATGTGGTTCCTCAACCGCTTCCTCGCCGACGCCGACGGCCCCGGCGACGCGGTCGACAACATCCCGATCGCGCTGCGCCTGTCCGGTGACCTCGACCTGACCGCCCTCGAAGCGGCGCTCTCCGACGTGATCGGCAGGCATGAGACCCTGCGCACCAGCTACCCGGACGGGCCCGACGGAGCCGAACAGCTGATCGCCGCCACCGTCGCCGTCAAGCTGCGTCCCGAGCCGGTCACCGCGGCCGAGCTGCCCGCGCGCCTGCTCGCCCGCGCGGCCGTGCGCTTCGATCTCACCGCCGAGATCCCGTTGCGCGCGGCGCTGTTCGCGGTGGACGACGATTACGTCCTCGTCTTGGTCGTCCACCACATCGCCGCCGACGGGTTCTCCCTCGGCCCGCTGGCCGCCGATCTCATGACCGCCTACGCGGCGCGTCGCGACGGCGCCGCCCCCGCGTGGGCACCGCTGCCGGTCCAGTACGCGGACTACACCCTCTGGCAGGACGAGATCCTCGGCGCGGCGGCGGATCCCGCCTCCCTCGCGCACGCGCAGTTGGCCTTCTGGCGTCGCGAATTGGCCGGCCTGCCGGAACAATTGGAGCTGCCGACCGATCGGCCGCGGCCGGACGAGTCCAGCTTCCGCGGTGGCGTGCACCGGTTCCAGATCGACTCCGACCTGCACAGCGAGTTGCGGGAACTGGCGCGCAAGCACGAGGCCACCCTGTTCAGCACCGTGCACGCGGCACTGGCCGTGCTGCTGTCGCGGCTCTCCGGCAGCGGCGACATCGCCATCGGCACCCCGGTCGCCGGCCGCGGCGAGGCCGCCATCGACGGCCTGATCGGTATGTTCGTCAACACACTGGTGCTGCGCACCCAGGTCGACCCGAGGGCCGAATTCGAGACCACCCTCGACGCGGTGCGCGCGGGAGACCTCGACGCCCTCTCACACGCCGACATTCCGTTCGAGCAGGTCGTCGAGGCCGTCGAGCCGGCCCGGGCCCGCAATCGCCACCCCCTGTTCCAGGTGGCGCTGGTCCTGCAGAACTTCACCGTCCCCGCGCTGACTGCGGCCGGACTCACCGCGACGCCAGTCGAATTCGACGCCCCCGTCGCCAAGTTCGACCTGCAGTTCACCGTCCGCGAGGCCGACGACGTGGACGGCCGCGCCGACGGCATGTCCATCGAGATCGCCTACGCCACCGACCTGTTCGACGCGAGCAGTGTCGCCGTCCTGGCCCGGCGGTTCACGCAGGTCCTCGCGGCCGTGGTCGCCGACCCGACGGTTGTCGTGGGTGACATCCAATTGCTCAGCGCCGAGGAACAGCAGCGGACACTGCACGACTGGGCCACCATCGGCGAGTCGGTGGCCGTGGGCGCCGAGACCGTGCTCGACCGCTTCGCCCGCGTCGCGGCCGCCGCACCGGAAGCCGTGGCGGTGACCGTGGACGACTCCGTCCTCACCTACGGCGAACTCGACGCCTGGTCCAACCGGCTGGCCCGGCGCCTCGTCGGCGCCGGTGTCGGCCCGGAGAGCCTGGTCGCGGTCGCCCTGCCGCGCAGGACCGAGCTCGTCGTCGCGCTGCTGGCGGTGCTGAAGGCGGGCGGCGGCTACCTGCCGATCGACCCGAACTACCCGGCCGACCGCATCGAATATCTACTCGACGACGCGCGGCCGCTGTGCGCGATCGCCAACGCCGAGACCGGTCTGCCCCGTGACTGGTTCGGCGGCCCGGTGCTCGACCCCGCCGCCGACAACCTCGACGGATTCGCCGATACCGCACTGACCGCCGCGGATCGGCGCGCGCCGCTGCGTCCCGCGAACACGGCCTATGTCATCTACACCTCCGGCTCCACCGGGCGCCCCAAGGGCGTGGCCGTGCCACACGCGAATGTGCTCGCGCTGCTGGACAACAGCGCCCGCCACTTCGGCTTCGGACCCTCGGACGTGTGGACGCTGTTCCACTCCTACGCCTTCGACTTCTCGGTGTGGGAGCTGTGGGGAGCCCTGCTGCACGGCGGTTCGGTCGTGCTCGTCGACTACTTCACCTCGCGCTCGCCCGAGCAGTTCCGCGAGCTGCTCCGCACCCGGCGGGTGACGGTGCTCAACCAGACGCCCTCGGCCTTCTACCAGCTCGTCGCCGCCGACCTCGCCGCCGAGCCGGCCGCCTACGCCCTCCGCACCGTGATCTTCGGCGGCGAGGCGCTGGAACCACAGCGCCTGGCCGGCTGGTTCGCCCGCTACCCGGACTCGCCCCGGCTGGTGAACATGTACGGCATCACCGAGACCACGGTGCACGCCTCCTACCGGGAGATCACCCCGGCCACCGGCTCGGCCAGCGTGATCGGCGGGCCGCTCGCGGGATTGACCGTGCGCGTGCTGGATTCGCGGCTGCGGCCCGTTCCGGTCGGCGTGCCCGGCGAAATCTATGTCTCCGGTGCGCAATTGGCGCGCGGCTACCTCGGTCGGTCCGACCTGACCGCGAGCCGCTTCGTCGCCGACCCGTACGGCCCGCCCGGCACCCGCACCTACCGTTCCGGTGATCTGGCGCGCTGGACCGCCGACGGCGAACTCGAATACCTGGGCCGCGCCGATCAGCAGGTCAACCTGCGCGGCTTCCGGATCGAACTCGGCGAGATCGAGGCGGCCCTGCTCGCCAGCTCGGTGGCGCCCCGCGAGGCGGCGGTCCTGGTGCGCACCGACCTCGTCGACGAGCCACGCATCGTGGCCTACCTGGTCGCCGGGCCGGACACCGGCCGCGTCGACACCGCGGCGCTGCGTAAGGAACTGGCCCGCACGCTGCCCGAGCACATGCTGCCCGCCGCGGTGGTTTCCGTCGAGCGCATTCCGCTCACCGTCAACGGCAAGCTGGACCGGGCCGCGCTGCCCGCCCCGGTCTTCGAGACCACCACCTACCGCAAGCCCGCCACGGTGACCGAGGAGATCATCGCGGCCGTGTTCGCCGAGGTGCTCGGGGTCGGCGAGCGGCCCGTCGGTGCCGATGACGACTTCTTCGCCCTCGGCGGCAGCTCGCTGCTCGCCGCCAAAGCCGTCGCGCGGATCGGCACCGCACTGGACCGGCAGGTCGGGGTGCGCACCTTGTTCGAGGCGCCGCGCGTCGCCGAGCTGGCCGCTGTCGTCGAGAACACGGCGAAGGCCGATCGGCCGCCGCTGGTCGGCCGGGCCAGGCCCGCACGCCTGCCGCTCTCGCCCGCACAGCAGCGGATGTGGTTCCTCAACCGCTTCGACCGGGAGTCGGTGGCCTACAACATCCCGTTCGCGCTGCGACTCTCCGGTGAGCTCGATGTTCCCGCGTTGCAGGCGGCGGTCGCCGATCTGGTCGCGCGCCACGAATCGCTGCGCACGGTGTACCCGGTGGCCGAGGGGGCCGAGGACGCCCGCGACGTGCCTGCGATCGAGGTCGGGTCGGCGGGCATCAGCTCCGCCGACGACGGCCTGCCCGTGCAGGTGATCTTGCCGGTCGCACAGGCGGTTCCGTCGCTCACCGCGACCGTGGTCACCGAGGCGGAGCTGCCGGGGGCGATCCGGGCGCTGGCCGCGACGACCTTCGACGTCACCACCGAGATCCCGGTGCGGCTGCGGCTGTTCCAGGTGACCGACGGCGCTGCGGCGGCACCCACAGGCACCGGCGACTTCGTGCTCGCCGCGGTGCTGCACCACATCGCCGCCGACGGTTCCTCGGTCGGACCGTTCGTCGCCGACCTTATGCGCGCCTACACGGCGCGCCTGGCCGATACGGCGCCCTGCTGGGCCCCGCCCGCCGTCCAGTTCGCCGACTACGCGCTGTGGCAGCGCGAACTGCTCGGTGACGAAGCCGATCCGGAATCCGTCGCCGCCGAGCAGGTCGCCTACTGGCAGAAGCAGCTGGCCGGCCTGCCCGACCAGCTGACCCTGCCGACCGACCGGCCGCGTCCGGCCCGGCAGAGCCTGCGCGGCGACAAGGTGAGCTTCACCGTCGACGCCGAGCTGCACGCCGCACTGATCGCTCTCGGTCGCGGGGCCGGCGCCACCCTGTTCATGGTGGTGCACGCGGCCTTCGCCGCCCTGCTCGCCCGCCTCTCCGGCACCGCCGACATCGCCGTCGGCACCCCCGTCGCCGGTCGCGGTGAGGCCGAGCTCGACGAGGTCATCGGCATGTTCGTCAACACGCTGGTGCTGCGCACACCGGTCGCGGCCGACGCGCCGTTCACCGAGCTGCTCGGCGCCGCGCGCGCCGTCGATATCGCCGCCCTCTCCCACGCCGACGTGCCGTTCGAGCGGTTGGTCGAGGTACTCAACCCGGCGCGTTCGACCGCCCGGCATCCGCTGTTCCAGGTGGGCTACTCGTTCCAGAACCACGAACGCGCCCAGCTCGCGCTGCCCGGCCTGACCGTGACGGATATCGAATTCGATTCCGGCGTGGCCCAATTCGATCTGCATCTGTTCGCGCTCGACCACTACGACGCCGACGGCGCGCCGGCGGGCATCGAGCTGGCGCTGGGCTACGCGACCGACCTGTTCGACGCGGACACCGCCGAACGGTTCGTCGGGCAGCTGCGGCGCATTCTCGAATCCGTCACCACCGCACCGGAAACCGTGGTCGGTGACCTCGATCTGCTCGGTGCGGAGCGTTCGCTCGTGCTCGAGACCTGGAATGCCACCGCGCAGCCCGTCGCGCCGGCGACACTGTCGGATCTCGGCGCGCGGCAGGCCGCGCTGACCCCGGACGCGCTCGCGCTGGTGGACGCCGAGACCGGCGCCGCCCTCGACTACGCGGCATTCGACGCCCGCGTCAACCGGATCGCCAGGCTGCTGATCGCCGAGGGCGTCGGTCCGGAAACCACCGTCGTGCTGGCCATGCGACGCGGCCTCGACCTCGTCATCGCGATGCACGCGGTGGTGCGGGCCGGCGGCGCCTACGTGCCGATCGACCCGGACCATCCCGTGGACCGGATCGCCTACATCGTGGCGACCGCCGCGCCTCGGTGCGTGCTCACCACGGCCGCGGATGGTCTCCCGATCGCCGTCGACGTGCCGGTGTTCCACCTGGATCACACTGCGCTGGAGGAGCTTTCGAACGAGCCGGTCGCCGATGCGGAACGGCTGGCGCCGCTGCGGCCCGAGCACCCCGCGTACGTGATCTTCACCTCCGGCTCGACCGGTCGGCCCAAGGGCGTCACCGTGCCGCACGCGGCGATCGTCAACCAGCTGGCCTGGCTGACCGAGCGCTTCACCGTGACCGGGGCCGATCGTGTCCTGCTGAAGACCCCCGCGACCTTCGACCTGTCGGTATGGGAATTCTGGTCTCCGCTGACCTCCGGCGGGGCGTTGATCGTCACCAGGCCCGGCGACGAGCGCGACCCGGACCGGCTGCGGGCCACGATGACCCGACACGGTGTCACCGTGCTGCACGCGGTGCCCTCGCTGATCGGCATGCTGCTCGCGTCCGAAGCGACACCGGCACTGCCGGATTCGCTGCGCGCCGTGCTCGCCATCGGCGAGGCGCTACCCGCGGCCACCGCTGCCGAGTTCCTCGCCAGTGGTACCAGCGCCCACCTGCACAACCTGTACGGGCCGACCGAGGCGGCGGTCTCGATCACCGAACACGAAGTCACGCGGGCGCCCGCGCACGTGGTGCCGATCGGCGGCCCAGCCTGGAACAGCGCCGTCTACGTCCTCGACGCCCGACTGCGCCCGGTACCCATCGGTGTGGCCGGCGAGCTGTACCTGGCCGGTGACCAGCTGGCCCGCGGCTACCACGGCCGCCGAGCCCTCACCGCCGACCGCTTCGTCGCCAACCCGTTCGCGGCGGCAGCCGATCGTAGTGGCGCTGTGGTCGGTGCCGAGCGGCCGCACGCTCACGGTTCCCGGATGTACCGCACGGGTGACATCGTGCGCTGGCGAGCCGACGGGACGCTCGAGTATCTGGAGCGCGCCGACTTCCAGGTGAAGATCGGTGGATTCCGGATCGAGCTGGGCGAGGTCGAGACGGCCCTGCTGCGCTGCGCGAATGTGCGGGCAGCGGTGGCGCTCGCCAGGGCCGATGAGCACGCGGGTACACGGCTGATCGCGTACGCGGCCGTCGCCGACCTGGTTCCCGGCGACGAACCGGCGATCGCCGCCGGGCTGCGGGCGGAGCTCGCGGCCGCACTGCCCGCCTACATGGTGCCCGCCGCCGTGGTCGTGCTGGACGCGTTGCCGCTCAATGTCAACGGCAAGGTCGACCGCGCGCGGCTGCCGGAACCGGAGTTCGCGGAGGCGGCGTTCCGTGCCCCCGTGACGGCCGCCGAACAGCTGGTGGCGCGGACGTTCACCGAGGTGATCGGCTGCGGGAGTGTCGGTCTCGACGACGACTTCTTCGCTCTCGGCGGCAATTCGCTCATGGCCACCCGGCTGGCTGCCCGGCTCGGTGCCGCGCTGGCCGCGCAGGTCCCGGTGGCCGCGGTCTTCGAGGCCCCGACCGTGGGCGCGCTCGCCGAGCGACTCGGCTCGGCGGACCGCTCCGCCGCCCGCCCGCCCCTGACCCGGCGCACCGGTGACGGACCGGCGGTCCTCTCGCCCGCCCAGCAGCGCATGTGGGTGCTGCACCAGCTCGCGCCCAGTTCGGCGGCCTACCACATCCCGGCCGCCCTCCGGCTCACCGGCGATCTCGACCTGCCCGCGCTGCAGGCGGCCGTCGCCGACCTGCTGGCCCGGCACGAGACACTGCGCACCCGGTACCCCGACACCCCGTCGGGCCCGGTCCAGCAGGTGCTGCCCGCCTGGTCGGCCGCCATGGAGCTCAGCCCGATCCCGGTCGCCCCCGATGACATCGAGGCCAGGATCGCGGCCCTGGTCGCCCAGCCCTTCGACATCACCGCGGCACCCCCGGTCCGCGTCGCCCTGTACCGCGTCGCCGCGGATATCGAGGGACCGGACCACGCTGCGGCCGAGCATGTCCTGGTCGTCGTGGTCCATCACATCAGCGCTGACGGCTACTCGATCGCACCGCTGACGCGGGACCTGGTGCGCGCCTACACCGATCGTGCCGCCGGCTGCGATCCCGGCTGGGCGCCGCTGGATATCCAGTACAGCGACTTCAGTGTCTGGCAGCACGAACTGCTCGGCACCGAGGACGACCCGGACAGCGTGCTGAACCAGCAGCTGGCCTACTGGACCCGCGAATTGTCCGGTGCGCCGGAGCTACTCGCCCTGCCGACCGATCGACCACGGGCCACGCGGCGTGAGATGCGCGGCGCTGCGGTCGAATTCGCGATCGACGGCGACCTGACGCGGCGGCTGGACGAGGTCGCCCGCGCCAACGGCACCACCCTGTTCACCGTGGTGCACAGTGCGCTGGCGGTCCTGCTGGCCAAGCAGTCCGGCTCCGCCGACATCACGATCGGCGCCCCGGTGGCCGGGCGCGGCGCCCGCGAACTCGACGACCTGGTCGGCATGTTCGTCAACACCGTCGCGTTGCGGACCGAGGTCGATTCCCGGGCGCCGTTCACCGATCTGCTCGCCCAGGCCAAGCGTCGCGACCTCGCCGCGCTCGCGCACGCCGACGTCCCGTTCGAGCAGGTCGTCGACGCCATGGGGCTGGCCCGCTCCGGTGCCTACACCCCGCTGTTCCAGGTGATGCTCACCTTCCAGAACATGCCACCCGGCACCGTCGACCTACCCGGTCTACGGGTGGGCATCCTGGACCCGGGCCTGACCGAAGCCAAGTTCGACCTGCACCTGACCGCCCTCCAGCGCTACGCCGACGACGGCCGCCTCGACGGCCTTGACCTGCACTTCGGCTACGCCACCGACCTTTTCGACGAGAGCACGGTTCGCATCATGGCCGAGCGGTTCCGCAAGGTCCTCGTGGCCGTCGCGGCCGATCCGGCCGTGGTGGTGCGGGCCATCGACGTACGCACGGACGCGGAACAGACCCCGCGCCCCCGCGACTACACCATCGCCGATCTCCCGGGCCTCGTCGGCTCGGCGGCTCGGCTCGCGCCGGCGACCGTGGCCTTCACCCACGGCGAGCACGCCATCTCGTTCGCGACCCTCGACGCCAAGCTCACCGCGGTGGGCAAGGCGATGGGCGCCGCGATGAAACCCGAAGCGCTGGTGAACGTCGCACTGGCCGGGCTGGTCCCCGGTGTGCTCGCGGCCCTCGGCGCGTCCGGACTCACCACCACTTTGCACACACTGGTGACCGATGCCGCCGCGGTGATCGCCGGGTCGGGGTCGGCTGACGACTCGGAAGGACAACTCTGATGTCGCACACGGATTCGGTCACGGCCGCGGTCTCGATCGACGCGCTGCTGGATGACCAGACGAACGAACGCCGGCGTGACCCGGCGACCCTGCTCGCCGCGTTCACCACCCTGGTCCGGCAGGACCCGGACGCCATCGCGGTGCGCGAGGGCGACACCGAGCTGACCTACGGCGAACTCGGGGCGCGCGCCGACGCGCTGGCGGTCCGGCTGGTCGCGCGTGGCGTCGGGCCGGAGACCACCGTCGCCGTGTCGCTGCCCCGCTCGGTGGACCTGGTCGTCGCCGTCCACGCGGTGATCACCGCCGGTGGCGCCTTCGTCCTGCTCGACCCCGACGCGCCCGCCGAGGTGCGGCAGCGCACCGTTTCACTGGCCGCACCGGTCCTGGTCGTCACCGGGCCGGACGCGCCGCACCCGCACGGCGTCCCGGTGCTGCGCGTCGGCACGGCCGTCGACCTGTCCGCCGAGGACCTGCCGGGTCCGTCGGCCGACAACCCCGCCTACCTGGTCGTCGACGTCGCCGGGGCGAGCGCGGTGGTCGTCGGCCACCGCGCCGCACAGGCCAATGCGGTGTGGCGGCAACGACTCTGCGGCATCGGCCCCGGCGATTCCGTGCTCTGGCACGCGCCGCTGACAACCCAGGCGACGGTGGGTGAGCTCCTGCTCGCCCTGCAGACCGGCGCCACCCTCGTCCTCCCGACGAACGACTCCCTCTCCCGCACGATCGCCGAAACCGGTGTCACCGCAGCCTGTTTCGCGCCGGACGAGCTCGCCGACCTGGTCGAGCTGCCCGACGCGGAGGAGCGCCTCGACTCACTGCGCGTGGTTCTGAGCTGCGGCGCGCCCCTGCCGGCGCGGACCGCGGCGGCCCTGCGCGCGGTGAGCGGCGCGACCCTGTGGCACGTCTACGGCAGGCCGGAGACGGCGGGGGAGGTGGTGGCGCACGAGGTCACCGGCGCCGATCTCGAGGTGGTGCCGCTCGGCTGCGCCGCCGACGACGTCGACCTGCTCGTGCTCGACGAACACCTGCGCCCCGTGCCAGACGGGGAAGTCGGCGAACTCTACGTCTCCGGCGTGCAACTGGCTCGCGGCTACCTCGGCAGGCAGGCCACTGCGGCGACCTTCCTGGCCAACCCGATCGGCCCGGTCGACGACCGGATGTTCGCCACCGGCGACCTCGTCCGCCGCCGGCCGCCCGGCGACACCTGGACCGCGGAGCTCGAATTCGTCGGCCGCGTCGACGATCGCGCGCCGGCCGAAGCACCGCGGCGCGGCGGGCTGCCAGGGGAACTGCTGCTCGACGAGTTCGAAGCGCAGGCCGCCGCCACCCCTTTCGACCCGGCGGTCGTGTACGCCCCCGGCGCGGGTGACGCGGCCTCGATCATCACCTACGGTGACCTGGATCGCCGCACCAACCAGCTCGCCAGGCATCTGACCGCGCTCGGGATCGGGCCGGAATCCGCCGTGCTGGTGGACATTCCACGCTCGATCGAACAGATCGTGGGGATCTACGCCGTGCTCAAGGCGGGCGGTGCCGTCGTACCTGTCGACACACCGGGACCGCTGCCGCCCGTCGCGAACCCCGCGCTGGTGCTCACCGTGCGCGATCACGGCGCCGGATACGACATTCCGGCCGTGGTTCTCGACGCGGTGCGCCTCGGCGACTACTCCGACGAGCCGATCGCCAGGTCGGAACGCCGTGCCCCGGTCCTGCCGCAGCATCCGGCGTTCGTGCTCTATCCGCACGGCGCCACCCACGGCATCACGATCAGCCACGTCGCCGCGGTGCATCGCCTGACCGGCATCCAGGGCAGGCACGGCTTCACCGGCCGCGACGTGTACCTGCACCAGGCCGAGATCGGCGCGGTCACCGACTGGCACGGCTATGTGCTGCCGCTGCGGGTGGGCGCCACGGTCGTGCTCACCGAACCCCCTGATCCGGTGCGGTTGACCCGCCTGATCGCCGACTACGGCGTCACCGCCGCCGAATTCACCCCGCCGCGACTGTCGGCGTTCACCGAGTACGTCGACGGCATGGGACTGTGCGCCGAGATCGGTTCGCTGCGCAGTGTGGTCGTGCTCGGTGCCCCGCTGTCGGCCGCCGAGGTGCGCGCGTTCGGCGCGGTGACCGGCGCCCGGCTGCACCACGACTACGGCAGGGCCGAGGCCACCGTCACCCTCACCTATCCGGCGGCGCCGCGCGCCGACACCCCCGAGCCGCCCGCGGTGCGGGTCCGTGAATGGAACCGGCGGGTCTACGTCCTCGACCCGGCCCTGCGGCCGACCAGCCCCGGGGTCGCGGGCGAGCTGTACCTGTCCGGCGCGCAACTGGCGCGCGGATACCGCGACGATCCGGTCGCCACCGCCGACTGTTTCGTCGCCAATCCGTTCGGCATCCCCGGCGAGCGCATGTTCCGCACCGGCGAGCGCGCCCGCTGGGAGATCGACGGCACCGCGGCGGCGCTGGTTCGCCTCGGCGCCGACACGACCCGGCCCGACACGCGGGCATCGGTGCTCGGCCGCGGCGCGAGCATGCGGGCGAGGGTGGGCGCCGGGGTCGGCAGCCGGGTCACCGAACTGTCCCGGGTACACGCCGTGCCGCCCTTCGCGGTGGTGCGTGCGGCGATGACGGTACTGCTCGCGTGGCAGTCCGGCAGCACCGAGCTCGGCGGCTCGCTCGCCGAAATCCTCTGTGCCGAACCAGATCCCATGGTCGCCTCGTCCGCCGCCGCGACCAGTGAATCGTGCGCGCTGACCGGGCCGCTCGGCGCGGTCACCCTGAGCTACCTCGACACCGGCGCCGAATCCTTCGGCGTCCCCGGCCTGGAACTCACCCCGATGTACTTCGACGGTCCGGTGGCCGACGGTGTGCACTTCATCGTCACCGGCCACGCCGACGGTCATCTCGGCATCGAAATCGAGTACAGCACGGACAGATTCGACGACCATTGCGCCGCCGCTCTCCTGCGCCGCTACGCGCGCGCACTCGGCCTGCTCACCGCCTCGCCCGCGACACCGAGCGGCGCCCTCGATCTCAGTACCCCCGCCGAGCGCAGAAAGGCACTCCCATGACGAACCCGTTCGACGACGAGAACGCCCAGTTCTACGTCCTGGTCAACGCCGAGGGCGAACATTCGCTCTGGCCCACCTTCGCCGCGGTCCCCGGCGGGTGGACGGTGGCCTTCGGCGCCGCCACCCGGACCGCTTGCCTGCAGTACGTGGAATCGCACTGGCTCGACATGCGTCCCAACTCCCTGATCGCCGCCATGGCCAACGAACCCTGATCCCGCCGCCGTACATTGGGGTATGCGGACCGTCACGCGCGCTCGGGTGGGAATGGCGGTGGCCCTCGTCCTCGGGCTGGTCATCGGTGTGTTGCTGAGTATCGTCGCGAGCTCGACGAAGCTCTTCGATCCGCCGCGGCGCACCACCGCCGCACGCGAGGTGGCACACGCCGACCTGGTGCTGTTCGACGCCGACCGTGGCTTCCCCTCGGTCCGCACCGTTCTGCGTTCCCCCGCCGACGTCACCCAGTTCGCCGGCCGGTTCCCCGACGCGGACACCGCGCGCACTGTCACCGACAAGCTTTCGGGCCGTGACTTCGCCACCGAGGCGCTGCTCGCGTTCGCCTGGGGAGCGGGCTGCGCGCCCGGCGACGGCGCGAAGCTGACCACCACCGGAAACGCCGACTATTCCGTCCGGCTCACCGGCGCCGACAACCCACCCGAGGAATGCGCCGCGCCGTGGGAGATCCTCGCGGTCTTCGCCCTGCCGAAAGCCGAGGTCCCCGCCGAGGTACGGCTCGGCGGCATGCGCCCCGACCCGCCCGGCCCCGCCGTCCTCACCCATTTCGCCGCCGTTCCCGATTACGCCGCACGCGGCATGGAGGTCTCCCAACCGGATCAGCTCGCGGCCTTCCTCACCGGGTTCGAACCCGCGCTCGCCGACGACGTGCGTTCGGCCGTGCGTGACCGCGCCGTCGGTGACCGAGCCTTCGGCTTCGTCCTGCTCGGCTGTCACAACGACAGTGCCTATCTCGCCTTCTCGCCGGAGCGGATGGAACCGGTGCTGACCGCGACCGAACCGGTGGTCTGCGTCAAGCCCGACCACTACGTGGCGGTGTTCACGGCTCCGGCCGACACCGTTCCGCCGGAAGCGGTGATCGGCTGATGGTGCCGCGCCGCGGCTCAGCGCGCGGTCATCGGTGGTGGTCGCCAATCACCGTCGATCGCGCGCTGCTGGGGAGCGTAGAGGCGGAGCGTGAGGGAGAAGTCGCCGGCGGCGGGGATCGGTAGCCAGTTGCCGGTGGGGACGGCGGGGCGTGGGTCCTCGTGCTGGAGCACGATGTCCACCGAGCCGTCCGGGCCGGGGACCGGCGGCGGGGCGTGGCCGACCGTGTAGATCTCGGCGGGGTTGGGGACGAGGAAGCCGTCCGGGTCGTAGGCGGTGAGGGAGGCGAAGGCGTCCGTGGGTGGCCACTGGCCCGGCTCGAAGCGGATGCGGTACCCGGCCGGGCGTCCGAGGTCATCGGTGGCCGGGGCCCAGAGTTCGGCGTAGAGGATGTCGTGGATCGGGGCCTGGCCGGGCGAACGCATGGCGGTCGCGGCGCGGCGCAGGTAGTCGGTGCCGCTGGTGCCGCGGTCGACGGGGATCTCCCAGCCGTTGACGTGCCGGGCCGTCGGGTCCGTCCATTCCGCGATCTGCCGACGGGCCCGGCGGACCGCCTCGTCGAGCACGTCCATCGACAGGGTGTCGACGTTCCCGCCCGGCCGCACCCCGATCTGCGCCAGCCGCTCCATCACGGGCGCGTCGGCCGCGCCGGGGGAGTCGGTGACCATCAGCCTGCACAGGCGGTCCAGGTAGGTGCGCCCGTCGAGGGCTGCGATCCGCTTCACCGGCGGCTCGCTGCCCCGATCGATCTGATGGACCCGGCTGACCGTCCCGTCGTATTCGCGGCGCTGCCACGCGTCGGCGGGGATCAACCGGATCCGCTCCTGCCAGTGGTCGACCCGCGGCCCGTCCGCCGCGCCGTTGATCTGGACGCGTCCCAGGATCGTGGCCATGTTCGACGGCATGCGCAGTCGCGTGGTGCGCGGCGGCACCGAGCCGGACCAGTCCGGGCCGACGAGCACGTAGGTGTAGGGCGGGCTCTCGGCGTCGACGGAGGTCCGCGGCTGCTCGCGGGACAGGTCGTGCACGGTGTCGCCCCACCCGTCCAGCAGCTGGAACAGCCAGAACCGGTCCGGTTCCATCCCCGGGATCTGGAGCACCAGCGGCTGGTCGGCCAGGTTCAGCCACGCCTGCGAATACACCATGTCGTGGCCGAGCCGGGCCACCCCGCGATCCAGCGGATCGGGCAGCACGCTGTGATCGAAGGTGTTCGTCGGCGCGCTGGCGGCCCGCATCATGTCCAGCATGATCATCGGATAACCGAAGATGTAGGCCTCGGCCGCGAGCGCGACCCGATCCGGCGGCCCGGTCGACCGCGCCCGGGACGGCACCGGCTCCCCACCACCACACCCCGGCAGCATCGCCCCCACCCCGGCGGCCACTCCGAGCCCGAGCATTCGCCGCCTGCTCAGCCCACCGGACGCACCAGCCCGACCATCCACACACCCTCCATCCGAAGGCCCGAACAGCCAAGCTAGCCCGCCCCCCACCACCCCGCCCTCACACACAACGGGTGAAATGCGCAGCTCAGCCCAGGAGGGCTCGGTGCATGAGGTGGGTGGCTCTGGCTCGGGAGGCGCGGGGGTCGGCGGGGAAGGCCTGGCCGAGGTCGATGATCATGGCGAAGGCGGCGTGGACGAGAAAGCGGGCCTCGGCGGGGGCGAGGGTGGGGCGGACCTCGCGGACCAGGCGGGCCCATTCTTGGACGCTCAGGCGCTGGATGTTGCGCAGGACCGCGCGTTCCTCGGCGGGCACGTGCCCGAATTCGGCGTAGTAGACGACCGCGAGGGCGCGTTCGTCGAAGGTGTCGGTGACGAACTGGTCGATCAGCACGTCCAGCGCGGCGCGGCTGTCGGGGGTACCCGCGACGGCGGGGCCGATCGCGCCCGACACGCGGTCGGCGGCGCGGCGGAAGGCGGCGGCGAGGATGTCGCTCTTGCCGCGATAGAAGCGGTACACCGCCGAGGCCGCCGACAGCCCGGCCGCCGAGGCGATGTCCTCCACGCTGACGTTCGGATAGCCGCGCTCGTGGAACAGCTCGACCGCTTTGCGCAGCAGCAGTTCGTGTTTGAACGACGCGGGGATCTCGACCTGGGTCGGTTGTTCGGAAGTCGTTGCCGCCGGGGGCAATCCGTCCTCGACCAGGGCCAGACAGGCGCCACTGAGCAGCCGGGTCAGCGTGCGGGCGGGCAGCGCCGCGTGATGATCGGCGATGCTGGTGATCACGCCGAACATGGCGGTGGACAGCACCCGCAGGTCGGCCGAGGTCAGCTCGGGGCGCAGGGCCGCCAGCTGGGTGTCGAGGGCGGCGAGGACCGCCGTGCGCTGCTCGTCGAGTACCAGCCGGTCGGCGGGCTCGAGATAGCGGCCTTCCCAGCGCACCAGGGTGACGGTGGCGCGGTTCTCCACGGTCGCGCCGATCAGCCCGGTCAGCATGTGGCGCAACCGGTCCGCCGCGGCGGGCGTCGCCTCGGCCGAGACGGTCACCGAGGCGGTGAAGGCCTCGCCGACCCGCAGCAGCTCCTCCCGGAACAGCGCGTACTTGCTCGGGTAGTGCCGGTACAGCGCCGCCGAGCTGATCCCGAGCCCGGCGGCGATGTCCTCCATGCTCACTCCGTGATACCCGGCGGCGCCGAAGGCCATCGCCGAGGTGGCCGCGATCTGCGCACGCCGGTTCTTCGGCCGCCGCCGCACCCCGTCCTTCGCGCCGACTACCGATCCACGTGCTCCACGAGACTCGCCGACATTCATGCGAGAAGTGTATTAGGCCTTGTGAGGTGGGGTGATCCGGGCATACCAGTCGAGCAGGGCGGGGTCGTCGACGGCGCTGCGTTCGACGACGCGGGCGGCGTCGGCGCCCTGGAAGAGCTTCTTGATCGGGACTTCCAGCTTCTTGCCGGTGCGGGTGTGCGGGATACCGGGCGCCTCGCGGATCTCGTCGGGGACGTGGCGCGGGGAGACCTCGGTGCGAATCGCGGTGCCGACGCGGGTCTTCAGGTCCTCGGTGAGTTCGGCGCCGGGGGCCAGGACCACGAACAGCGGCATCCAGTACCCGCCATCGGGCTGTTCGGCGCCGATCACCAGGGCTTCGGCGATCTCCGGGAACTGCTCGACCACCTGGTAGATGTCGGCGCTGCCCATCCGGATGCCGTGCCGGTTGAGGGTGGAATCGGAGCGGCCGTGCACGACGACGCTGCCGCGCTCGGTGCGGGTGATCCAGTCACCGTGCCGCCAGACGCCGGGATAGGTGTCGAAATAGGCGTCGTGGTAGCGCTTTCCGTCCTCGTCGCGCCAGAAGCTGACCGGCATCGACGGCATCGGCTGGGTCACCACCAGTTCACCGACCTCGCCGCGTACCCCCCGGCCCTGCTCGTCGTAGGCGTCGAGGGAGACCCCGAGATAGGGCGCGGACAGCTCGCCCGGCCACACGGGCACGGTCGGCACGCCACCGATGAACGCCGACACCACATCGGTGCCACCGCTGATCGAGCTCACCTGCACGTGCTCGCCCGCGTTCTCGTTGAGCCACAGCGCGCTCGACACCGGCAGCGCCGAGCCGGTGATCCCGACCGTGCGCAGCGCCGACAGGTCGTGCTCGGCGCGCGGCACCGAACCGGCCTTGATGCACCCGAGGACGTACCCGGGGCTGGTGCCGAGGACGGTGGCGCGCACCTGGGCGGCCAGGCGCCACAGCGCGTCCGGGCCGCCCGCGGTGGGGCTGCCGTCGTAGGTGACGATCGTGGCGCCCGTCAGCAGGCCGGCCACCTGGAAGTTCCACATCATCCAGCTGGGGCTGGTGTACCAGAAGAAGGTGTCATCGGGTCCGATGTCGGACTGCAGCGCAACGGCTTTCAGATGTTCGAGCAGCACGCCGCCGTGTCCGTGCACGATGCCCTTGGGCAAACCGGTGGTGCCGGAGGAGAACACGATCCAGAGCGGGTGATCGAAGTCGACCGCGGTGGTGTCGATGATGCCCAGCCCGGGATCGGCCACGGCGTCCGACCAGGCGATGCTGTCGGGCACGTCGAGACCGAGTTGCGCGACCACGACGGTCGCGCGCAAGCCGGGCAGACCCTCCCGCAGCGCCGCTATGTCGGCGCGCTTGTCGTGCTCCTTGCCGCCGAACCGGTAGCCGTCGGCGGTCACCAGCACGGCCGGTTCGAGCTGGCCGAGCCGGTCCAGCGCGGCCTTGGCCGAGTAGTCCTGGCCGCACGCGCTCCACACCGCGCCGATGCTCGCGGTGGCGAGGAAGGCGACGATCGCCTCCGGGATATTGGGCAGGTAGCCGATCACCCGGTCGCCCGCCTCGACCCCGTGCGCGCGCAGCGTGGCCGCGAAAGCGCCGACCTGCTCGATCAATTCGGCCCAGGAGATCTCCCGCGGGTCCGCGTCCTCGCGCAACGCGATGACGGCGGGCCGATCGGGCCGCGCCTGCCGGATGACCTGGTCGACGTAGTTCAACCGGGTTCCGGGGAACCACCGCGCGCCCGGCATTGACCGCGAGCCGAGCACGCCGTCGGCGATCGGGCCCAGCTCGAAGTACTCCCACAGTGCCTGCCAGAACGCGGCGATGTCGTCGACCGACCACTGCCACAGCGCCTGGTAGTCGGGGTACTCCTGGCCGGTCCGTCCGCTGACGAAGGCGGCGAAGTCGGTGATCCGTGCCGACGCGATGTCCTGGGCGGTCGGTTCCCATTGCGGTTGCACCGGATGTCCTCCTCGTACTGGGTTGCGCGGGCCGGAACTGCCCGGGAGATGATTACCCCGGCGTGCGAGCGGTACCCCGCCCGCGCGCCGGGCGGTGCTCAGCCGGACAGTTCGGCCCGGCGAACGATCCGCTCGGCGTGCCGCAGGACCGGCGCGTCGACCATGCGTCCCTCGAACGCGAAGACGCCGCGGTGGTTCGGGACCTCGGCGAGAACCCTTCGGGCCCAGTCGATCTCGTCCGGGTCGGGCGCGTAGCCCTCGCGGATGACGGCCACCTGGCTGGGATGGATGGCGACCTTGGCGTCGAAGCCGACCGCGACCGCGTCCAGCGTTTCGACCGCGAGCCCTTCCAGATTCTTGATGTCGAGGAACACCGAATCCAGGGCGAACCGGCCGAAGGCCTTGGCCGCCAGCAGACTCGTCGAGCGCACGTGCCGCGCGACGTCGCGGTAGCTGCCGTCGGCATGCCTGCTCGAGTTGCCGCCCAGCCCGGCGACCAGGTCCTCGGCGCCCCACATGACGCCGATCGCGTTCTCGGCGGCGACCGACTCGGTCACCCGCACCGCACCGAGCGGCGACTCGACCAGCACGATCACCTCGTAGCCGGCCAGGCTCCGAACCTGTTCGGCGGACTCGCATTTGGGCAGCATGACGCGCCGGTAGGCGGTCTGCGCGAGGGCGGCCAGATCGGCCGCGTATTCCTCGGTCTCGACCGCGTTCACCCGGACCACGGTGTGCCGGGGATCGAGCGGCGTCTCGATCAGTGCCTTACGCGCGGCGACCTTGTCGCCCGCCGCGACGCCGTCCTCGAGGTCGAGGATCACCACGTCGGCGACGGCGGCCGCCTTGGCGAAGCGCTCGGGACGGTCGGCCGGGCAGAACAGCCAGGCCGGTCCGCTCGGCTCCCACGGCGTCGCGTTGTCTCCGGTCATCGTCATGCGGGCGCCTTCCTGACCAGTGTCTGGCGGACCGCCTTCGCCACGATCACCCCGTCCTGGTTGCGGGCGGTGTGGGTGAGGCTGACGATGCCCTCGCCCGGGCGGCTCTTGGACTCGCGCTTGTCGGTGACCAGCGTTTCGGCGTACATGGTGTCGCCGTGGAACAGCGGCGCGGGCAGCGACATCTCGGAGAAGCCGAGATTGGCGACCAGGGTGCCCTGCGTGAGCTGCGCGACCGAGAGCCCGACCAGCGTCGACAGCGTGAACATCGAGTTCACCAGGCGCTGGTTGAACGGCGGCTGCGCGTCGGCGAAGTGCGCGTCCAGGTGCAGGGCCTGGGTGTTCATGGTCAGCGTGGTGAACAGGACGTTGTCGGCCTCGGTGATGGTGCGGCCGGGCCGGTGTTCGTAGATCGTGCCGATCTCGAACTCCTCGAACCACAGCCCCCGCTGCACGACCCTGCGCTGCTCGGTCACAGCCCCAGCTCCCTTGCGATCAGCATCAGCTGCACCTCCGTCGTGCCCTCACCGATTTCCAGGATCTTGCTGTCACGGTAGTGCCTGGAGACGGGGTATTCGTTCATGAAGCCGTTGCCGCCGAAGATCTGGGTCGCGTCGCGGGCGTTGTCCATCGCGGCCTCGCTGGCGACCATCTTGGCGATGGAGGCGGCCTTCTTGAACGGCTTGCCCGCCAGCATCAGCGCGGCCGCGTCGTAGTAGGCAGTGCGGGCGACGTGGGCGCGCGCCTCCATTCTGGCGATCTTGAACGCGATGGCCTGGTTGCGGCCGATGGCCTGCCCGAACGCCTGCCGCTCGTTGGCGTAGCGCACGCTCTCGTCCACACAGCCCTGCGCGGCGCCCACCGCGAGCGCGGCGATGGCGATGCGCCCCTCGTCGAGGATGCGCAGGAAGTTGGCGTAGCCGCGGCCGCGCTCGCCGAGCAGGTTCTCCTTCGGTACCCGGACATCGGTGAAGCTGAGCGGATGGGTGTCCGAGGCGTTCCAGCCGACCTTGTTGTAGGCCGGTTCGGCGACGAACCCCGGCGTGGAGGTCGGCACGAGGATGGTGGAGATCTCCTTCTTGCCGCCGTTGTTCCCGGTGACCGCGGTGACGGTGACCAGGCGGGTGATGTCGGTGCCGGAGTTGGTGATGAACTGCTTGGCGCCGTTGATCACCCAGCTCTCGCCGTCCTCGACGGCGGTGGTGCGGGTGCCGCCCGCGTCGCTGCCCGCGTCGGGCTCGGTGAGGCCGAAGCCGGCCAGCGCGCGACCGCTGGTGAGCTGGGGCAGCCACTCGTTCTTCTGCTTGTCGTCGCCGAAGCGGTAGATCGGCATGGCGCCCAGCGAGACGCCCGCCTCGAGGGTGATGGCCACGCTCTGGTCGATCTTGCCGAGTTCCTCGAGCGCCAGACACAGGGCGAAGTAGTCGCCGCCCATGCCGCCGAACTCCTCCGGGAACGGCAGCCCGAACAGGCCCATCTCGGCCATGCCGGCGACGACCTCGTACGGGAAGCTGTGCTCGGCATCGTGTTTCGCCGACACCGGCGCGACGACCTGCTGGGCGAAGTCGCGCACGGTCAGGGCCAGCTGGCGGTATTCCTCGGGCAGGGAGCCGGTGGACAGGTAGTCGGTCATGCGGGAATTCCTTCGCGTTCGGTCGCCGCGTCGGCGGTATCGGTGGGATGGGCGACGACGCGGACCAGCACCTGATCCAGCGTCACCTGCGCACCCGGTCGCGCCAGCACCTCGACGGTGCCCGCGACGGGCGCGGTGAGCGTGTGCTCCATCTTCATGGCCTCGATGACGATCACCGGGTCGCCGACCTCGACGGTCGCGCCGTCGGTGACCGGCGCGGCGATCACCGAACCCGGCATGGGACTGCGGATCTCGGCATCACCGACATGGGCGGCGTCGCCGCGCACGCTCGCCTCGGCGAGTTCGCGCAGCACGGCCAGGTGACCGTCGCCGCTGAGCCAGAGCTGGCCGTCGGCCTCGGCCACGCGCAGCACCCGCCGCAGGCCGTCGACGGTGACGGCGAGCCCGTCGTCGAGCAGGGTGGCCGACAGGGTGCTGGTATCCACGGACTCGGTCTCACCCGCCAGCCACACGGTCGCGGATTCCGGTGTGCCGGTGATGAAGACGTGCCGCACCTGGTCGCCTGCCGCGAGGCGGACGGTGGTCGGCGCCGGGGTGCCGAGCCGCCAGCCCGAGGGGGTCGACCAGAGGTCGCCGTCGGTCGCGGGCCAGCGCCGCAGCCAGTGGTAGGTGGCGGCGGCGATGAAGTCCTCGTCGGTGACGGGGGCGGGGACGAAGTCGCCGACGCGGCGGTCGAGCAGGGCCGTGTCCAGGCGGCCCGCCCGCACGTCGTCGTCGGCGAGCAGGAAGCGCAGGAACTCGATATTGCTGGTCACGCCCAGCAGCACGGTCTGCTCCAGCGCGCGGTCGAGCGCGGCCAGCGCGTCGGCGCGGGTGGTGCCGCGCGCGATCACCTTCGACAGCATGGGGTCGTAGTCGCTGCCGACCACCGTTCCGGCCGACAGGCCCGAATCCACCCGTACCCCTAGGCCTTCCGGCTCCGACAGGGCCAGCACGGTGCCGCCGGTGGGCAGGAAGCCGCGGCCGGGGTCCTCGGCGTAGACGCGGGCTTCGATCGCGTGGCCGACCAGGTGGATCTCGTCCTGGGTGCGGGCCAGCTTCTGGCCCGCGGCGACCCGCACCTGGCACTCCACCAGGTCGACACCGGTGACCATCTCGGTCACCGGATGCTCCACCTGCAGGCGGGTGTTCATCTCCATGAAGAAGAACTCGTCGGGCCGGTCGGCGGAGACGATGAACTCCACGGTGCCCGCGCCCACGTAGTCGACGCTGCGCGCGGTATTGCAGGCGGCGGTGCCGATCCTGGCCCTGGTCGCGGCGTCGAGCAGCGGCGAGGGTGCCTCCTCGATCACCTTCTGATGCCTGCGCTGCAAGCTGCACTCGCGCTCGCCCAGGTGCACCACATTGCCGTACTTGTCGGCCAGGACCTGCACCTCGATGTGGCGTGGCCGGGTGACGAAGCGCTCCAGGAACAGGGTGTCGTCGCCGAAGGCGGCCCCGGCCTCGCGGCGCGCGGAGACCAGGGCGGCGGGCAGGTCCTCCGGGCGATCGACCCGGCGCATGCCCTTGCCGCCGCCACCGGCCGACGGCTTCACCAGCACCGGGTAGCCCACTTCGGCCGCAGCGGTGATCAATTGGTCGTCGGTGAGGCCGGGCTCGGCGATGCCGGGCACCACCGGCACCCCGAACGCGGTGACCGTCTTCTTCGCGGTGATCTTGTCGCCCATCACCTCGATCGCCTTGGCCGGCGGGCCGAGGAACACGATGCCCGCGTCGGCCAGCGCGGCGGCGAACGCCGAATTCTCCGACAGGAAGCCGTAACCCGGATGCACGGCCTTGGCGCCGGAGCGCACCGCCGCGTCCACGACCTTCTCGATCGACAGGTAGCTCTCGCGCGCGGGCGCCGGGCCCAGGCGCACCGCCACGTCGGCCTCGCGCACGTGGCGCGCGTTCGCGTCGGCGTCGCTGTACACCGCGACGGAGCGAATACCCATGGCGCGCAGGGTCTTGATGACGCGCACCGCGATCTCGCCGCGATTGGCGACCAGGACGGTGTCGAAGTCGACGGGGTGGGATTTGTTCAGCATGTCGCTCACATCCGGAAGACGCCGTAGGAAACGGGCTCGAGCGGCGCCTGCGCGCACACCGAGAGGGCAAGTCCGAGCACGGTTCTGGTGTCGGTGGGGGCGATCACGCCGTCGTCCCAGATGCGCGCCGTCGCGTAGTACGGGTTGCCCTGGGTCTCGTACTGCTCGCGGATCGGGGCCTTGAAGGCCTCCTGATCCTCCGCCGACCACGGCTTGCCCGCGCTGTCGAGCTGATCGCCGCGCACCGTCGCCAGCACCGAGGCGGCCTGCTCGCCGCCCATCACCGAGATCCGCGCGTTCGGCCACATCCACAGGAACCGCGGCGAATACGCGCGCCCGCACATGGAGTAGTTACCCGCGCCGTAGGAGCCGCCGATCACCACCGTCAGCTTCGGCACCCGCGCGCACGCCACCGCGGTGACCATCTTGGCGCCGTGCTTGGCGATGCCGCCGGCCTCGTAGTCGCGCCCCACCATGAAGCCGGTGATGTTCTGCAGGAACACCAGCGGGATCTTGCGCTTGTCGCACAGTTCGATGAAATGCGCGCCCTTCATGGCGGATTCGGCGAACAGCACGCCGTTGTTGGCGACGATGCCGACCGGATGACCGTGGATGCGGGCGAACCCGGTGACCAGGGTCTTACCGTATTCGGTCTTGAACTCGTGGAAACCGGCCTCGCCGTCGACGACCCGGTCGATCACCTCGCGCACGTCGTAGGGGGTGCGCGGGTCGACCGGGACCACGTCGTAGAGCTCGTCCTCGGCCTTGGCGGGCGGCGTGCTCGCCAGCACCTCCCACGGCGCCTCCGGGCGCGGGCCGAGCGTGCCGACGATCTCGCGGACGATGCGCAGCGCGTCGCGGTCGTCGTCGGCCAGGTGGTCGGTGACGCCGGAGGTGCGCGAGTGCAGCAGACCGCCGCCGAGTTCCTCGGCCGTGACGACCTCGCCGGTCGCTGCCTTCACCAGCGGCGGGCCGCCGAGGAAGATGGTGCCCTGATCACGCACGATCACGGCCTCGTCGGCCATCGCGGGCACGTACGCGCCACCGGCGGTGCACGAACCCATCACCGCCGCGATCTGGGCGATGCCCTTGGCGCTCATGTTCGCCTGGTTGAAGAAGATGCGGCCGAAGTGCTCGCGGTCGGGGAACACCTCGTCCTGGTGCGGCAGGAAAGCGCCGCCGGAGTCCACCAGGTACACGCACGGCAGGTTGTTCTGCGCGGCCACCTCCTGCGCGCGCAGGTGCTTCTTCACCGAGATCGGGTAGTAGGTGCCGCCCTTGACCGTCGCGTCGTTGGCCAGCACCAGGCACTCGCGGCCCGCGATGCGGCCGATGCCGGCGATCACGCCCGCGCCGGGGCACTCGTCGCCGTACATGCCGTTGCCCGCCAGCGCGGACAGCTCCAGGAAGGGGCTGCCCGGGTCGAGCAACTGGTCGACGCGCTCGCGCGGCAGCAGCTTGCCCCTGGCCACGTGCCGTTCGCGCGCCTTCTGCGGACCACCGAGGGCCGTCGTCGCCAGTCGCTGTCGCAGCTCGCGGACCAACGCCTCGTGCGCGGCCCGGTTGGTCGTCGCCGCCGCGGTGTCGTTGTCGAGGTCGTGCGTAACCGTCATCACGCCATCCTGCCATCCGGTTAATCGCCAATAACTGGAATTCAGGTTAATCTTGACTAACCGAGTTGTCCAGACCCGGGTGAAAGGAGTCGAGTCGAGGTGGCCACGGTCGAACCCGCCCCGGTGACCCGCCGGGAAGCGTTGAAAGCCCAGCGTCGCGAGCAGTTGCTCGACGCGGGCGCCCGGCTGATCGCCGACCGCGGATTCTTCGGCGTCCGCCTCGACGACCTCGGCGCCGCCGTCGGCATCAGCGGCCCCGCCGTCTACCGGCACTTCGCGAGCAAAGAGGCGCTGCTGGTCGAGTTGCTCGTCGGCGTCAGCGAGCGGCTGCTCGCCGGCGGCCGCGCGGTCGTCGCCGCGGCGCGCTCGGCCGACGAGGCGCTAGAGGGCCTGGTCGACTTCCATCTCGACTTCGCCTTCGGCGACCCGGAACTGATCCGCATCCAGGACCGCGACCTCGACAACGTCCCCGCCACCGACCGCCGCACCCTTCGGCGCACCCAGCGCCAATACGTCGAGATCTGGGTCCAGGTACTGCGCGAAGTGCACCCCGGCCTCGCCGAGGACACCGCCCGCGTCCAAGCCCACGGCGCCTTCGGCCTGCTCAACTCCACCCCGCACAGCGCGCCCCCGGCGAGCATGGCCAAGGCCCGTCCGGTGCTGCGCCGAATGGCCATGGCCGCGCTGGGTGCATAGCCACCTGAGGAGGGCGAACGGTGACGGTGACAGATCATGGGAAGCCGATCGCGCGAATCGTCCCTGCAGATCGGTGAGTCGCTGTTCAGGTCAGTTGGTCTCGGAGCCACGTGGGCCCGACGGTCGCGGCGCCGTGGGCTTCGACTCGGGAGCGGAGTTCGCGGTCGGCGGTGACGACGGTGATGTCGTGAGTCTTCGACGCGGACACCACCTCGACGATCGTGTCGTCACCGGAACCATCGGCCGGCACGACCGTCATGCGCGGTGCGCTCGGTTCGGTGCCGTCGACCGCGCGCTTGGCGGCGCCCTCCAGAACCACGATCAGCTCGGTCGACTCCGGAAGCCGGGTCGCCAGTTCGGCCAGTTCCCCCAGGAGGCGCCGGGCGGCTCCCGCACGGTCCTTCCACCAGCCGTCGGCCCGGGAGCCGACGACGTTGGCCGCGTCCACCACGAGCACTCGCTGCGCGTCGTCCATCCGCCAAGTCTCCTCCGGCCGGCGGACCCGGCCCACCGGGTCTTCTCGGGCGCGCCCCGACCGCGCTCGGCCTTGTGGGCGCAGCACACCTAACCCGGACTCGACCTGTGACGAAGTGGGCTGTTCCCGGGCCGACCTGGCCGAGAAAGTGGGTGCATGACTACCTCGACGACAACTCCCGCCGGTGCCGGTCGGCGCGGGGATCCGATCAGGTCGGCCGCGGCGACCGGCGCGCGCGCGTTCGACCTCGGCATCCGGGCATACCTGTGGGGATATCCGCCGGTGATCACGGCGCGCACCCGGGACTACGCCACCGATCCGACACGGGACGACTCGTTCCCCCCGAACACCTTCTCGCACAGCACCAAGCTCTACGACCATCGCGAACACATCATCGTCAAGCCGAACAACGACACCCTGTACTCCTGGGCGTGGGTGAATCTGGCGAATGGTCCCGTCACGCTGACGGTCCCGCCGGTGGCCAGATATCACAGCCTCCACTTCATGGACGCGTACACGAACACCTGGGCCTACATCGGCAGCAGGACGACGGGCTCGTCGGGCGGGACCTTCGTCATCGCCGGACCCCGGGCGTCGGAGCCTGCCCTCGACGGCGCGCGGCTGCTGTGGTCGCCCACCGATCACGTGTGGCTGCTCGGGCGCACATTGGTCGACGGGCCAGAGGACCTTCCGGCCGCCATCGAGATCATCCAGGGCTACACCCTGAGCGGTCCGCCCTCCGCCACGGCGTCCGGCGGGCCAGCGCGCTCACCGCACACCGTCGCGGAATCGGGCCTCGGGTTCTTCGACGAGCTGTCCGCGGTGCTGGCCTCGGATCCGCCACCCGCCGAGGACGCGGACCTGCTCGACGAACTCGCCGCGGTCGGTGTGGGTCCCGGCCGCACCCCCTCCGAGGACATCACTGACCCGGTCGTGCGGGCGGCGCTGAGCGCGTCGGTCGGCGCGGCGCACGAATGGCTCGAGTCCTACGGCGGTGCGACGACGGCGCCCGGGTGGAGTTACAGCACCCGCCTCGGCAACTACGGCCGCGATCACCTGCTGCGCGCGGCCATCGCGCTGCGCGGCCTCGGTGCGCTCACCGCCGCCGAGGCGATCTATCCGACGACCAAGCGCGACGCGGACGGGGATCGGTTGGTGGGCACCGGAACCTACGTCCTGCGCTTCGGACCCGATGAACTCCCGCCGGTGGGCCAGGATTTCGGGTTCTGGTCGCTCACCATGTACGACGAGCGGAATTTCCTGGTGGAGAACTCGATCGGCCGGTATTCGATCGGCGACCGCACACCCGGCATCCGGTACGAGGACGACGGTTCACTGGAGATCGTGTTCTCGCATGCCCGGCAGCCCGACGGCGTCAACTGGCTGCCCGCGCCCGAGGGGCCCTTCGAGGTGACCCTGCGCTGCTATCTCCCCACCGGCGCGCTGCTGAACGGGGAATACGTGGTTCCGCCGCTGCGGAAACGCTGACCGGACCGAGACAGATCGGGGCGGCGGGCATCTCGTCCGCCGCCCCGTCTTCATACCGTTCAGACCCGCTCGACCGAGGGGACCACGTACTCACCGTCGAGGATCTGGCGGCGCGGCAGGTAGAACCGGAGGGTGAGCTGGAAGGGTCCGTCGGGGGCGGGCAGCCAGTTGAGGTCGTCGGCCTGCCGTTCGTGCGCGATATGGATCTCCAGCGAGCCGTCGGATCCGTAGCGCAGCCCCTCGGTCCGGTCACCGATCGCGAACCGGTCGATCGGATTGCGCACCAGGAAGTCGTGTTGGTCGTACATCGTCAACGACCAGAATCCGTCGACGGGTGGCAATCGGTCGGCAGCGAACCTCAGTACATACCGATTGCCGCCGTGGAGGCGGTGTCCGGCGCTGTCGCTGCCCGCGTTCGCATACGTCGCCTCCTCCGCGGTGAGTGCGCCGAGCGCGTTGAGCGCCACCACCGCTCGCAGCAGATGGTCGCCGTCGTAGCGACCGATATCGAGGTCGTAGCGCCAGTCGCCGCCGCTCGCGGACAGCCCCCGGTCGCTCGCGACCAGACACTCGTGCGCCGCTGTCACCGCGGCCGCGAGCGCGGCCCGGATCGCCGGGTCCGCGATCTCGCGGCTCGGGGTACGGCTGACTCCGATTCCGGCGGCCGCGAGCCGGGCTACCAGGTCGGCGTCGGCGGCCGGGGGCGAATTGCCGTCCAACGCGGCACAGAGTTCGTCGAAGAAGCCGAGGCCCGCGGTGTGCACGGTGTGCGGAGACGGGGCGGGGCCCAGGTCCGGCGTCGGTATCTCCGGACCGGTGAGCTGAAACGAGTCGGCGACCCGCTTCGCCTCCGGCAGGTCGTGCTGCCCCTCGACCAGCACCCGGCCGAGCAGCCACACCGTGTTCGTCGGGGCGGTGAGCAGGGTGGTCCCGGCCGGCGTCGGTCCCGACCAGTCTGGTCCGGCGATGGTGAACACGCCCGGCCCCGATCCCGTCGCGCGGGTGCCGACATAGCCCCAGGTCTCGGTGTAGTGGTCGAGCAATTGGAGGCCGTAGTAGCGGGACACGGCCGGGACCGCGAGGGTGACGGGACCGGCGCTGAGATCGAGCCACGCGATCACGTAGATCGTGTCGTTGTTGGGCTTGACGACCTCGTGATCGCGGTCGGTCAGCAATCGGGGCACGGTACGCAGACGGTTGAGGTGGCTCGGGTGCCGCCGGTTCGGGTCGAGCAGCGCGTTCCTGGTGCGCGCCATCAGGACCAGCGGGTACGCCCAGACATACGCTTCGAAGCCGAGCCGGAACGCGTCGGTGGATGCGTCGAGCAGTCGATCGGCGTGTGGTTTCGGCGCGGGAGGTGCGCTCGTGATCTCCGGCATGGTGTCGTCCTTTCGAGATCGGGTGATCGGTGAGGTGCCCCGCGGGTTCACGCCACGCGGAGCAGGGAATCGACGCTGAGGACGACTCCGAGTACGGCCAACCCGACGACGGTCGTGACCACGCCGCCGAGTAGCCGCCAGATGGTCTGCCCGCCGGGAGCGCGCTCCCGGCCCCGTGGGATCCACCTGACCCCGATGGCCGCCACCGCGACGCCGACGAGCAGGGCCGGGGCAGAGACCAGCGGAGCGTCATGGCGCATGGCGGCGAACCCGAGCGTGATCGCCCCGAGGTAGGCCGCCAGGCAGGTGCGTTGCCAGGCGAGAGCGGTGCGTTGCGGTTGGAGTCCCTGGTCCACGTCATGCCCCGAACCACTGGACGGCGGCGAGTACACCCAGGCCGCTCGACGCGATCACGACGCCGACGACGAGCCAGGCCAGGGATACGGGGGCGGGCAGCGGTGCCCGTCTGCGCAACGCGCGCTCGTTCTCGGCCCACCGTCGCAGCGCCACCACCGCGAGCACCGCACCCGCCGCGCAGGACAGGGCGGCCAGGCCGTACAGCGTCGGCGCGAGCGAGGAGATCCCGGCCACGGTGGTGAGCGTGATCCCGCCGGCGACGAGCGCGAGCGCGGTGCGTACCCAGGCCAGTGCGGTGCGTTCGTTGGCGAGGGAAAACCGAACGTCGGGTTCCTCGCCGACCGAGAACACCGACCGGGGCCTGCGTACTCGATCGGAGTCGGCGGGCACGGCGAGCTCGGTGCTCATGGCTTGGTGCCGAACTTGTCGATGATGACCCTGGCATCGCGCTCGGGATGCCCGAAGACGAACGCCGAGACCGCGCCGACGATCATGATGAGGCCGACGATCACGAAGCCGTACCCGTAGCCCTGGGCCTTGTCGCTGGTGCCGGACACGAGCCACCCGATGAGCAGGGGCGCGGCGGCACCGCCGAGGCTGTAGATCGCGACCATCGTGCTCATCACCGAGGCGCGCCGCTTGCTCGGCACCACGTCGGACAGCACCGAGAACGCGAGTCCCCAGGCCGCGGTGTTGAGCGAGAACGCGAAGGTGATCAGAACCATCTGCGGGATGCCGACCGGCAACAGCGTGAAACCGATCATGCACACGCCGCCGACGGCCAGCAGACCCGCGCACAGAATCACCCTGGCCTTGCGCGAGGTGACGCCGCGCAGCATCATGCGCGACGAGATCAGCCCGACCAGGAAGGTGAGGATCACCGCCGCCGCGAAAGGCAGCGTGACCAGGTATCCGGTCTCGGCGGCGCTGTAGTGCAGGCCCTGGCGCAGGTAGACCGGCAGCCAGCTCACTTTCAGCGAGGTCGCCCAGTACGAGCAGAAGGCGAAGAAGGCGATGCCGAACACCGTGGGGCGCATCCAGAGCGCGCGCAATGGCGCGGTCTCCGGCAGCACGGAGTCCTCCGTCTCACCGACCGGGCTCGGGGCGTTGGCCGCCGGGCCCTCTTTACCGAACAGGAACCAGAGCACGACCCAGACGAGGCCGATGACGATCAGCACCCGGAAGGTGGCCTGCCAACCGTAGCTCTGCAGAACCCAGGTCAGCACGGGTGCGGCGATCAGAGGGCCCATCGAGGCGCCCATGATGACGACCGACGACGGCAGCGAACGACGCTTCGGCACGAACCAGGTGTGGGCGATCTGTTGCGAGAGGGCGCCCGCAGGCCCCTCGGCGAACCCGAGCAGCATGCGCGCGCCGAGGATGACGACGAACGAGACCGGGAACAGTCCGGTGAGCGGGATCAGGCTCAGCACCCATAGCGCTACCAGGCCGGTGAGCAGCCACTTCGCGCTCACCCTGCCGCCGAGCGAGCCGAGCACGAGCGCCCCGATCGCGAACGTCCAGAAGAACACGCTCTGGAGCAGACCGAACTGCCCCGCCGAGATGCCGAGGTCCCGTTGCAGTTCGACGCCGACGATGCCGACGACCACCTTGTCCGCGAAATTCACGAACATGAACAGCATCAGCAGGATCGTGACCATCCACCCCTGGCGCCGTATCGCCGGAGTGTCGATCATCGAGTTCGCGAGGTCGGTGAACTTGACCGTGGTCGTGGATTTGAACATGAGAAGTCCTCCTGGGTGGGCCGGTCAGTCGACCACGAGGCTGCTGAGGATCCGTTCGCTGTCCGAGCCGAGCGGGGGGACGCCGCCGCCGTCGCCGGTTCGCGGAACGCTGGCCGCCTGATAGGGCAGACCGGGAATGGTGTATCGCTCGCCGTCAGGGTCGATCGCTTGGACGAAGATTCCGGACGCCACGACGTCTTCGGCCGCTCGTGCCTGGTCGTAGGACCGCACGGCGCCGGAGACGATCCCGGCATCGGTCAGCAGTGCGACGGCGTCTTCGGTGGCGAGGGGGGCGAAGAACGGGCGCAGCGCGGCAAGCAGCTCGGTACGGTTCGCGACGCGTCGGGCGTTGTCACGGAAGCGGGGGTCGGCGGACATGCCCGGCAGCCCCGCGAGCGTGCACAGGGCCGCGAACTTGTCGTCGGTATAGGCCGAGACCACGATCGAGCCGTCCGCCGTGGGGAAAAGGTCGGCGGCAGGCGCGGCGGCAGCCTGCCCGTTGCCCTGTCTGACCGGTTTCCGGCCGACGCTGTAGTCGCCCCAGTTCACCGACTGGAGATCGAGCGCCACATCCAGGAGCGAGACCTCGATGTGGTCACCGGCGCCGGTGCGCTCTCGGCGGAAGAGGGACGCGAGCAGCGCTTGAGCGAGGACGTAGGCGGCGGCGTGGTCGATCACCGGCACGCCCACCCGTTGCGGCTCGCGATCGGGCTCGCCGGTCACGTACATCAGCCCGGACTCGGCTTGAGCGGCGATGTCCAGGCCGACCCGCTGACGCGACGGCCCGTTCTTGCCGAACCCGGTGACCTCGGCATAGATCACCGATGGGTTCAGCGCGCGGATCGCGTCGATCGTCAGACCGAGCCGATCCATCGCGCCGGGCCTGAGGTTGCTGACGACGATGTCGGCGGTGCGGATCAGCGCTCTCGCCTGAGCCAGGCCGGTCTCGGATTTCAGGTCGACCACGACCGACTTCTTGCGGCGGTTGTAGGCGCGCATGATCGAGTCACCGTAGGAACCGATCGAACGTGCTTGGTCGCCGCGCGGGTTCTCCACCTTGATGACCTCCGCCCCGAGATCGGCGAGGGTTTGGGTCGCTCCGGGAGCGGCGATGTACTGCCCGAAGTCGATGACCGTGATCCCGTACAGCGGCAGGTGATCGGGCGTGATGTCTGGCATGGCTGTCCTTGTCGGGTCTGGGTGTCGGCCTCGACGAGCGAGGTGCGACCCAGCATCCAGCCTCGGTGACGTCGGTAACATCGCTGTACGTCACACATCGCGCAGGCGCTGTGTGTGACGCGTCACAGAGGAGGAACGTCGCTTGGCTGGGAGTTCGATGGCGGAACACGACGTGTCCTCTGCGGTGCGATCGCTGCGGCGCGACGCATCGGCGCTGGCCCGCGCCGTCATCGACCGGTACGTCGACGAAACCCCGCTGTACACCCCGGAGACTGTGCCCGACCACCTGTATCGGGAGAGCCTGCACACCGTGCGAACGTTCATCGACACCGCGTTGCGCGCCGTGCTCGACGCCGATCTGGACGTCAACGGACTCATGCGCGACGTGCTGGTGCGCGGCAACGACCGAGTCGCCGAGGGCCTACCACTGCGCAACTACCTGCACTGCTGGCAGCTCGGGTTGGAAGCGCTCACGGAGGCATTGGACGACCGGCTCGCGGACCAGGCGACGGCGGCACCCGCGCTGGCACGTGTGCGCGAGGTCTACGACGCCGTGATCTTGGACGCGGTCATCGCCTACGACCGCACCTCCCGCGACGTGATCGCGGCGCAGGACGGGCGAGAAGCCCGGCTGATCGCCCACCACCTCGACGGGGTCGACTACCCGTTCGACGACGGGCCGGGGACCGTACCCGAGCATCCGGTGGTGGTGCTTGTCGATATCGGTCCGACCTTGGCCGAGCAGACCGGCTCGGAGCAGACGCGGACGATCGCGGCGATCAGGAAGTCCAGGCGGGTTCGCGCGACGCTACAGCGCGGCGTGGAGGGGCTGTGGCTCGCCGATGTCCGGGGACGATCGGCACGCCTCATCACGAGTTGTCCGCCGCGGGCGCTCGACGAAGTGATCGGTGAACTTCAAGACGCGCACTCCGTGCCGGTCACGGCCGCGGTCGCCACGGCGAACGGCGCCGACGACCTGCCACGAGCTGCGGCCCTGGCCGCCGAGGTGCTGGCCATCGCGGTGCGGATCGGCCGTACGGGCATGGTCAGTTCGATCGAGGACATCGCTCTCGAACACCACCTCGCACATGAGAGTGCCTCGCTCCCGGTCCTGTTGCGGCGTTGCGCGCCCCTTCGCGCGCGGCACGACCTGGTCGACACGCTGCTGGCCTATTTCGACAACGACCTCGATCGTCGCCGCACCGCCGACGCGCTGCACGTGCACCCGAACACCATCGACAACCGGTTGAGCCGGATCCGTGACCTCACGGATCTCGATGTTCGGCACTTTCCGGATCTGATGGTGCTGGCCGTTGCCACCAATCGCGCGGGCGGCTCGACCGATCCGGCGTAGTGGGAATCATGTCCCGGCCGCCGCTGGGTCAGGCTGTGCTGACCGGGGTTTCCACGCGGGCCAGGCGGCCGTCGGTCATGCGGTAGACCGCGTCCATGCGGTGCAGGTGGGTGGGGTCGTGGGTGACCAGGATGGTGGCGGCGCGGTGGTCGTGGGCGATGGTGGTGATGAGGTCGATGATGGCGGCGCCGCGTTCGGAGTCCAGGGCGCTGGTCGGTTCGTCGACGACGAGCAGGGCGGGGTCGTTCATCAGGGCGCGGGCGATGTTGACGCGCTGGCGCTGTCCGCCGGAGAGTTGCGCCGGGCGCTTGTGCGCATGGCTGGACAGGCCGACGGCGTCGAGGAGTTCGTTTGCGCGGGAGCGAGTTTCTTTGCGGCGGGCCGATGTCCGGAAGAAGGAGTGCCGCCCACCCAGGTGCGCGGTGACCTCCAACTGTTCCACCGCGGTCAGTGCCGGAATGAGATTGGGCTGCTGGAAGACGATGCCCATCGTGGAGCGCCGGATCGTGGCCGCCGCCCGCCTGCGCAACCCGGCGAGATCCACACCGCCGGAGTCTGTTTCGAGCATGACCGAGCCCGTATCCGGCCGGATCAGGGTCGCCGCGACGGCGAGCAGGCTCGATTTTCCCGACCCGGACGGGCCGGTGACGGCGGCGATCGTGCCCGCGGGCACGGACAGGTTCACCCGGTCGAGCGCGGTGAGCCGGTCCGAGCCGTCGGGATAGGTGAGGGTGACATCGGTGAGGGTGAGCGCCATGGGAGGTCCTTCAGCGGGTCGCGCCGAGCGCGGTCAGCGGATCGGTGGTGAACAGGAAGCGCAGTGCGAACGCCGCACCGGCGAGACCGAGCGCGATCAGGGCGAGCGCGGGCACCAGGGTGGTCGAGAGCGAGAGCACGAACGGCATGGCGTCGCCGAGGAACAGCGAGGCCGTCGCGGTGATGCCGAGGCCGAGGACGACACCGGTGATCAGCACGATCGCGGCCTGGGCGAGCGCGTCGACCACCAGCGAACCCGTGGTCGCGCCGAGTGCCTTCAACGTGGCGACATCCGGCTGCCGCTGGACGGTCCACACGGTGAAGAAGGCGCCGATCACCAGCGCGGAGATGGCGAACAGCAGCACCGTCATCAGGGTGAGCGAGCTGTTCTCGGCCTGATACGACCCGATCGCCTCGACGGCGTCGCCGGCGGGGACCGTGCGCGTGCCCGCTTCGGCGTCGATACCGTTGCGCGGGTCGTCGCCGAGCACGGCGAGCACGGTCGCGGCTCCCGCGCGGGGGCTGGCGGCCTGCCAGTCGGCCATGCTCGTCCAGACCACCGGGGTGTGGCTGTACCACTCGTCCCCGGCGACATCGGCGACGGTGAACTCGTGCCCGGCCAGCACCACGGTGTCGCCGGTGCCCGCGGCCAGTGCGCGCGCCGCGCCCGCGCTCAGCACCACCGCACCGGGAGCGGTAGCAGGGTGATTGCTGAACGCCGAGGGGTCGCCGCCGAACACCGCGACCTGTTCCGGGCTCGCGCCCGCGTGTTCGGCGCGGGCGCGCGAGATGCCGATCGGGCTGACCTCGATCCCGCCCATCGCCCGCCATCGCGCGATCTGCTCCTCGGTGAGCACCGAGGAGTCGAAGGACGGGTCGGCGCCGGTCTCGGCGAACACCACCTGGTCGGCGCGCAGGCCCTGGACCGCGGAGATGTTCTGGTGCGCCAGCCCGGCGGTGAGCCCGCTGAGGAAACTGACCAGCACGGCGACCAGCAGGACGACCGTGGTGATCAACAGGAACCGCCCGCGGGCGGCCCGCAGATCTCGGAGTGCGACGAACATGCCTCCACTCTCGCCGGACGCGCCGGTCGCGCCATCGCACCGCCGCACGAAACCCGGTCCATCCAAGGTCGGCCCGCGATTACACCTTTCGATGGATGCCGGTCCGTTAGCCGCACATAAGCTGGTCGAGTGCGATCGTCCCCGCTGACCCCGGTCGTCACCACACTGCGGCTCGGCCTGCATGTGCTGGTGACGGTGCTCGCCGCCGTGGTGGCGGTGCGCGCGCTGCTGCCCGGCGGCGGTGGACACGGCGCCCTCGTGGTGGGGTTGACGGTGGTCTGGCTGGTCGTCTACTTCGCGGGGACCGAACTGCCTCGGCGAGGGGGAGATCGCCGGGTGCCGGGAGGTCGGGCCGCCGTCGGCGAACGAGACGCGCGGGGGAGCGCGACCGTGCCGGGGCCGGGAGTCGCGCGGGTTCCGGAAACCTCGGACACGACGCCGGATCGGATAGGCGAGATACCGCCGAATCATGCCGCGCTGCTGTGGAGTTCGCGCCTCACCGTGCTCTGGCTGGCCGCGCTCACCGTGCTCTGGCTGGCCCTGCTCGGGCTCACTCCCGACGCGGTGTATCTCGCCTTCGGCTTGTTCTTCGTCTATCTGCACCTGCTGCCGCGACCGTGGAGCCTGGTCGCGGTCGTGCTGGCCACGGCGCTCGGAGTGGCCGGGTTCGCGGCCCATCGCGGCTGGTCGGTGGGTGCGGTTGTCGGACCCGTGCTCGGCGCGGCGGTGGCCATCGGGATCGGGCTCGGGTATCAGGCGCTGCGTCGCGAAGCGGTGGAACGGGAACGGCTGATCGACGAATTGCTCAGCACCAGAGCGGTTCTCGCCGAGCGAGAACGAACCGCGGGCAAGCTCGCCGAACGGGAGCGGCTGGCCAAGGAAATCCACGACACCGTGGCCCAGGGGCTCAGCAGCATCCAGTTGCTCCTGCACGCCGCCGAACAGGCCGCGCCGGATCACCCCGCGCTGGACCGGATCCAGCTCGCGCGCGAGACCGCCGCCGCGGACCTGGCCGAAACCCGCAGGCTCATCGACGAATTGGCGCCCGCCGCACTGGACGGGCAATCGCTGGCCGAGGCGCTGGAACGCATCTGTGAGCGGGCGCGGTCGGCCACCCTGGCGACGCAGCTGCTGGTCGAAGGCGAGCCGGAACGGCTGCCGATGCCGATGGAGGCGGCCCTGGTACGGATCGCGCAGAGCGCCGTCGCCAATGTGGTGCAGCACGCCGCCGCCGCGCGCATGCGGGTCACCCTCACCTACGACGGCACCGATGTGCACCTCGATATCGTCGACGACGGCGTCGGCATCGATGCCGAGATCCTGCGCAGGCCACGCTCCGGGGCATTTGGGTTGGCCGCCATGCGCAGTCGCGTCGAGCAGCAGGGTGGGCGGATGACGATCGAATCGGAACCCGGGCACACGGCCGTCACCGTGTCGTTCCCCCTGGGAGCCGCCACGTGATCCGGCTGCTGCTCGCCGACGACCACGCCATCGTGCGGGCCGGTCTGCGCGCCCTGCTCGAGGCCGCGGAGGACATCTGCGTCGTCGGCGATGTAGCCGACGCCGACGCGGCCGTGGCCTTCTGCGCGGCGAACCCGGTCGACCTGGTGCTGATGGACCTGCGCTTCGGCGACGGCCGCACCGGCGCCTCCGCGACGGCGAGCCTGCGCGCGCTGCCGGGGCCGCCCGAGGTCCTCGTGGTCACCAACTACGACACCGATGCCGACATCCTCGGCGCCATCGAGGCGGGTGCGGTCGGCTACCTGCTCAAGGACACCCCACCCGCCGAACTGCTCGCCGCCGTACGCGCGGCCGCGGTGGGGGAGAGCGTGCTGTCACCCACGGTCGCCTCGCGACTCATGACCAGGGTCCGCCGCGCCGACACCACCCTCAGCCCGCGTGAGGTCGAGGTGCTGCGGCTGGTCGCGGCCGGGTTGTCCAATCGGGACATCGCCAAGCAGCTGTTCCTGAGCGAGACGACCGTGAAATCGCACCTGGTGCACATCTACACCAAGCTCGGGGTGAAGTCCCGGACCTCGGCCGTCGCCACCGCGCGCGAGCAAGGCGCGCTCTGACCGGCTTGGCGTTTCGGGCCGGGCATCGGGGTGCGGGCGCGCCTACGCTGATCCGCATGGCATCTCTCTCCGATCCCCGGGTCCGCGAGTTCCTGTCCCACGGCACGCGGACGGCCAAGGTGGCCTATGTCGCCGCCGACGGCCGTCCACTGATCACCCCGGTCTGGTTCATCGTCGAAGGTGACGAGCTTGTCTTCAACACCGGCAAGACCTCGGCCAAGGCGCGGGCGTTCGCGCGCGATCCGCGCATCGCGGTGTGCGTGGATCTCGAGGAACCGCCGTACGGGCTGGTCACCGTGCAGGGCACGGTGACGGTGTCGGAGGATCTCGACGAACTACTGCGGACCGCGACCGAGATCGGCGGGCGCTACATGGGCGCCGATCGCGCCGAGGAGTTCGGCAAGCGCAACGGGGTGCCGGGCGAGCTCGTCGTCCGGGTCCGGCCGAGCAAGGTCACCGCGCAGTTCGACATGACCGGCTAGTTCATCGGCATGGCGTCCGGGCCAGGCGGCGTCGGGTCGTACGGTGGCGGGTTCTGGCGATCGAAGATGGGATTCGAGCAGGTCGCGCCCGGTTCCGGTGTGGTGTAGGGGTTTTCGCGCAGTGCGACGATGAACTGGTCGATCCGGGGGTCGTCGGCGCTGTCGAGTCTCAGTTGATGGCCCCACGACTGCAGCGAGATCGGGTCGGCCATGCCGGGAATCGGTGACATGAGGGTGTAGGGCCGGTCCAGGACTCTGGCCGCGAGCGCCGCGCGGTCGTCACCGGTGACCCGGGCCGGGTCGTAGGCGATCCACACCGCGCCGTGTTCCAGCGAGTGCACCACGTTCTCGGTGCGGACACCGGTGTCGTACACGACCCCGTCGCAGGCCGCCCACGCGCTGTCGTGCGGACCGCCGAGCGGCGGCACGGTGGGATAGGCGACCCGCTGGGTGCTCATGACGTGCAGACCGGGCGGGAACTCGGTGATCGTCACGCCGGCGATCTCGCGGGACGGGTCCTGGTTGCCCGCGGACGGGGCGAACGAGTCCAGTGAGCTCGTCGCCGTGCCCTCGACCTTGTCGCCGAGCGCGCATCCGGCGGCGAGCGCCGCGACCGCGAAAGCCGTTGCGGCGGTACGTGCCCCTCGTATCGTGCCCCGATCGCGCACCGTGTCCCCTGTCGTCGGGTCGGCCGCGTGCCGACGGAGCCGAACTTACTCGGCGCCGCGTCCCGGCACCCCGCGACCGCGGATCCGAACTGCTCACAGCCGCGATGACCTGCAGAAATATGCGCGTCGCTGGCGGGTTGAGGCGACAACCACCGCTACCGTTTCGGCAAGTTTCGTAGCAACGGCGCTGGCGAACGGAGTTCTGGCATGGCCGGACGGACTGCGGCTCACGCGTGGGTGGCCGCGTTGCTCGGGGTGGTGCTCGTCCTCGGCACCTCGACGCTCGCGCGGTCCCAGCCGCCCGGCCCGGCTGCCGCGCGCGCCTCCGACCATTTCGAGGACCCGCAGTCGGGCCTGTCGATCGACGTGTTCTATTGCAGCGACCGGACCCAGACCTACCGGGTCCCCGCGGGCACCACGAGCCTCTACATCGAGGCCGTCGGCGGGCAGGGCCAGACACCGAACCCGAACTTCACCGGCATCGGCGGGCTCGGCGGACAGGTCAGCGGCGGCCTGCGGGTGACCCCGGAGCAGGAGTTCCAGGTGCAGGTCGGGTGCGCGGGTGGCGAGAACGGCGGATTCTCGCCGTACGCCGCCGGCGGCGCGAGAGGCGAAGCCGTCGACCAGCTGACGAATTTCGGGACGGTCTACTCGAGCGGGTGGGACGGCGGCGGCGGTGGCGGCGCCTCGGCGGTGCTCGGACCCGACAACGCGCCGGTGCTTGTCGCGGGCGGCGGTGGCGGGGCGGGCGGCAACGCGCCCGACTGCTATTCCGTCTCGCCCGTGCAGGATTCGACGTTCTTCTACTGCGGCGGCGGCTCGCGACGCGACGGCGGTGACGGTGGCGACGGCAGCGCGGCGGTCGGCTGGGAGGAGGGCCCGCCGTGGACCGGCGGTGCGGGCCAGAACAATCCGGCGGGCACCACGCCGAGCGGGCTCACCTGCGGTGGTCCGCGCGCGGGCGGCGACGGCCACACGTTCGACAAGACTGGAGGGGGTGGCGGCGGTGGTGGCGGTGGCGGTGGTTACCTCGGTGGCGCCGGGCAGGGCGGCGGCTGCGGCGGCGCCGCGGCACCGGAGACGCCGATCACGCACGGTCCACACGCGGCGCCGGGCGCCGGTGGCGCGGGCGGCGGCGGAGGTACCTCGTACGCGTCGCCGAGCCTGTCGAAGGCGAGCGTGACCACCGCGTCGGTCTCCGGCGACGGCTACGTCCTGTTCCTCACCTCGGCCGACGGTGTCCGCACGACGACCTTCGGCGTGCACGGCGAATCCGCGCAGTACTACTGCGTCGGCGACGGCGTCGACGAGATCTTCGCCGATGTGCTCGGTGGGTCGGGCGCGGGCGGCGGGCACGATTTCGGCGACGTCGGCACCGGTGGCGCGGGCAGCGGTGTGCAGGCGGTGATCGCCGTGCAGGAGCGCAAACAGCTGAAGATCGATGTCGGCCACTACGGCGGGCCGAACGGCGGCTGGGGTTACGGGACCGGCGGTGATCGCGGCACCGCCGATTCCGGCGCGTCCTACAGCGGTGCGGGTGGCGGCGGTGCGTCGGCGGTGAGCCAGAACGGCGCCGACTGCGGCACGCGGCCGTCCTCCGACAACCGGGCGATCGTCGTCGCCGGGGGCGGTGGCGGCGGCGGTGGCAACGGGTTCAGCGCGGACGGCGGTGACGGCGGCAGCGGTGGGCCCCAGCCGGGCGACGGCACCAGCGGCGGGTTCGGTGGCGGCTTCGGCGGCGAGGGCGGCAGCGAGCGTGGCACGCACGGCGGGCACGCCACCGGCAGCTCCACCGGCGGCGGTGGCGGTGGCGGCGGTGGCGGCAGCCACGGTGGCGGCAAGGGCCACGGCGCGCAGGACGGCAACGACGGTGGCGGTGGCGGCGGTGGCGGCGGGGAGTCCGCTGTCGACAGTGTCGCGAACCAGCCGCCGCATTTCTACAACGGGCCCGACGGCAGCCACGGCAATCGGGATCGGCTCAACGAGGGCAAGGTGCAGCTGATCGTCCCGATTCCGTCGAAACGCAGCCGGGTGGAACTGATCTCGGGCAACAGCCAGAGCGCCTACTCGGGTCAGCCTTTCGCCGAACCGCTGCGGGTGCGGTTCGTCGACGCGATCCACGGACCGCAGGCGGGCAAGTCGATCACCTTCGCGATGCCCGCGGGTCAACCGCCGGCGGCCGTCTTCGACAACGGCGCCGACACGATCCGGGCGACCACCGACGCCGACGGCTACGCCCAGGTGAACCTGACCGCGCTGGCCGCCACGCGGCAGGGCGAACTGCCCGGCGGATTCCTGGTCGGGGCCTCGGCCACCGACGATCCAGCCCACCTGATCGGCGGCGCGGTGTTCCGGCTGCGCGACGACCAGGTGCCGACCGAGATCGAGGTCACCACCAGCGCGCCGAACCACATCGCTCGGGTCGGGGAACCGGTCAGCTTCAGCGCGAAGGTGAGCCAGAAGCCGGGAACCGCACCGGCGTTCGGGACGCCGGCCGGGCACGTGCGCTTCGAGATCGACGGTGTCGCGACGCCGGGGCCGATCGAGCTGGTCGACGGAGTCGCGACGCTGCCCGCGATCGACGGTCTGCGGCCCGGCGCCCATCACGTGCTCGCGACCTATCTCGCCGACGACCCGAGCCGGGTGTTCGCGCCGGTCTTCGGCAGTGTCGGGGTTTTGGTGCAACCGGTGAAGGTGCCCACCGAGGTCCATCTGACGCTGCCACCGCCGCCGGTCCTCGCCGGTGCGGTCGTCGGCGCCACCGTCACCGTGCCCACGCCGAAGCCGGACGCTCCCGAACCAACCGGCGCGATCCAGTTCGCACAGAACGGCTCCCCGCTGGGCGATCCGGTGCCACTCGGCGCGGACGGCACCGCGAGTTCGCCGCCGCTGCGGGCAGGCTCGGGGACGGTCGAGGCGCACTACCTCGGTGACGACGTGTACGAACAGTCCAGCGGCCGTGCCGAACTCACCGTCTATACCGCGACCTCGACGACGAGGGTGAGCGCGAACCACAACCCGGTCACCTACTTCGAACAACTCGACCTCACCGCCACGGTGACCCGCGACCCCGCAGGCGAGATCGACACCGGCACCGTCCAGTTCTCCGCCGACGGCAAGCCGCTGGGCGCGCCGGTCCCGGTCGACAACGGCATCGCCATCGCCCGCGACGTCGACGTCTCGCACCTCGGTTTCGGTACCCATCTGGTCACCGCCGATTTTTCCGGCGACGTCGATGCGGGGGTGGCGCCGAGTCGCGGCACGATGACGCTGTGGGTGCTGAAGGCGGGCCAGTCACCGGGCGACCATCCGGCCGACGTCGGCGTCCACCTGGACGTGCCACGCACGGCGGACCCCGGATCCAGGGTGACGGCGACGGTCACCGTCACCAATGTCGGCGGCAGGCAGGCGAGCGGGGTCGAGGCCAGGCTCTCGACCCAGGGCTGGGGTCGACTTCTCGATCCCGGCGGCGGCGAGACCCAGCCGACCCACCTCCGATTCCGCCTGCCGACCCTGGAAGCGGGCGAGACCAGGACCTACACCGTCGTGTTCGAGGCACCCCGCCGCCTGGCCCTGATCACCTCGTTCCTGCACGCCTCCACCCAGAGCACCGACATGAACCCGGTCAACAACCTCCACCTCGCCTCGACCTTCGTGCGGACCGCGATGAGCTGAGACGTGACCGTGGTACGAAAATGTGTCACAATCGCTGACATGGCCACAGTTCCGGTACGCGAGCTCTCGCATCACACCGCGCGGTGCCTTGCCCTCGTCAAGGCGGGCGAAGCCGTCGACATCACCGAGCGCGGGCGCGTCATCGGCCGGATCGTTCCGGTCGAGCCGGAGGACGACGCGCGAGCGCGGCTGATCGCGCATGGTCGCGTGCGCCCGGCGACCAGGAGCCGTGCCGAACTACTGGCACAGTTGCGCCGCGAGGCCGCGGGGGCGACCACCGACGAAGACAATTCGGTCAGCGACGCGCTCCAGGACCTTCGCGACGGTGAACGCTACTGATGCTCTACTTCGATACGAGCGCGTTGGTGAAACTGGTGCACCGCGAACGCGAAACCGATGCACTGGTGGATTGGCTCGTGGATCGGTCGGAGGTGCCGTGGATGACCTCGGCGTTGACCGAAGTCGAGCTGGTTCGAGCCGTCCGGGTCGCCGCTCCGCAGGATCTGGTCGGCGTTCCCGGCGTGCTGGCGCGGGTCGATCGGATCGACATCGACCCGATCGTCCGGGCGAACGCCACCGCGATGAGTCCGCCGACGGTTCGTAGTCTCGATGCGATCCACCTGGCGACCGCGCAGGAACTGTCCGCCGATCTCGACGCCTTCCTCACGTTCGACAAGCGGCTGGGCGAAGCGGCGGAGCTGGCCGGGCTCGTCTGGATGTCCCCGGGAGCTGCCCGATGAACCGGTTGCCACAACACGCGGAGGATCGCGCGTCATGACTGTGCACTTCATCGGGGCGGGCCCCGGCGCGGCCGACCTGCTCACGGTGCGCGCGGTGAATCTGCTGCGGGAGAGCACGGTCTGCCTGTACGCGGGCACCTACCTCGATCCCGAGGTGCTGGCCCATTGCGCGCCCGAGGCGGAGTTGATCGACACGCAGGGACTGGACCTGGACCGGATCACCGCGCATCTCGTCGGCGCGCACGCTGCCGGTAAGGATGTGGCCCGCCTGTGTTCGGGCGACCCCTCGTTGTATTCGGCCGTCACCGAACAGACCCGGCGCCTCGACGCGCACGCCGTGCCATGGGACATCACCCCCGGCGTGCCCGCCTACGCGGCCGCCGCGGCCGTGCTCGGCACCGAGCTGACCGTCCCCGAGGTCGCCCAGTCGGTGGTCCTCACTCGCACCCAGGCCCGCTCCACCGCCATGCCACCCGGCGAGGCCCTGGCGAATTTCGCCGCCACCGGCGCGACCCTCGCCCTGCACCTGGCGATCACCCGCATCCGGGTGCTCGCCGAGGAACTGTCCGCCGAATACGGCCCGGACTGCCCCGTCGCCGTCGTCTACCGCGCCAGCCAGCCCGAACAACTCGTCCTGCGCGGCACCCTCACCGACATCGCCGACCAGGTCGAAGCCGCCGGTCTCCGCCAGGCCGCGATCGTCCTCGTCGGCCGGGCCATCGCCGCCGGAATCGACTGCGCCCAGTCCCACCTCTACGACCCGGCGCGGGTCCGCCCGCCGATAAGCTGACACCGACCGGTTGGTGTGATCCACGTCTCGATTCCCGTGCTCACGAATGGGTCGTCGAACGATGTGAGAACCCCGACAAGCGTCAGCAAACTGCCGTCGGCGGCCTTACCTGGCCCGATGTGCGACAGCTATGGAGGTGGTTGGTTGCCGGGCGAGCGCACCGGTAGATTGGTGCGATGGTTTGCGACGAGCACACCGGCGCTGCCGGTCCGGCGGTCATGAGCATGGTCTCGGCCATGTAACAAGACCGGACGGCCTGACAGATAGTGCCAATGGACATTTTTTGCCTGATTGATTTCGAGAATTGAACCCGAGACGCAGGCGCCACGCTAGTTCTGGCTGAGGCGCCTGCGTTCCGGTGTCGTCGGGGAGCGCCTACCCAGGTGTTCCGGAAGCGAGGTTTGGGTTGGACCGGCTGGATTTCGGCGGAAACGGCGAAACTGGTGACGGACGTGGAGACTCTGCGGAGTACTTCCCGCTCTCGCCCGCTCAGCTGGGTATCTGGTACGCGCAGCATGTCGACCCACAGGTGCCGATCAACATCGCCCAGTACGTCGACCTGCGCGGCCCCCTCGACGTGGCCGCGCTCGAGCGCGCCAGCTCGGCGGCGGGCGCGGAACAGCAGTCGCCGTTCCTGCGCATCGTCGAGATCGACGGCGAACCGATGCAGACCGTCGACCTCACCCTCGACGACACCCTGATCTATGTCGACCTGCGCGGCGAGGCCGACCCGGAGGCCGCGGCGGCGGAGTGGATGCGGCGCGAGTACAGCCGTCCGCTCGACATCGTCAACGACCGCCTCGTGCAGGCGGCGGCGCTGCAGCTCGCGGACGAGCGCTGGTACTGGTACGCCCGCGTCCACCACATCGTGCTCGACGGTTTCGGCGCCAACAACTTCGTCAACCGCACGGCACAGCTCTACACCGCGGCCGTCACCGGCACCGAGGCGCCCGCCGACAAGGCCACCGACCTGCGCACCCTCTACGAGTCGGAGATCGCCTACCGCGAGAGCTCGCGCTTCGAGACCGACAAGGCGCACTGGGCCCAGCGTGTCGCCGGACTGGAAGAGGGCAGCAGCCTCACCGGCCGGTCGGCGCCGCCGTCGCCGGTCAACGATGTCACCAGCGCGGCGCTGAGCCCGGCGCAGGACGCGCTGTTCAGCGCGGCCGTCGAGCGGCACGACACCACCTCGGCGCCGCTGCTGATCGCGGGCTTCGCCGCGTACCTGGCGCAGATCACCGGCACCTCCGAGGTGATCCTGAGCCTGCCCGTCACGGGCCGCACCACGGCAGTGATGCGCCGCTCCGGCGGTGTGACCTCCAATATCGTCCCGCTGCGCCTGCGCGTCGGGCACGACACCACGGTCGCCGAGCTGCTGCGTTCGGTCACCACCGAGGTCTCGGGCGCCCTGCGTCATCAGCGCTACCGGCACGAGGACATCCGCCGTGACGCGGCGGGCGACGGCATGGTCGCCACGGAGTTCTTCGGTCCGTGGGTCAACATCATGCTGTTCGACAACGCGCTGCGCTTCGGCGAGATGGACGGCACTCTCAACGTGCTCTCCACCGGCTCGATCGAAGACCTGGGCGTCAACTTCTACCAGTCGCACGGCGGCACCCGCTCGCACATCGACTTCGAGACCAACCCGAACCTGTACTCGGCGCAGGACGCGGCGACCCACCACGCCCGCTTCCTGGAGTTCTTCGACCGCTTCCTGGCCGCCGCGGCCGAGGCCCCGGTGTGGAGTCTGCCGGTCACCGGCGCCGCCGAGCTGGAGCGCTCGCTGACCGAGTGGAACGACTCGGCGCACGAGGTGCCCGCGACCACGCTGCCCGCGCTGCTGGACGCGCAGATCCCGCTGACCCCGGACGAGATCGCCCTGGACTTCGAGGGCGACACGCTCACCTACGCCGAGTTCGGCGCGAAGGTCAACCGCCTGGCCCGGTTCCTGATCGCCGACGGTGTCGGCCCGGAGTCGCTGGTCGCCCTCGGCATGCGGCGCTCGCTGGACCTGGTGATCGGCATGCACGCCGTGCTGAAGGCCGGTGGCGCCTACGTGCCGATCGATCCGGATCATCCGGCCGATCGCACCGCCTACATCCTCGAGTCGGCGGCACCGGTCTGCGTGCTCACCACCACCGGTGACGAGCTCGACCTGCCCGACACCGTCGCCAGGGTCGAGCTGGACACGCTCGACACCAGCGCGTTCGCCGACACCCCGATCACCGATGCCGAGCGCCTGGCCCCGCTGCGCCCGGACAACACGGCCTACGTGATCTACACCTCGGGTTCGACCGGCCGCCCCAAGGGCGTCGCGGTGACCCATCACGCGATCGTCAACCAAGAGCTGTGGATGCTCGACGAGTACCGGTTGACCGCGGACGACGTCTATCTGCAGAAGACCGCCACCACCTTCGACGTGTCGCTGTGGGGCTACTTCCTGCCGCTCATGGTCGGCGCGAAGCTGGTCATCGCCTCGCCGGACGGCCATCGCGATCCGCTGTACGTCGCGGACATGATCCAGCGGCACGGCGTCACCGTGACGGACTTCGTCCCGTCCATGCTGACGGTGTTCGTCGCGCACGCCACGCGGGCCCAATGTGAAACCCTGCGTGCGGTTTTCGTGATCGGTGAGGCACTGCCACCGGAGACCGCCGCCGGCCTGCGCGCCATCTCCACCGCGGGCCTGCACAACCTGTACGGCCCGACCGAGGCCGCGGTCTCGGTCACCTACTGGGAGGCCACCGAGGCCGACACCGTGACGGTGCCGATCGGTATCCCCGAGTGGAATGTCGAAGTCTACGTGCTGGATTCGCGGCTGCGCCCGGCCGCGATCGGCGCACCGGGTGAGCTGTATCTGGCGGGCCGTCAGCTGGCCCGCTGCTACCGCGGCCGCCCCGACCTGACCTCGGATCGTTTCGTCGCCAATCCGGTCGGCGCGCCCGGCGAACGCATGTACCGCACCGGTGACCTGGTGCGCTGGAACGCCGACGGCGTCCTGGAGTACATCGGCCGCACCGACTTCCAGGTGAAGTTCCGCGGCCAGCGCATCGAGCTCGGCGAGATCGAGACCGACCTGCTCGCCCATCCCAGCCTGAGCCAGGCCGCCGTGCTGGTGGTCGACACCGCCACCGGTCAGCAGCTGGTCGCCTATGTTGTGCCCGCGCCCGGCCAGTCCGCCGATCCGGCGACGCTGACCAGGTTCGTCGCCGAGAAGCTGCCGACCTACATGGTGCCCGCGTCGATCATGGTGCTCGACGCGTTCCCGCTCAACACCTCGGGCAAGCTGGATCGCAAGGCCCTGCCCGAGCCCGTGTTCACCGCCGCCGCGGGCGATTTCCGCGCCCCGCGGACCCCGGCCGAGCAGATCGTGGCGGGCATCTTCGCCGACGTGCTCAGCCAGGAGCGGGTCGGCGCCGACGACAACTTCTTCGAACTCGGCGGCAACTCGCTGGTCGCCACGCAGGTCGTGGCCCGCATCGGCGCCGCCTTCGCCATCCAGCTGGGTGTGCGCGCGCTGTTCGAGACCCCGACGGTCGCCGGGCTCGCCGCCCGCGCGGAAGCCGCCGCGCCGTCGGATGTTTCGACCCGCCCACCGCTGGTCGCCCAGCCGCACCCGGAGCAGGTGCCGCTGTCGCTGGCCCAGCAGCGGATGTGGTTCATCAACCAGTTCGACCCCACCGCGCCCACCTACAACCTGCCGTTCGTGGTGCGGATGAAGGGCCGCGTCGATGTCGACGCGCTGATCGCCGCGCTCAACGATGTTGTCGTGCGCCAGGAATCGCTGCGCACGATCTTCCCGGACGCCGACGGCGGCTACCAGCAGGTCCTCGGCGCCGACGAATTCGATCTGGGCATCACGGTGACTCCGATCGATCAGGCGCTGCTGCGTGACGAGCTGATAACCTTCGCGTCCACCGGTTTCGACGTCACCCTGGAACTGCCGATCCGCGTGCGGATCTACCAGGTCACCGGCGGAACAACCAACGGCACACCGGAATTCGCGGTCGCGTTCGTGGTGCACCACATCGCCGCCGACGGTTTCTCCTTCGGCCCGCTGGCCCGCGATGTCGCCACCGCCTACCTGGCCCGCTCGGCCGGGGAGGCGCCGGGCTGGGCGCCGCTGCCGGTGCAGTACCGCGACTACACGCTGTGGCAGCGCGAATTGCTCGGTGCCGAAAGCGATCCGGAGTCGATGGCCGCGCGCCAGCTCGACTACTGGCAGCGCGCGCTGGACGGCCTGCCCGACCAGCTCGACCTGCCCAGCGACCGCCCGCGCCCGCAGCAGCAGAGCTTCCGCGGCGCCCGCGTCGGTTTCGAGATCGACACCGAGACGCACGAGCAGCTTGCCGCGCTGGCCCGCGCGAACGGCGTCACCCTGTTCATGGTGATGCACGCCTCGCTGGCGGTGCTGCTCGCGCGCCTGTCGGGCACCACCGACATCGCCGTCGGCACCCCGATCGCCGGCCGTGGTGAGCAGGCGCTCGACGACCTGATCGGCATGTTCGTCAACACCCTGGTGTTGCGCTCCGACGTCGACCCCACCCAGCCGTTCAGCGAATTCCTCGCCCGCACCCGGGAAACGGACCTGAGCGCGTTCGCCAACGCCGATGTGCCGTTCGAGCGGCTCGTCGACGTGCTCAACCCGTCGCGCTCGCAGGCGCGGCACCCGCTGTTCCAGGTGGTCCTGTCGTTCCAGGAGATGTCGCACGGCACCCTGGAGCTGCCCGGCCTGTCGGTCGACGCCGACGAGGTCGAGGTCGACATGGCCAAGTTCGACCTGCAGTGGACGCTCACCGAGGAACACACCGGCGCCGGCTCGCTGTCGGGCATGACCGGTGTGCTCACCTACGCCGTCGACCTGTTCGACCAGTCGACCGTCGAGGAACTGCTGCTGCGCTGGCGGCGCGTGCTCGACGCGATCCTGGCCGACCCGGCCGTCACCGTCGGCGCCATCGACGTCCTCGACGACGCCGAGCGCGCCGACCTGGTCACCCGCTACGGCGCGCCCGCCGCGGTCGCGCGCACCCTGCCGCAGCTGATGGCCCAGGCCGCCCGCGATACCGAGGCGACCGCCGTCGTGTTCGAGGGGACAGCTGTGTCCTACGGCGAGTTGGATCGCCGCTCGAACCAGTTGGCGCGCTTGCTGATCCAGCAGGGGCTCGGCGCCGAGGACTTCGTCGCCGTCGCGGTGCCGCGCTCGCTGGAGTCGGTGCTCGCGGTGTGGGCGGTCGCCAAGACCGGTGCCGCGTTCGTGCCCGTCGACCCGAACTACCCGGCCGACCGTATCGCGCACATGATCACCGATGCCGGTGTGTCCGTTGGCATCACGGTGGCCGTCGAGGCCGCCGAGCTACCGAACACGGTGAGCTGGCTCGAGATCGACGACATCGACCTGGACCACCTCACCGATGCCCCGCTGGCCCCGCGTGAGCTGGTGCGCCCGACCGATCCGGCCCAGCCCGCCTACCTGATCTACACCTCCGGTTCCACCGGTGTGCCCAAGGGCGTCGTGGTGACCCATGCCAGCGTCGCCAACTTCTGTGCCGAGCAGATCGACCTGTACTCGCTCGACTCCGACACCCGCGCACTGCATTTCGCCTCGCCGTCGTTCGACGCGTCGGTGCTCGAGATGCTGCTGGCGATCGGTCGCGGCGGCACCCTGGTCGTGGTCCCGCCCGGTGTGTACGGCGGTGAGGAACTGCGCGACATCCTCATCACCGAGGAAGTCACCCACGCCTTCGTCACCCCCGCCGCGCTGGCCACCTTCGACGCGCGCGGCCTCGATCACCTGCGGGTGCTCGCGGCCGGTGGCGAGGCGGTGCCGCCGGAGCTGGTGAGCAAGTGGGCTGTCCCGCTGCCCGACGGCACCCGCCGGATGCTGGGCAACGTGTACGGCCCCACCGAGACCACGATCGCCTCCAACCTGTCCGAGGGCCTGATCCCGGGGGAGCGGGTCGTCATCGGTGGGCCGATCCGTGGCGTGCACACGCTGATCCTCGACGACCGCCTGCGCCCGGTGCCGGTGGGTGTGGCCGGTGAGCTCTACATCGGCGGCGTCGGCATGGCTCGCGGCTACCACGCCCGCCCCGCGCTGACCTCCGACCGGTTCGTGGCCAACCCCTACGCGCCCGGCCTGCGGATGTACCGAACCGGTGACGTGGTGCGCTGGACCGCCGACCGCAATGTCGAGTACGTCGGCCGCTCCGACTTCCAGGTGAAGGTCCGCGGTTTCCGGATCGAGCTCGGCGAGATCGACTCCGCGCTGGCCTCGCACGAGACCGTCGACTTCGCGGTCAGCATCGGGCACAAGAACAAGGGCGGCAGCACCTCGCTGGTGTCCTACGTCGTGGCCGTGCCCGGCCGCTCGATCGACATCGCCGAACTGACCGACCATGTGGCGCAGCGCCTTCCGGCGTACATGGTGCCCTCGTCGATCATGGTGCTCGCCGCCGTCCCGCTGACCGTGAACGGCAAGCTCGATCGCCGCGCGCTGCCGGCACCGGTCTTCGAGGTGCGCGAGTTCCGCGCCCCGACCACCCCGATCGAGCAGATCGTGGCGCAGGTCTTCGCCGACGTGCTCGAGCTCTCGCGGGTCGGCGTCGAGGACGACTTCTTCGAGCTGGGCGGCAACTCGCTGATCGCCACCCAGGTCGCCTCCCGCATCGGCATCGCGCTCGACACCAGGGTGCCGGTGCGCATGCTGTTCGAGGCGCCCACCGTCGCGGCGCTGGCCGCGCGGGTCGAGTCGCAGGCCGGTGACGGCGCCCGCAAGGCGCTGGTGGCCCGCGAGCGGCCCGACCAGGTGCCGCTGTCGCTGGCGCAGCAGCGCATGTGGTTCCTCAACCGCTTCGACACGGCCTCGGCGGTCAACAACATCCCGGTCGCCATCCGCCTGTCCGGCGAGCTCGACGTGGCCGCGCTGCAGGTCGCCGTCATCGACGTGATCGATCGGCACGAGTCGCTGCGCACCGTGTTCCCCGAGTCGGGCAGCGGCCCGGTGCAGGTGGTGCTCGACGCCGCGCAGATCGTCCCCGACCTGACCCCGTACCGGGTCACCGAGGACAACCTCATCGACCACCTGATCGACCTCGCATCGATGGCCTTCGACGTGACCAGCGAAGTGCCGCTGCACGCACGGCTGTTCGAGATCAGCGAGACCGAGTACGTGCTCGGCATGGTGGTGCACCACATCTCCGCCGACGGCTGGTCGATGGCGCCGCTCTCGCGCGATGTCATCGTCGCCTACGCCGCGCGCACCTCGTGGGAGGCACCGACCTGGGCCGAATTGCCGGTCCAGTACGCCGATTACGCGCTATGGCAGCGCGAGGTGCTCGGTTCCGAGGACGATCCGCAGTCGCTGATCTCCTCCGAGATCGACTACTGGACACGCGAACTCGCCGATCTGCCCGACGAGCTGGTGCTGCCCGCCGACCACCCGCGTCCGCCGGTGGCGACCTACCGCGGTGGCACCTACAGCTTCGTCATCTCCGGCGAGACCCAGCGCGCCCTGGTCGAGTTGGGCCGCCGCTACAACGCCTCGCTGTTCATGGTCATGCACAGCGCGCTGGCCGTGCTGCTGGCCCGCGCCAGCGGCACCAGCGACATCGCCATCGGCACCCCGGTGGCCGGCCGTGGTGACCAGGCGCTCGACGACCTGGTCGGCATGTTCGTCAACACCCTGGTGCTGCGGTCGCGGGTCGACGGCGCGACGCCGTTCGCCACCTTGCTCGACCAGGCCCGCGAGACCGACCTGCAGGCGTTCGCGCACGCCGACGTGCCGTTCGAGCGGCTCGTCGAGGTGCTCAACCCGCCGCGGTCGCAGGCGCGTCATCCGCTGTTCCAGGTGATGCTGTCGTTCCAGAACAACAAGCAGGCCTCGCTGCAGCTGCCCGGTCTCTCGGTCAGTGGCATCGACTACGACTCCCACCTCGCCAAGTTCGATCTGCAGCTCACGCTCACCGAGGTGCAGGACACGGACGGGCAAGCCGGTGGGATGTCCGCCGAGTTCTCCTACGCGCGTGACCTTTTCGAGGAATCGACGGTCGCCGCGTTCGCGCGCAGGCTGGACAACATCTTCGCCGCGATCGCCGCCGATCCCGAGGTGGCGGTCGGCGACATCGATCTGCTCGCGCCCGAGGAGCACGCGCAGGTCCTCGTCGACTGGAACGACACCGCCCGTGAGGTCCCGGCGGGCACGCTGGTCTCGCTGTTCGACGCGCAGGTGGAACGGACTCCCGACGCCGTCGCGCTGGTCTTCGAGCACGAGGAACTGACCTACCGCGATCTGCAGGAGCGGGCAAACCGCATCGCCCGCAAGCTCATCGCCGACGGTGTGGGCCCGGGCGACCATGTGGCGCTGGCGATCCGCCGTTCCACCGAACTCGTCGTCGCCATGTACGCGGTGCTGCAGACGGGTGCGGCGTACGTGCCGCTCGACCCGGATCAGCCCGCCGACCGTATCGGCCACATCCTCGAGACCGCCGCGCCGAGCCTGGTCCTCACCAGCCGCCGCGACGGGTTCGACGCCGACGGCGTGTCCGTCGTCGCGGTCGAGAACATCGAGCTGCCCGCCGATTTCAGTGGCGCGCCGATCAGCGATGCCGACCGCGTCCGTCCGCTGCGGCCCGCCGATACGGCGTACGTGATCTTCACCTCGGGCTCGACCGGTCGCCCCAAGGGCGTGGCCGTCGATCACGCCGCGATCGTCAACCGCCTGCTGTGGATGCAGCACGAGTACCCGATCGACCCCGCCGACGCGGTGCTGCAGAAGACCCCGGCCACCTTCGACGTGTCGGTGTGGGAGTTCTTCTGGCCCTTGCAGACCGGCGCCCGCCTGGTCGTGGCCAAGCCCGACGGGCACCGCGATCCGGTGTACCTGGCGCAGATCATCGCCGAACGTCGCATCACCACAGCGCATTTCGTGCCGTCCATGCTGTCGGTGTTCGTATCGACCCTCGGCAACAACGGCAACGGCGACGCCGTGCGCCTGCGGCAGGTGTTCGCCTCCGGCGAGGCGCTGCCCGCGCCCACCGCGCAGCGCCTGCGCGAACTCACCGGCGCGCGCCTGCACAACCTCTACGGCCCCACCGAGGCCGCGGTCGACGTCACCTATCACGAGGTCGTCGACACCGACGTGGAGTCGGTGCCGATCGGTCGCCCGGTGTGGAACACCAAGGTGTTCGTGCTGGATTCGCGACTGCACCCGGTGGCCCCCGGTGTCGCGGGTGAGCTGTATCTGGCGGGCGATCAGCTCGCCGTCGGCTACCTGAACCGGGCCGACCTCACCGCCGATCGTTTCGTCGCCAACCCGTACGGCGCCGCCGGTTCGCGGATGTACCGCACCGGTGACCTCGTCACCTGGACCCGCGACGGTGAGCTGAACTACCTGGGCCGCACCGACTTCCAGGTGAAGCTGCGCGGTCTGCGCATCGAGCTCGGCGAGATCGAGGCGACGCTGCTGGCCCAGCCGGGCGTCGCGCAGTCGGTCGTCGTGGTGCGCGCCGACGCGCACGCCGGTGACCAGCTCGTCGGTTACGTGGTGCCCGAAGCGGATTCGAGCATCGACGTCGCCGCGGTCAAGGCCGGGCTGGCCGACGAGCTGCCCGCCTACATGGTGCCCTCGGCGCTGGTGGTGCTCGACGAGTTCCCGCTCAACGCCTCCGGCAAGCTCGACCGCAAGGCGCTGCCGGCGCCGGTGTTCGAGGCCAAGGTCTTCCGCGCGCCCTCGACCCCGATCGAGGAGATCGTGGCCGAGATCTTCGCCGATCTGCTCGGCGCCGAGCGCGTCGGCGTGGACGACGACTTCTTCGCCCTCGGCGGCAACTCGCTGGTCGCCACCCAGGTCGCGGCCCGCCTGAGCAAAGCACTCGACGCCGAGGTGGGCGTGCGCACCCTGTTCGAGGCGCCCACCGTCGGCGCGCTCGCCGCGCGGGTGGAGTCGCACGCGGGCACCGGCGCCCGCGCCGAACTCACCGCGCGTTCGCGCCCGGAGCACCCGCCGCTGTCCCTGGCCCAGCAGCGCATGTGGTTCCTCAACCGCTTCGACCTGGGCGACAACGGCGACGCAGGCACCTACAACATCCCGGTCGCGGTCCGCTTGCAGGGCCTGCTCGACCTGCCCGCCCTGCGCGGCGCGGTCGCCGACGTGATCGCCAGGCACGAGTCGCTGCGCACCATCTACCCCTCCCACGACGGCACCGCCTACCAGAAGGTGCTGGCCGCCGCGGCCTCGATTCCCGAGGTCGAACTGGTCGAGGCCGTGTCCGACTTCGGGGCTCCCGAGGGCTCTGCGCGGTCACGCTCCGCTACCGCCTCCGAGCCCGCCGGTCGCCCCGGCGAGACCGACATGGCGACCTCGCTCTACGAGTTCGCCCGCCGCGGTTTCGATGTCACCGCGCACGCGCCGGTGCGCCTGCGCGTCTACGAGCTGAGCGAGCGCGAGCACGTGCTGGTGATGGTGGTCCACCACATCGCCGCCGACGGTTTCTCGCTGCGCCCGCTGGTGCGCGACCTGATGACCGCCTATGTCGCCCGCACCGGCAACGCCGAGCCGGGGTGGCCCCCGCTGGCCATCCAGTACGTCGACTACGCGCTGTGGCAGCGCGAGACCCTCGGCGACGAGACCGATCCCACCTCGCTGATCTCCGAGCAGCTCGACTACTGGCGCGGCGCGCTGGCCGATCTGCCCGACGAGCTGCGCCTCGGTCACAAGTCCCGCCCGGCGCAGGCCACCTACCAGGCGGGCACGCACCGCTTCGAGGTGCCCGGCGAGCTGGTCGACGCGCTCAACCGGGTCGCCCACGACCACGGCACCACGCTGTTCATGGTGGTGCACAGCGCCTTCGCCGCGCTGCTGTCGCGGCTGTCGGGCACCGAGGACATCGCCGTCGGCATCCCGGTGGCCGGTCGTGGCGAGCAGGCGCTCGACGACCTGGTCGGCATGTTCGTCAACACCTTGGTGCTGCGCGCCCAGGTCGATCCGGCCGCCCGCTTCACCGAGCTGCTCGGCCAGGTCAGGGAGAACGACCTGGCGGCCTTCGCGCACGCCGACGTGCCGTTCGAACGCCTCGTCGAGGTGCTCAACCCGGCCCGCTCGCAGTCGCGGCACCCGCTGTTCCAGGTGATGCTCTCGTTCCAGAACCTGGGCCGCACCACCCTGGAACTGCCCGGCCTGACCGTCTCCGAGCTCGGCATCGATCAGCACGTGGCCAAGTTCGACCTGCAGCTCGCGCTGAGCGAGGTCCCGGCCGACGACGACAGCCACCTCGACGCCGAACTCGTCTACGCCACCGATCTCTTCGACGCCGGCTACGCCGCGTCGTTCGGCGCGCGCCTGCTGCGCGTGCTGCACGGCATCGTCGCCGATCCGACGGTCGCCGTCGGCGATATCGACCTGCTCGACGACGCCGAGCGCACCCTCGTGCTCGACCGCTGGAACGACACCGAGTTCGCCGTCGACGCCGCGCTGAGCACCCCCAGCGACGACGATCCGGCCACCCTCAACGCCCTCTTCGAGGCCCAGGTCGCGCGCACTCCCGACGCGACCGCGCTGACGTTCGAGGGGACGAGTCTGTCCTACGCCGAGTTCGCCGTGCGTGTGCGCAAGCTGGCGCGCTGGCTCAAGGACGCCGGCGTCGGCCCGGAATCGTATGTGGCCCTCGGCATGCGGCGCTCGATCGACCTGCTGGTCGGCATGTACGCCGTGTCCGCAGCCGGTGGCGCCTACGTGCCGCTGGACCCCGATCACCCGGCCGAGCGCATCGAGCACATTCTCGACACCGCGCAGCCGGTCTGCGTGCTGACCTCCGGTGAGAGCCTGCCCGCGGCGGGTGGGCGTGAGGTGCGCATCGACCAGCTCGACCTGTCCGGCCAGTCGGCCGAGCCGGTCACCGATGCCGACCGGCATCGGCCGCTGCGCTCGGACAACACCGCCTACGTCATCTTCACCTCCGGTTCGACCGGTCGGCCCAAGGGCGTCGCGGTGAGCCATGCCGCCATCGTCAACCGCCTGGTGTGGATGCACGCCGCCTACGGCCTGGCCGCCGACGACGTGGTGCTGCAGAAGACCCCGGCCACCTTCGACGTGTCGGTGTGGGAGTTCTTCTGGCCGCTGCAGGTCGGCGCGCGCCTGGTGGTGGCCAAGCCGGACGGGCATCGCGACCCGGCCTACCTGGCCCGCCTGATCGCGGCCGAGCAGGTCACCACGGTGCACTTCGTGCCGTCGATGATGGCCGTGTTCGTCACCGAACCCCTTGCCGCCGAGTGTGTCTCGCTGCGCAACGTCTTCGCCTCGGGTGAGGCGCTGCCCGCGCCGACCGCGCAGCGCCTGCGCGAGCTGACCGGCGCCGCGCTGCACAACCTGTACGGCCCCACCGAGGCCGCGGTCGACGTGACCTATCACGAGGTCACCGACGCCGACACCGACACGGTGCCGATCGGCGCCCCGGTGTTCAACACCCGGCTGTACGTGCTGGATTCGCGGCTGCGGCCCGTCCCGGTCGGTGTCGCGGGTGAGCTGTATCTGGCGGGCGTGCAGCTGGCCCACGGGTATGTCGGCCGCGCCGACCTCACCATGGACCGCTTCGTCGCCGATCCGTTCGCGGCAGGCGAGCGCATGTACCGCACCGGTGACCTCGTCACCTGGACCGCCGAGGGTGAGCTGGAGTACCTGGGCCGCACCGACTTCCAGGTGAAGCTGCGTGGTCTGCGCATCGAGCTGGGTGAGATCGAGTCCGCGCTGACCGCGCTGCCGTCGATCGCGCAGTCGGTGGTCGTGGTCCGCGCCGACGAACGGACCGGCGATCAGCTGGTCGCCTATGTCATCCCCGAGACCGGCGCCACCGTCGACACCGACGCGGTCAAGGCCGCGCTGAGCGCCGAACTGCCGGTGTACATGGTGCCCGCGGCGTTCATGGTGCTGAACGCCTTCCCGCTCAACGCCTCCGGCAAGCTCGACCGCAAGGCGCTGCCCGCGCCGGTGTTCGCCGCGCGCACCTTCCAGGCGCCGGTCACCCCGGTGCAGCAGATCGTGGCCGCCACCTTCGCCGAGGTGCTCGGCGCCGGTCAGGTGGGCCTGGACGACGACTTCTTCGAGCTCGGCGGCAACTCGCTCGTCGCCACCAGGGTCGCCGCGCGCCTGTCCGAGGCGCTCGACACCCAGGTGCCGCTGCGCGCGCTGTTCGAGGCCTCCACCGTGGCGGCCCTGGCCACCCGCGTCGAGACCGCCACCGGCCGCGGCGGGCGCATCCCGCTCGAGCCGCGCCCGCGGCCCGAGCTGGTGCCGCTCTCGCAGGCGCAGCAGCGGATGTGGTTCCTCAACCGCTTCGACCACAACACCGCCGTCAACAACATCCCGGTCGCCATCCGGCTCACCGGTGAACTCGACACGGCCGCACTGGAATCCGCCGTCGCCGACGTGATGGCGCGGCACGAGTCGCTGCGCACCTTCTACCCCGAGGTGGAGGGCGCCGGCTACCAGCAGGTCATGCCGGTCGACGAGGTCCGCTTCGCGCTGCCCGCCCAGCCGGTCGCCGCGAACGAGGTCACCGCGCGGGTCGTCGAACTGGCCACCGTGCACTTCGACGTCACCCGCGAGGTGCCCTTCCGCGCCACGCTGCTCCGTGTCGACGAGCGGACGCACGTGGCCGTGCTGGTCATGCACCACATCAGCGGTGACGGCTTCTCGCTGCGCCCGCTGCTGCGCGACGTGGTCGTGGCCTACACCGAGCGGGCGCGCGGTGAGGTGCCCGCGTGGGCGCCGCTCGAGGTGCAGTACGCCGATTACACGCTGTGGCAGCGCGAGGTCCTCGGCGACGAGTCCGATCCGGAGTCGGTGGCCGCGAGCCAGCTCGGCTACTGGACCGAGCAGCTGCGCGACCTGCCCGATCAGCTCGAGCTGCCCGCCGATCGCCCCCGGCCCGAGATCGCCACCAATGCCGGTGACCTGTACCGCTTCTCGGTCGACGCCCAGCTGCACACCGCGCTGACCGAGATCGCCCGCGCGCACGGCGTCACCCTGTTCATGGTGATGCACGCGGCGCTGGCCACCTGGGCCGCGCGCCTGTCCAACAGCACCGACATCGCGATCGGCACCCCGATCGCGGGCCGCGGCGCGCGCGCGCTCGACGACCTGGTTGGCATGTTCGTCAACACCCTGGTGCTGCGCAGCGAGGTCGACCTCGGCGCGAGCTTCGGCGAGCTGCTCGACCAGGTCCGTAAGGTCGACCTGTCGGCCTTCGCCAATGCCGACGTGCCGTTCGAACGCCTCGTCGACGTCCTCAGCCCGACCCGCTCGCAGGCGCACCACCCGCTGTTCCAGGTGGCGCTCACCTTCGAGGCGGCCACCGCCGCCGACACCGGCACCGTCGCGCTGCCCGGCCTCGACCTCGATGTCGTCGACTTCGACCCGGGCACAGCGAAATTCGACATCCAGCTCACCGTGGGCGAGGCTGCCGACGGTTCGCTCGCCATGTCGTGGAACTACGCCACCGATCTGTTCGACGCCGAGACCGTCGCCGCGTTCGGCGACCGCCTGGTGCGCGTGCTGCGCGGCGTCGCGGAGAACCCGGACGTGATCGTCGGCGACATCGACCTGCTCGGCGAGGCCGAACAGCGCGATGTGGCCCAGCGCTGGGTGTCCTCCGGCGCCGATGCCATCGGGCTGCCGGTGATCCACGACGCCAGCACGCCGGCCGGCTACCGCCGCGGCCTGTTCGGCAACAAGCACACCACGCTGGTCGACCTGTTCGACGCGGCGGCCGCGGCCCATCCGGACCGCATCGCCGCCAAGTTCGGCATGGAGTCGCTGACCTACGCCGAACTCGATCGGCGCGCGAATGTGCTGGCGCGCAGGCTGATCGCCGACGGCGCCGGACCGGAGTCGCTGGTCGCGGTGATCCTGCCGCGCTCGCTCGACCTCGTCGTCGCGCTGCTCGCGGTCGTCAAGACCGGCGCGGGTTACGTGCCCGTCGACCCGACCTACCCGGCCGAGCGCATCGCCTACGTGCTCGAGGACTCCCGGCCCACCAGCGTGGTCCTGGATTCCACGGTGCAGGTGACGGTTCCGGCGCACCTGCCCTCGGTGGTGCTCGACGGCTTCGCCGTGGAGACGGGCAATGTCGAGGACGCCGACGACCTGCCGGTGACCGACGCCGATCGCCTGGCGCCGCTGTCGCCGGACAATGTCGCCTACGTCATCTACACCTCCGGTTCGACCGGTCGCCCCAAGGGCGTGGCCGTCGCGCACCGCAACGTGGTGCGCCTGTTCGCCAACACCGACCGTGACTTCGGCTTCGGCCCGCGCGACGTGTGGACGCTGTTCCACTCCTACGCGTTCGACTTCTCGGTCTGGGAGCTGTGGGGACCGCTGCTGTTCGGCGGCTCGCTCGTGGTCGTCGACTACTACACCTCGCGCTCGCCGGAGCAGTTCCTGGAACTGCTGCGCGTCGAGCAGGTGACCGTCCTGAACCAGACGCCCTCGGCGTTCTACCAGCTCGCCGAGGCCGACCGGAACGCCGGACCGGGCCTGGCGCCGCTGGCCCTGCGCTACGTGGTCTTCGGTGGCGAGGCGCTCGAGCTGCGCAGGCTCTCGGACTGGGTGGCCCGCCACGGCGACAGCTCGCCGACGCTGGTCAACATGTACGGCATCACCGAGACCACGGTGCACGTGTCGTTCCGTGCGCTGGACGCGAAAACCATTGCCGCCGCGGCAGGTTCGGTCGTCGGCCGGGCCATCGCGGGCCTGGGTGTGTACGTGCTCGACAACCGGCTGCGGCCGGTGCCGGTGGGCGTGGCCGGCGAAATGTATGTCGCCGGACCGCAGTTGGCGCGCGGCTACCTCGGCCGCCCCGACCTCACCGCCACCCGCTTCGTCGCCAACCCGCTGGCGGGCCCGAACCAGGCCGGTTCGCGGCTGTACCGCTCCGGTGACCTCGCGCGCTGGAACCGCTTCGGCGAACTCGAGTACCTCGGCCGCGCCGACGATCAGGTGAAGGTCCGCGGTTTCCGCATCGAACTCGGTGAGATCGAAGCCGCCGTGCTGGCCCAGCCGGGTATCGCCCAGGCCGCGGTCATCGTGCGCGAGGACCAGCCGGGCGACCAGCGCATCGTCGCCTACGTCGTGGCCGACGGCGACGCCCAGCCCGACCTCGAGGTCGTGCGCGCGGGCGCCGCCGAGCAGCTGCCCGCCTACATGGTTCCGGCCGCCCTGGTACGCCTGGAATGGATCCCGCTGACGGTCAACGGCAAGCTGGACCGCAAGGCGCTGCCCGCGCCCGCGGTGCAGGCCAGGGCCTTCCGTGCGCCGGTCACCCCGGTGCAGGAGGCCGTCGCCGCCGTCTTCGCCGACGTGCTCGGCCTGGACCGGGTCGGCGTCGACGACGACTTCTTCGACCTCGGCGGCAACTCGCTCATCGCCACCCGCGTGGTCGCCCGCATCGGCGCCGCGCTCGGCGCCACCGTGCCCGTGCGCGCCCTGTTCGAGGCGTCCTCGGTGGAGGCACTCGCGGCCAGGGTGGAATCGCACACCGGCGGCACCGCGCGCGCGGCGCTGGTCGCCCGCGAGCGCACCGACGGCGAACTGGTCCCGCTGTCGTTCGCGCAGCAGCGGATGTGGTTCCTCAACAAGTACGACACCACCTCCGCGGCCTACAACCTGCCCGTCGCGATCCGCCTCACCGGCGCGCTCGACACCGAGGCGCTCGCGCTGGCGCTGGCCGACCTGGTGCGCAGGCACGAATCGTTGCGCACCCGCTACCCCGAGCACGGCGGCACCCCGGTGCAGCAGATCGTGGCCGCCGAGCGCATCTCGCTCGACCTGCGCCCCGTCGCGGTCGCACAGGACGAGCTGTTCGGCACCGTCACCGAGTTCGTCTCCACCGGTTTCGATGTGGCCGAACAGGTTCCGCTGCGCGCCCGGTTGTTCCGCGTGGCAGTGCCGGAGGGCGCCGACCGCACCGCGGACGAGCACGTGCTCGTCGTCGTGGTGCACCACATCGCGGCCGACGGCTTCTCCATCGCGCCGCTGACCCGCGACGTGATGCGCGCCTACACCGCGCGGGCCCAGGGCACCGCGCCCGGCTGGGCGCCGCTGCCGGTGCAGTACGCCGACTTCGCCGTCTGGCAGCGCGCGGTGCTCGGCACCGAGGACGACCCGGACTCGCTGATGTCGCGCCAGGTCGGTTACTGGCAGCAGCAGCTGGCCGGCGTCCCCGACGAGCTGACCCTGCCGTTCGACCGTCCCCGCCCGGCCATCGCCTCGCATCGCGGCGCCACCGTGCACCGCGAACTCGCGCCGGAGCTCATCGCCCGGCTCGACGAGGTGGCCCGCCGCCAGGGCGCCTCGCTGTTCATGGTCATGCACACCGCGCTGTCGGTGCTGCTGTCGCGCCTGTCCGGTTCCGACGACATCGCCATCGGCACGCCGATCGCGGGCCGTGGTGAGCAGGCCCTCGACGACCTGGTCGGCATGTTCGTCAACACGCTGGTGCTGCGCACCGGTGTGCGCCCGGCCGAGTCCTTCACCGACCTGCTCGAGCAGACCCGCAAGGCCGACCTCGACGCCTATGGCAATGCCGACGTGCCGTTCGAGCGGCTGGTCGAGCTGCTCGCGCCGGAGCGCTCGCAGTCGCGCAACCCGCTGTTCCAGGTGATGCTGGCCTTCCAGAACCTGGACCGCACGACGCTGGAACTGCCTGGCCTCGCCGTGTCGGCGCTCGATCTCGACGAGAGCGTCGCCCGCTTCGACCTGCAGTTCACCCTGTCCGAGCTGGGCGAGCCCGGCAGCGGCGGAATGGCGCTGGCACTGAACTACGCCACCGAACTGTTCGACGAGGTCACCGTCGACGCCATCGCGACCCGCTGGGAGCGGGTGCTCGAGGCCGTCGCCGCCGACGCCTCGATCACCGTCGGCGCGATCGATGTCCTCGACGCCGCCGAGCGCGCCGACCTGGTGTTCCGGGTCGGCGAACCGCCGGTGCCCGCGCGCACCCTGCGCAGCCTGCTGGCCGACGCGGTCGCACAGAACCCGACCGGCGACGCCGTCGTGTTCCAGGGGACAGCTCTGTCCTACGCCGAGCTCGACGAGCGCTCGAACCGCTTGGCGCGCTTGCTGATCGCCGAGGGGATCGGCGCCGAAGACCTCGTCGCCATCGGCGTCCCACGCTCGGCCGACTCGGTGCTGGCCGCCTGGGCCGTCGCAAAGACCGGCGCCGCCTTCGTCCCGGTCGACCCGACCTATCCCGCCGACCGCATCGCCCACATGGTCACCGACTCCGGTTCGCCGCTGGGGATCACCGTCGCCTCGGTGCTGGCCGGACTGCCCGACATCGCCCCGCGCCCGGGTGGCGCCTCGGCCGCCGGGTCGACGGGTGCGGCCGGTTGGCTGGTGCTCGACGAACTCGATCTGGCTCGCTTCGACGGCGGCCCGATCGCCGACGACGAGCTGGTCCGGGCGACCACGCCCGAGCAGCCCGCCTACGTCATCTACACCTCCGGCTCCACCGGCGTGCCCAAGGGCGTCGTCGTCACCCACGCCGGTCTCGCGAACTTCGGTGAGGAGCAGGCGCAGCGCTACGCCCTCGATTCCGGTACCCGCGCACTGCATTTCGCCTCGCCCTCGTTCGACGCCTCGATCCTCGAACTGCTGCTGGCGCTGGCCCGCGGCGGCGCGCTGGTCGTCGTCCCGCCGGGTGTCTACGGCGGTGACGAACTGTCCGAGCTGATCCGCGCCGAGCGGGTCACCCACGCGTTCATCACCCCCGCCGCGCTGGCCACCTTCGACCCGAGCGGCCTGGACTCGCTGCGGGTCCTGGTCGCCGGTGGTGAAGCGGTGCCCGCCGACCTGGTGAGCAAGTGGGCGGTGCCGCTGGCCGACGGCACGACGCGTGCGTTCCACAACGGCTACGGCCCCACCGAGACCACGATCATGACCAACATCAGCGCCGCGCTGGTGCCGGGCGAGCTGGTCACCATCGGTGGCCCGACCCGCGGCATGCGCTCGCTGATCCTGGACGCCCAGCTCCAGCCCGTGCCGGTGGGTGTCGCGGGTGAGCTCTATCTGTCGGGCATCCAGCTGGCGCGCGGCTACCACGCCCGGGCCGGCCTCACCGCCGACCGGTTCGTCGCCGACCCGTTCGTGCCGGGCGAGCGCATGTACCGCACCGGCGACGTGGTGCGCTGGACCGCCGAGCGGACCGTCGAATACGTCGGCCGCTCCGACTTCCAGGTCAAGATCCGCGGCTTCCGTATCGAACTGGGCGAGATCGACTCCGCGCTGGCCACGCACGACACCGTCGACTTCGCCACCACCATCGGCCACAAGAGCGCCGCGGGCGCGGTCTCGCTGGTCGCGTATGTGGTTGCCGCGCCGGGCCGTTCGATCGACGTGGCGGAACTGACCGCCCATGTCGAGGACCGCCTGCCGGCCTACATGGTGCCCTCGTCGATCATGGTGATCGACCACGTGCCGCTGACCCCGGTCGGCAAGCTCGATCGCAAGGCGCTGCCGGAGCCGGTGTTCGCCACCGAGGTCACCTTCCGCGCCGCGCGCACCTCGCTCGAGCAGATCATCGCCGAGGTCTTCGCCGAGGTCCTCGGGGTCGAGCGGGTCGGCGTCGACGACTCGTTCTTCGCCCTCGGCGGCGACTCGATCGTGTCCATCCAGCTCGTCTCCAGGGCCAAGGCCCGTGGCGTGCTGTTCACCCCGCGCCACGTCTTCGAACAGCGCACCGTCGCCGGACTGGCCGCGGTCGCCGAAACCGCCGATGTGGCAGCGGCTTCCGCGGTCACCCTGGCCGAGCTGCCCGGCGGCGGCGTCGGCGAGATGCCGCTGACGCCGGTGGTCCGGTTCATGGCCGAGCGGCCCGGGTCGTTCGACCGGTTCAACCAGACCATGGCGCTGGAACTGCCGGTCGGCATCGACCGCGCGGGGATCGCCGCGACGGTCGGCGCGGTCATCGACCGCCACGACATGCTGCGCGCGCGCCTGCGCCAGGTCGATGGCCGTTGGGTCGTCGACACCGCCCCCGTTGGCGCTGTCGACGCCGACGCGCTGATCGACCACGCCACCTTCCCCGCCGACGCCACCGACGAGCAGCTCGTCGAGATCGCCTCCGCCGCACTGGATGCCAGCCTCGACCGGCTCGATCCGGCCGCCGGTGTGGTCGTTCGCTTCGTCTGGCTGCAGCCCGCCGCGTCCGTCCCGGGCATCTCGCTGCCCGGTGACTCCGCCGTACCGACCGGCGACTCGGCGCCGATGGCCGCGACCGCCACGACGGGAGCGCAGCCGGGCGCCCGGTCCTCGCGAGCAGGTCGCCTGATCGTCGTCGCGCATCACCTGGTGGTCGACGGCGTCTCCTGGCGCATCCTGGTGCCGGACTTCGTCGCCGCCTGGGGCCAGCTCTCGGCCGGGCAGCAGCCCGAACTGGTCGCACCGGCCACCTCCATGCGGGCCTGGGCGCACGCACTCGCCGACGAGGCCCGCGCCCCCGAACGCACCGCCGAACTCGACTTCTGGCGCGAGGTCGTCGCGACCCCGGATCCGCTGCTCACCGAGCGGCCGATGGACCCGGCCGTCGACGTCTCCGGCGTCATCGAGAAGCTGCCGGTCGAGGTGTCCGCCGAGGTCACCAAGGCCCTGCTCACCACCGTCCCCGCCCTGTTCCACGGCGGTGTCAACGACGGCCTGCTCACCGCCCTCGCCCTGGCGGCGGCCAAGTGGCGCGCGAGCAGGATCGCGGGCACGGGTTCGGGCGCCGCGCACGGCAACGGTTCGGCCGGCCAGCGCGGTCGCGTCGACAACGAGGCGCTGCTGGTGCGCCTGGAGGGCCACGGCCGCGAGGAAGAGGTCGCGCCCGGCGCCGACCTGTCCCGCACCGTCGGCTGGTTCACCGCGATCTTCCCGGTCCGCCTCGACCTGTCCGGCATCGACATCGACGCCGCGCTCGCTGGTGGTCCCGCCGTCGGCCAGGCGGTCAAGGCCGTCAAGGAGCAGCTGCTCGCGGTGCCCGACAAGGGCATCGGCTACGGCCTGCTGCGGTACATGAACGCCGACACCGCCGCCGAGCTGCCCGCACTGCTGCCCGGTCAGATCAGCTTCAACTACCTGGGCCGGGTCGCCGACAGCGACGTGCCCGACGCCCTTCGCGGCTTCGGCTGGATCCCCGCGCCGGAGCTGGCCGCCCTCGGCGGCGCCTACGACGCCGACATGCCCGCCATGGCACCGCTGGACGTCAACGCGATCGTCGTCGGCGACAAGCTCAGCGCCAACATCGGCTACCCGAGCACCCTGCTCGGGGCCGAGGACGTGCGCGAGTTCGCCGACCTGTGGATCGCCGCGCTGGAAGCCGTCGCCCGGCACGCGAACTCGGCCGACGCCGGCGGGCACACCCCGTCCGACTTCGCCCTGGTGCGCGCCACCCAGCACGATATCGACGGCTGGGAGCGCCGCTACCCCGAGCTGACCCAGGTGTGGCCGCTGGCCGCGCTGCAGGCCGGCCTGTTCTTCCACGCCCGCCTGGCTGCCAGCTCGGTCGACGTCTACACCGCGCAGGCGGTCCTGACGCTGACCGGTCGCGTCGACGC
>NZ_JARWOJ010000231.1 GCF_029868625.1 Nocardia neocaledoniensis | reverse complement strand
TGCCCTGTTCGAAGATGCCGGCCCCGCCGAACACGGCGAACCACAGCAGGCTCACCACGCTGGGCACCAGCAGCACGCCGGTGACGAACTGCCGGATGGTGCGACCGCGGCTGATCCGCGCGATGAACATGCCGACGAACGGGGTCCACGAGATCCACCAGGCCCAGTAGAAGATGGTCCAGCTCGACAGCCACGCCTGCATGGCCTCATCGCTCGCACCGGTGCGCGAGGCCATGGTCGGCAGCATCTCGATGTAGTCGCCGATGGAGGTCGGGATCAGGTTGAGCACCAACAGGGTCGGGCCGGCGATGAACACGAACGCCGCGATCACCAGGGCCAGCACCATGTTGATGTTGGACAGCCACTGGATGCCGCGCTCGATGCCCGACACCGCCGACAGCACGAACGCGACCGTCAGGCCGGAGATGATGGCGACCAGCCCGATCTTGCCGATGCCGTCGATCCAGCCGTTGAACTCCATGCCCGCGCCGATCTGCAGGGCGCCGAGGCCGAGTGACGCGGCCGAGCCGAACAGCGTCGCGAAGATCGCCATCATGTCGATCGCTCGGCCGCCGAGTCCGTCGGCATGGCGGCCGAGCAGCGGCCGGAACACCGAGGAGATCAGCTGCGAACGGCCCTTGCGGAAGGTGCCGTAGGCGATGGCCAGGCCGGCGACGGCGTAGATCGCCCACGGGTGCAGCGTCCAGTGGAACAGCGTCGTGGCCATGGCGACCTCGGCCGCTTCGGGACTGCCCGCGGGCGCGGTGTGCGGCGGTGGGCTCACGAAGTGCGAGAGCGGTTCGGCGACACCCCAGAACATGAGGCCGATGCCCATGCCCGCGCTGAACATCATCGCGATCCACGAGACCGTACGGAACTCGGGTTTCTCGTCGTCGGCGCCCAGTGGGATGCGGCCGTAGCGGCTGATCGCCAGCCAGATCACGAACACCACGAACGCGGTGGCGACCAGCACGAACAGCCAGCCCGTGTTGGTGATGACCCACTTCTGCGCTTTCCCGGCCGCGGAGGCCAGGCTCTTGTCGTCCAGCACGCCCCACGCGACGAACGCCAGCGCCCCGATCGCCGTGGCACTGAAGACGAGTCGGTCCAGCCGTGGCCGATCCCGCCGTGGCTCGTCCGGCGACACACCGGTTACCGATTTCTCGGTCCGGTCCGCGTCGCCGGACCTCCCTATCACATCGTTCGACATGGAATCCGAGTCCTTTCCGGTCGCGGAGACGGCCCAAGAGGTATACCCATTCGAAACTGAGGCAACCGTACAGCTTTCCGGGACGGTGAGGCGGGAAGCGGGCCGTGAGCCCGGACAGGTCTACGGAAACCGCCCGCACGGCGGCGCCGAGCGCTCTACCATCCGAAATACCGGAGGCAACTGTCTCAGTCAGCTCCGGCCGCAGAGTTGGGGAGGTCTTGATGCGTCGACGGATCGGATACCTGCGCACCACCGCGCTGGCGGTGGCGGCCGCACTGATAGCCATCGGTTTGCCAGCTGGTGCGGCGGCCGACCCGGTGGCCGACCTCGCCGGGACGGTCCGCGAGTTCCTCGAGGTCGGACGGACCTCGGTCCCGCGCGCGGACTGCGGCCCCGGCTCCCTGCCCGAGACCGGCATGCAGGGTGACGTCCCCGCGGGCGACCGCGACAGCGGACGCAGCACCGAGGGCTATCGCTGCAACATGTCGATGGTCGGCCGCTACACCGGCCGCGGCGCCGGGATCACCTCCACCAGCTTCGAGCACTGCGCCTACGTCGGGTCCTTCTTCCCCGGCACCATGCTCAGCGAGCATCCGGGCGTGCAGGTGCTCGACGCGTCGGATCCCGCGAACCCGCGGCTCACCGCGACGCTCACCGAGCCGGCCATGCTGGCCGGGACGTGGGAGACGTTGAAGGTCAACACGGCTCGCAAACTCCTCGTCGGCACGGGCGTCCCGGTGGGGATCGGCGCCGGGTACCTGTCGGTGTACGACATCTCCGACTGCGCGCACCCACGGTTGCTCAATCCCGGCACCGGCACGAATCTGCTGATGCCGCTGCCGATCACGACCCACGAGGGCGGATTCTCCCCCGACGGGCGCACCTATTGGGCCTCGGGGATCGCGCCAGGATTCGTCAGCGCGATCGATCTGAGCGATCCGTCCCAGCCGCGCGTGATCTGGCAGGGTCTGACCGGGATCGAGGCGCACGGGCTCGGCGTGAGCCCGGACGGGAACCGGCTCTACATCTCCGCGCTCGGCGGATTCACCGTGCTCGATGTGAGCGCGGTGCAGCGGCGGGACCCGAATCCGCAGGTCCCGCATCTGGGTCGGACGTTCTGGAGCGACGGCTGGGCCACCCAGCACAGCGTGCCGGTGACCTACGACGGGGTGCGGCACGTCTTCACCGTCGACGAAGGCGGTTCCGGCGGGGTGAAACTGCTCGACGTCTCCGACGACACCGACCCGCGGATCGTGTCCAAGATCAAACTGGAGGTCAATCTGCCGGAGCACATCGACGCCAATGTCGGCTCGTCGATGGGTGGTTCGGCGTTCTCCTACGAATCGCACTACTGCGCGGCCGATCGACCCGCCGATCCGACGGCGCTGGCCTGCGGGTGGATCTCCTCGGGCATCCGGGTGTTCGATGTGCGCGATCCCGGGGCGATCCGCGAGATCGCCTACTTCAATCCGCCCGCGCGGACCGGCCGCAATCTGGAACTGTGGAACTCGCCGCACGCGCTGGCCTCCATCATCGGGGTGCCGGTGATGAGCGCGCCCGCCGCGCTGCGGGCGATGGCGGAGGGGCTGTTCGATCCGGCACAGGTGCTCACGGCCCGAGCCGGCGATGTCGCGTTCGGCGACATGTCGAGCGACTGGTGTTTCTCGCCGCCGGAGTGGCGGGGGGATCAGCTCTACGTCACCTGCTCCGACAACGGGTTCATGGTGTTGCGGCTCGACAACGAGGTGTACACCCCGCCCGCCGATCAGCAGTCCACGGTCGGGTCGTGAGCCGGGCGGCGCGCGCGGCCGGGATGCTCGGTGTCGCGGTCTTCCTGCTGGTGCTCGGCGCGGGGCTGCGACCGCTGGTGTTCCCCGAGAACGCCTCGGCCGCAACGGTGCTCAGCACCACCGAACTCGGCTTCGTCCAGGACATGACGGCCCACCACCAGCAGGCGCTGATCCTCACCGAACGCCTCGACCCCGCCGCCGACCCCACGGTGCGCAGGCTGGCCGAGCAGATCGCCGACGCCCAGCGGGTGGAGCTGGGTACGCTGCTCGGCTGGACCCAGCTCGCGGGCGCGGCCCCCACCGCCGTCCAGCCGATGACCTGGATGGCGAATTCCGCCGGGCATCACAATGATCCGGCGACCATGATGCCCGGCATGGCCACCACCGCCGACCTCGATGCCCTCTCCGCCGCCCGCGGGCCCGAGGCCGAAATCCTGTTCCTGCAACTCATGTACCGCCACCACGCGGGCGGCGTCACCATGGCCCGCGCCGCCGACACCCTCCTGCCCACCGGCCCGGTCAAACAGTCCGCCCGCGCCATGGCTCAATCCCAGAGCCAGGAACTCGGCTATCTCGGCGTCCTCCTCACCGCCCGGGGCCTGCGCCCCTGACCGGAAGCCGCACCGGGGACCGTCCGGCGGGGTGAGGACAACGTCATCGGGGGGCAACTACGGGGAAAATCGCAGGTAATGGGGTGTGCGGACGATGGGGCGAATCGTCGGTGAACTGTGGGCGGAGGGTGGACGTGGTGGTGAGCGCACGCGTGGATGTGGTCGGTTCGGCGGTGGGGTGCGGGCTGGCCGAGGTGCGCGCGCGGATCGCGGAGCGACTGCGGCCGATCGGGGTGCGCGAACTACCCGTGGCCGAGGCCGTCGGCGCGACGCTGGCCGCCGCGCTCACCACCGGGACGCCCTTGCCCCGGGTGGACAGTGCCGCGATGGACGGTTACGCGGTGGCCGGACCCGGACCGTGGTGGCGGCTGCACGAACAGGTCCGGTACGCGGGGCGGAGTTGTTCGGTGGTGCTCGCGCCCGGTGAGGCGGTGCGGATCGCGACCGGCGCCGCCACCCCGTTGGGCACGACCGCGACACTGCGCGACGAACACGTGGTGACCACGACCGTCTCGGGCACGCCGGTGGTGATGCGTTCGCCCGGCGCCCCGGTACGCGACGACACCCGCCGCCAGGGCGAGCACTGGGACAGCGGGGTCGAGCTGGCGCGCGCGGGCACGCGGATCTCGCCCGCCCTCGCCTCGGCCGCGCTGAGCGCCGAAGCCGAGACTGTCACGGTGCGCGGCCCCCTGCGCGCCGATGTGGTGATGACCGGCGACGAGATCCGCGCCGTCGGCCCGCTCGGTGCCGGGGAGACCAGGGACTCCCTCGGCCCCGTGCTGCCGGAGTTCCTGCGCTGCTGCGACATCGAGAGCACCGGCCTGTGGCACCTCGCCGACGGACGCGATCTGCTGCGCTCCTGGCTGGCGCTGAAATCGCACGCCGACCTCGTGGTGATGGTCGGCGCGACCGGTCGCGGCGCCGCCGATCACCTGCGCGCGCTGCTCGCCGATCTCGGCGCGCGGATCGTCGTCGAGCGCGCGGCCATCCGGCCCGGTGGATCCACTCTCGTGGCGCAACTCCCCGACGGCCGCGTCCTGCTCGGGCTGCCCGGCAATCCGCTCGCCGCCGTCGCCGCCCTGCTCGCCATCGGCCCCGCCGTGGTCGACGCCCTCACCCAGCGCACGCCCGGCCCGACCATGTGGGGCAGGCTCTCCGACGCCGGGGTGATGGAGGGCTCCGCCACCCGCATCGTCCCCGTCCACCAGCAGATCGGCGGCGTCTGGCGCAGCACCGGCCCGGCCCACACCCCCCACCTCGCGGGCCTCATCGGCTGCCAGGCCCTCGCCGTCCTGCCCCCGGGCACCGGCCGAGGCACCCTGGTGGAACTCCTGCCACTCCCCCACTGAACCGGTCGGGCGAACCTAGCGGTCGCGCAGGCGGCGGACCGCGTCGTCCATGTGCTCGACGAGCAGCGCGCGGGCCCGGTCCGGCGACCCGGCGCCGATGGCCTCCTGCAGCTCGACATGTTCGCGTGCCTGGTCGCGCAGGTCGGGGTAGGTGGTTTGCAGGGCGCCGAGGCACATGCGCGTCTCGATGAGCAGGGTGCGGGCGGCGCGGACGAGGCGCGGGCTGTCGGCGGCGCCGACCAGGGCTTCGTGGAACTCCTGGTCGGCGTCGGAGACACCGGACGCGTCACCCGCCGCCGCCCGGTCGCGCATCGCGTCGACACTCGGTCGCAGTGCGGCGTAGGCGATCTCGCGGCGCCCGTCCAGGATGAGCTCGAGGGCACCGCCTTCGAGCGCGGTGCGGGCGCGGTAGATGTCGACCACATCGTCGATGGCCAGCTCGATGACGAAGATGCCGCGATTGCGGATGCTGAACAGCAACCCTTCCTGCACCAGCCGCTGCATCGCCTCGCGCACCGGGCCGCGGGAGACGCCGAAGCTGGCGGCCAGATCGGCCTCACCGAGCTGGCTGCCCGGCGCCAAGGCGCCCCGCATGATCGCCGCGCGCAGGCGCTCGGCGATCATCTCCGCGGTCGACTGCTGATTGACCGGCTCGAAGTCAGTGATCGACATGGCGGCCTCCCTCGGCGAACAGCGCTCCCAAACCGGCGGCGACCGGCCTGACCCCAGCCAGCCGCAGTCCCTCCCAGATGGTGACCTGGTTGGCGGTCAGCACCGGCTTGCCCAGCGCGGCCTCGAGTTTCGGGAGCACTTCGAGAGTATGCATGGCCGTGTCCGGAATCAGCAGCCCCTGGGCCTCGGGATGGTCGTTGGCGGCGGCGAGCGCGAGCACCTGCTCGGGGGTGAGCGTGCCGACCTCGGCGGCGGTGTCGATCCCGGCGCTCGTCATCGACACCACCTCGATGCCCGCGTCGGCGAGGAAGTCGACGAACAAGCGCGCGACCTCGTCCGGATAGCTGGCCACGACCGCCACTCGCCGCAGGTCGAGGGCGCGCGCGGCCCCGACGAAGGCGAAGCTGGTGCTGGAGGCGGGCACGCCCGCCGCCGCGGCCAGCCTGTCGACCTGCTCGCGCGCACCGTCGGGCCCGTAGACGAAACTGCCGGAGGTGCACGCCCACACGACCGCCGCGGGTGCGTTGTCGGCGAGCAGTTCGGCACCGTGGCGCAGCTTCTCCGGGCTGCCGAGATCGAGCAGCTCGGGGATCGCGTGCAGGTCGGTGCCGTAGATGTGGGCGACCGGCAGCGCGGCGTCCAGCAGGGCCGCCGCGCGGGGGTAGTCGTCCTCGGCGGCGTGGTCGGGGTAGATGAAACCGACGGTGGCTACGGGCATCTCGTTCTCCGATCGCGGGGGTCAGAAGACATTGACCAGCCATTTCCCCGGGCCCATCATGGGCAGCTTCATCCGGCCCAGGCACGACCACATGGTGAGCTGGTTGGCGGTCAGCACCGGCTTGCCCAGTGCCTGTTCGAGTGGCTCGATCACGTCGTAGGTGGGCAGGTTGGTGCAGCTGACGAAGATGGCCTCCGAGCGGGGATCATCGGCACCGATGATGCGCTCGGCGATGGTGCGGTAGTTGACCTTCCAGATGCCGCCGCCGAGCCCGAGGTGGTCGGACCGGATCGTCGCGCAGCCCGCCTCGGCGAGGAAATCGTGCAGGCGGCCGGTGAGAACCTCGTCGTAGGGCGTGATGACCGACATCCGGGTGATGTTCAGGTGCCGGATCGCCTCCACCAGGGCGCCCGAGGTGGTGACCGCGTCGGGGGCGCCGGCCAGGCAGATCGTCTCACGCAGGGAACGCTCGTAGGCGAGGCCGTGGATGAAGCTGCCCGAGGTGCACAGGTACGCCACGACTTCCGGCTCCACGTGCAGCACGTTGTGGGTGGCCGCGGTCAGGTGCAACGGATTCGAGACGAGCTCGGCCATCGCCAGCGACACCGGGACGGGTTCATAGGGTGTCCGCGCCAGGTGCAGGCTCACTTCCAGGGGCGCCCAGCGCCACAGCTCGCGTTCGAGGGCCAGGTCGAACGGCGCGATGATGCCGATGCCCCGTTGGGCCACCGGCCCGTCGATCTCCGGGAAGGTGAACTCCACTGTGGCCCCTCTCGCGCTCAGCCGGGCAGACCTCCGAGGACGCTGAACACGATCGGATTGTTGACAATCATACGATCTACTCGTACGGTGTCAACGTGGAAAAGGGGCCGATTGTCACCGTCCTGCATCGTGACAGTGTGCCCGCATCGGACCTCATGGCCCCCGTCGCCGAGCGTGCCGTGGTGCGCTACACCGAGGCCGCCGGGCTCGCCGACGCGCTGCGTGGCGCCGAGGTGTTGTTCGTCTACGACTTCCAGAGCCAGGCCGTGCCCGGCGCGTGGCACGCCGCCGACCGGCTGCGCTGGCTGCACATGGGCGGCGTCGGCGTCGACCCGGTGATGTTCCCCGCCCTGCGGGCGTCCGAGGTGGTGGTGACCAACACCCGCAACGTCTTCGACGCCCCGATCGCGGAGTACGTGCTCGGCCAGATCATCGCCTTCGCCAAGGACCTGCCCGAATCGATGCGCCTGCAACGCGAGCACGCGTGGCGACACCGCGAATCCGAACGAGTGGCGGGCGCGACGGCGCTGATCGTCGGTACCGGCTCGATCGGGCGAGCGATCGCGCGGCTGCTGCGCGCGGTCGGGATGCGCGTGCGCGCGGTGGGGCGGCGGGCGCGGGCCGACGATCCGGATTTCGGCACCGTCAGCGCCGACCTGTACGCCGAACTGCCCACCGCCGACTACGTCATCGCGATCGCCCCGCTCACCGCGCAGACCCGGCAGATGTTCGACGCCGCCGCGTTCGCCGCCATGAAACCGCACGCCAGGTTTGTCAACGTGGGCCGCGGGGAACTAGTGGTTACCGACGATCTCGTCGCCGCGTTGCGCCACGGCACCATCGCCGCGGCCGCGCTCGACGTGGTCGACCCGGAGCCGCTGCCTGCCGGGCACCCACTCTGGGATCTGCCGAATGTGCTTCTCACGCCGCACAACTCGGGTGATTTCCATGGCTGGCGCGCCGAGATCGTCCGCGCATTCACCGACAACTTCGGCAGGTGGGCCGACGGCCGGCCGCTGCACAACGTTGTCGACAAGACGCTCGGGTACGTGCCCGGCTGAAGGAGTCCGCCATGACGCAGCCCGACCTCGATCCGCCCACCGATCCCACCGCCATGACCGCGGTGCAGCTCGTCTCGGCGTACGCCGCCGGGCAGCTGTCCCCCGTCGAGGCCACGCAGGCCTGTCTCGACGCCGTCGCGGCGCGCGACGGCGCGCTCAACGCCTTCTGCCTGGTCGACCCGGATCGGACCCTGGTGCAGGCCAAGGACTCCGAGGCGCGCTGGCACTCCGGCAATCCGCGCGGCCTGCTCGACGGCGTGCCGATCTCCATCAAGGACATCTTCCTCACCGAGGGGTGGCCGACGCTGCGCGGCTCCACCTCCGTCGACCCGGCGGGCCCCTGGCTGGTCGACAGTCCTGTGGCGGCCCGCTTACGCGAGGACGGGATGGTGTTCCTGGGCAAGACCACCACCCCCGAGATCGCGTGGAAGGGCGTCACCGACAGCCCGCTCACCGGCATCACCCGCAATCCCGCCGATCCCCGCACGACCGCGGGCGGCTCGTCGGGCGGCAGCGCGGCGGCGGTGGCGGCAGGCATGGGACCGGTCTCGGTCGGCACCGACGGCGGCGGCAGCATCCGCATTCCCGCCTCGTTCTGCGGCATCGTCGGATTCAAGCCGACGCACGGCCGGATCCCGCTCTATCCGGCCAGCCCGTTCGGCCCCCTGGCCCACGCCGGGCCGATGACGCGCACCGTCGAGGACGCGGCCCTGCTGATGGATATCCTCTCGCTGCCCGATCCCCGCGACCCGACCGCGCTCGCGCCCACGTTCACGACCTTCCGCAGCCAGATGCAGCGCGATGTCCGCGGCCTGTCGGTCGGCTATTCCGCCACGCTCGGCTACGCGACAGTCGACCGGGAAGTCGCCGAGATCGTCGAGGGCGCGGTGACGCTGCTGGCAGGGTCCGATCTCGTCATCGACGCCGTCGATCCGGGTTTCGCCGATCCGCGTGACGCCTTCGAGACCCTGTGGGCCGCCGGCGCGGCGACCATGCTCTCGAAGTTCCCCGCCGGCACCCGCGAGCGGGTCGATCCCGGATTGGGCGCGGTGTGGGCGCGTGGTGAATCCGTCGGTGCCGTCGAGTATCTCGACGCCCGCCACGTGGCCGCCGAACTCGGCATCACCATGGGCGCCTTCCACATGGCCTTCGATGTCCTGATCACCCCGACGATGCCGGGCACCGCCTTCGCCGCCGGACACGACGTGCCGCCGGGCAGCGGACTCGGCGGCTGGCCGGAGTGGACGCCGTTCACCTATCCGTTCAACATGACCCAGCAGCCCGCCATCAGCATTCCGGTCGGCCGCACCCGCGCGGGGCTGCCGGTCGGGTTGCAGATCGTGGGGCCGCGACACTCCGACGACCTGGTCCTCGCGGTGGCCCGGCACGCCGAACACGTGCTGGCCGTCTGAGATTCAGGCGCGGGCGAAGGCCAGCGTCTCCCCCTCCACGCCGCGCAGCCACAGTCCGTTGCAGGCGGCGGCGAGGTCGGCCAGGCCGTCCTCGATCGTGGCGAACACACTGCCCGGCACCCAGCCGAGGTCACCGTTGATCAGCAGATTGTTGCGGCCGTAGAACAGTGCCAGGTCGGTGGCGCCCTGGGCGTGATGGGCCGCGGACCCCGGCTCGTAGCCGTAGGCCGGGTTGCCGATCTCCCACGGTTCGAAATCGAACAGGCACACATCGCCGGGAATCGGTGTGACGGTGGGGTTCTCGCGCCGCGGTGCCGCGCCGATCCGCGGCACCAGCGTGTAGACCTCGTTGCGGGCGTACTTGGCGTGGAACGCGTCGCCCTCCTGGGGCAGCGCGTCCCAGACCGCCGCGCAGGTGGCGGGCGCCTCGTCGTCGAGCAGCCGGGCCAGGCAGGTGACGCCGGCCTTGGTGAGGGTGATGCTCATGTAGCGGGCCATCGGATCCTGCTTCCCGGCGCGGTGGCCTAGAGTTCGGCGAGCACGTCGGACCAGATGGCCAGCGCGTCCTCGATCTGGGTGTCGGTGACGATCAGCGGCGGGATCATCCGGACGACATTCATGTGCGCGCCGCAGGTCAGCAGCAACAGCCCCTTGTCCACCGCGAGCCGCTGGGCCGCCGCCGCGGTCTCGGTGTCGGGTTCGCCCGTGGCCGTGGTGAACTCGGAGCCGACGAGCAGACCGAGCCCGCGCACGTCACCGACCGCCTTGGTGGCGAGTTCCCGTGCGCCGGAGAGCAATTGGGCGCCCCGCGCGGCGGCGTTGGCGACCAGGCCTTCCGCTTCGATCACCTCGAGCGTGGCCACCGCGGCGGCGCAGGCGACCGCGTTGCCGCCGTAGGTGCCACCCTGGGAGCCGGGCCACGCCCGCGCCATCAGCTCGCGCGAGGCGGCGATGCCCGAGAGCGGGAAGCCGCTGGCCAGGCCCTTGGCGATGGTGATCACGTCGGGCCGGACGTCGAAGTGCTGGTGGCCGAAGAACTTTCCGGTGCGACCGAATCCGGTCTGGATCTCGTCGAAGACGAGCAGGATCCCGTGCCGGTCGGCGCGCTCGCGCAGGCCTTGGAAGAACCGGGTGTTGCCCGGGATGTAGCCACCCTCGCCCAGGACCGGCTCGACGAGGAAGGCCGCGGTCTCGGCGGGCGCGGTGACGGTGGCGAACAGGTAGTCCAGCTCGCGCAGCGCGAAGTCGGTGGCCTGCTCCTCGGTCCAGCCGTACCGGAACGCGGTCGGGAACGGCGCGACGTGCACACCGGACATCAGCGGCGAGAAGCCCGCCGAGAACCGCGTGCCCGAGGTGGTCATGGTCGCGGCGGCCACGGTGCGGCCGTGGAAACCGCCGTGGAAGACGATCACGTTCGGGCGTCCGGTGGCCTGGCGGACCAGCCGCAGCGCCGCCTCGACGGCCTCGCTGCCGGAATTGGCGAAGAACAGCGCGTCCAGCCCCTCGGGCAGCACGTCGCCGAGACGTTCGGTGAGTTCGAGCAGCGGCCGGTGCATCACCGTCGTGTACTGACCGTGGATCAGCCGCGCGACCTGCGCCTGAGCCGCCGCCACCACGGTGGGGTGGCAGTGGCCGGTGCTGGTGACGCCGATGCCCGCGGTGAAGTCCAGGTAGCGGCGGCCGTCGGTGTCGTAGAGGTAGCAGCCCGCGCCGTGGTCGACCTGGACGGGGGTGGCCTGCTTCAGGACGGGAGACAACGCGGTCATGAATGCTCCCCTGATTGTCTATTGTCGGATTGTTGACAATATGCATAACATGGCGGCAGGGGTCACAGCAATGGCTGATCCGCCGCGTCGGGAGAAGGGCAGCGCATGGACGAGTCCGGGGGCAGCGCACGGCTGCGTGAACACGAGGCACCGCTGGACGCCGCCGAGCAGGCCGCGATCGCCAGCGTGCCGAAGGGCCTGTTCATCGACGGCGCGTGGCGCGACTCCCCCGTCGTCCTGCCCGTCCTCGACCCCGCCACCGGACAGACCCTGTGCTCGGTGGCCGACGCCCGCCCGGACGACGGCCTCGCCGCGCTCACTGCCGCCACCGCCGCCCAGGCCGACTGGGCACGCACGCCACCGCGCGCCCGGGCCGACATCCTGATGCGCGCCCACCACGCCCTGCTCGCCGACGCCGACCGCCTCGCCCTCGTGATGACCCTCGAGATGGGCAAGCCGCTGCCCGAGGCACGCGGCGAGATCGCCTACGCCGCCGAGTTCTTCCGCTGGTTCGCCGAGGAGGCCGTCCGGCTCGACGGCGGCTACCTGCCCGCACCGACGGGCGGCTCCCGGTTCCTGGTGACCAGGCAGCCGGTCGGGCCGAGCCTGCTGATCACGCCGTGGAACTTCCCGATGGCGATGGGCGCGCGCAAGATCGCGCCCGCGCTGGCGGCCGGCTGCACCTGTGTCGTGAAACCCGCGGAGCAGACGCCGCTGTCGATGCTGGCGCTGGCGGCGGTCCTGGCCGAGGCGGGGGTGCCCGCCGGGGTGGTCAATGTCGTCAGCACGGCCGACCCCGGCGCGCTGATCGCCCCGCTCATCGCCGATCCGCGGTCGCGCAAGCTCTCCTTCACCGGCTCGACGACGGTCGGCAAGCTGCTGCTCGAGCAGTGCGCCCGCACGGTGATGCGCACGTCGATGGAGCTCGGTGGCAACGCGCCACTGCTCGTGTTCGACGACGCCGAGCTGGACGAGGCGGTGGAGGGCGCGCTGGCGGCGAAGATGCGCAATATCGGGCAGGCCTGCACCGCCGCGAACCGGATCCTGGTGCAGCGCGGCGTCGCCGGGGCGTTCGCCGAGCGGCTGGCCGAACACATGGCGGCCCTGCCGATGGGGCGGGGCACCGAGCCGGGCGTGGTCGTCGGGCCGCTCATCGACGCCGACGCGGTCGCCAAGGTGGAGCGGCTCGTCGCCGACGCCGCGCGGCGCGGGGCGCGCGTGCTGCTCGGCGGCGCGGCCGTCGAGCGCCCCGGTACCTTCTATCCCCCGACGGTGCTCGCCGACGTGCCCGACGATGCCGAGCTGTGCCACACCGAGATCTTCGGTCCGGTCGCGGCGATCGGCACCTTCGACACCGAGGAGGAGGCCGTCGCCAGGGCCAATGACACCCCGTACGGGCTGGTCGCCTACGTGTTCACCGAGAACCTGCGGCGCGGGCTGCGGGTGTGCGAGGCACTGGAGACCGGCATGGTGGGCCTCAACCAGGGAGTCGTGTCGAATCCGGCCGCGCCGTTCGGCGGCGTGAAGGAGTCCGGCCTGGGCCGGGAGGGCGGAAGCGTCGGGATCGACGAATTCCTGGAGATCAAGTACATCGGCGTCAAGGTTTAGGGAGACAGGCGTGGGCAGCTACCGGATCGCGAGCATTCCGGGCGACGGGATCGGCGTGGACGTGACGGCCGAGGCGGTGCGGGTGATCGACCGGGTCCTGCCCGGTGTCTCCTGGACTACCTTCGACTGGTCGTGCGAGAACTATCTGCGCACCGGCGCCATGATGCCCGCCGACGGCGCCGAACAGCTGGCCGGATTCGACGCGATCTTCCTCGGCGCCGTGGGCTTTCCCGGTGTGCCCGACCACATCTCGCTGTGGGGCCTGCTGATTCCGCTGCGCCGCGCCTTCGGCCAGTACGTGAACCTGCGGCCGGTCCGGCTGTTGCCCGGCACCGAATCCGCCCTGCGTGACCGCACGGCCGCCGACCTCGACCTGCTCATCGTGCGGGAGAATTCCGAGGGCGAGTACTCCGAGATCGGCGGCACCCACAATCCGGGCAGGCCCGACGAATTCGTGCTCCAGGAATCGGTGTTCACGCGCACGGGCTGTGAACGCATCATCCGCTACGCCTTCGACCGGGCTGCCGAGCGCTCGGGGCGGCTGTGCTCGGCGACCAAGTCCAACGGGCTGATCCACTCGATGCCCTACTGGGACAGCGTCTTCGACCGGATCGCCGCGGAGTATCCGGCGGTCGAGACGCGGCAGATGCACGTCGACGCGCTCGCCGCCGAGATCGTGCTGCACCCCGACCGCCTCGATGTGATCGTCGGCTCGAACCTGTTCGGCGACATCCTGTCCGATCTCGCCGCGGCCGTCACCGGCGGTCTCGGCCTGGCGCCCTCGGGCAACATCAATCCCGCGCGCGACGCGCCGTCGATGTTCGAGGCCGTGCACGGCAGCGCGCCCGACATCGCCGGGCAGGGCATCGCCGATCCGGTCGCCCAGATCCTCGCGGGCGCCATGATGCTGGAGCACCTCGGCGAGCACGCGGCCGCGGCCGCGATCGACCGTGCCGTCTGCGATGTCCTCGCCGACGGCGCGGTACGCACACCGGATCTCGGTGGCACGTCGACCACCGCCGACCTCGGCGCCGCGATCGCCGAGCGCGCCGCCGAACTCAGCCGCGACAGCGCGCCGACCCAGGTCTGAGGCCCGGCGCGCTGTCGCGGCAGGACCACCACTGCCCCCCCGCCCCAACCCCATCGAGAACGGAAAGGGCGCGACCGCGAAGAAACACTCGGGCGGGCGGATCAGCGCCGCGCCGGAGTCCGGCGACGCCCCCGAGACCGCC
>NZ_JARWOJ010000230.1 GCF_029868625.1 Nocardia neocaledoniensis | reverse complement strand
CCCGCGGTGCCCGAACAGGGGATCACCGCCGCGATCGCCGTTGCCACCACCCTGGCCATGACCCGGATCGCCAACTACTCCACCGGGCACGGCCTTGCCGACGGCTGGCCGTCGGCCGCCAAGACCGGCACCACCCAGCTCGGCGAGAGCAAGGACAACAAGGACGCCTGGATGATCGGCTACACGCCCGCACTGTCGACGGCGGTGTGGATCGGCACCGAGCAACCGCAGCCGTTGCGCGGCGGCGGCGGTGGCGCTATCTGGGGCTCCGGGCTGCCGTCCGACATCTGGAAGCAGGTGATGGACACCGCGCTGGCGGGCACGCCGATCGAGCAGTTCCCCACCCCGGCACTGTCCGGCGGCGGCTCGCCGGTACCGGGTGGGGCGCCCGCACCCGCGGCGCCCGGCGGCCCGTACGACATCCTGAACCCGCCCCGGAACTCGCCGCGCAATCCGCCGCCGGACATCATCACCCCGCCGACCGCGACGTCGCGCAACCCCGCGCCGCTGATCATCATCCCCCCGCCCGCGCCGCGGCCGTCCGGCTCGCCGGGCGAATTGTTCCCCGGTCTCGGCGGTGGATAGATCACGGATTGGCCACCCCGACCCGGCACCCCCGCGTTCATGGCAACATCGTTGGCCAGAGCGCGAGCCGCCCGACCGGTCCCGGCGCGAAACCTGTCATATCGATGCGGGAAGATATGCGCTCGAGCGACGACGAGACTAGACATAGGGGCTACGCAGGTGGATTTCAATGTCGTTGACCGTCCCGAGACGCTGATCGCGGGCACTGTGCTCCGCAGTCCGGCGCTCGCCGTGGAGGGGCCACGCCGTGCCAAGGTGGTGGAGGCGTGGCAGCACCTGCTGGCGAGACCCTCGTTACCGGGACCGATCGCGACGGGGTACGTCGATTTCGCGACGGAGATCAACTCCTACCTGACCCACATCGTCGGCTACGAGTGCAACACCCTCGCCGATCTTCTGGGCGGCGATGTGCCCGCGCGCACCCCGGCCGGCCGGTACGCGCGGTTCGTCGCCACCGGCGACAACCGGGGCGACACCATCGTGGGACTGTGGCGCCAGATCTGGGACGCGGAAGCCGCCGGGGAATTCGAACGTGCCTACGCCGGCGACTACGAGCAGTACCCGGACGACCGCACGGTCGAGATCTTCGTTTCGCTGATCGACGAGAAGGGGGGCGAGTAGCCATGACTGTCGATTTCGAGATCGTGACTCTCGACGACGGGCTGATCGCGGGGCTCACCGTCCCGCTGGCCGGTCGCGAGGTGACCGCGCGCGACCTCGACCTGGTCAATTTCACTTGGGACCGCTACCTGGCCAGGGAGAAGACGGTGCCGCGCGCCGCGGCCTACATCGGCCAGAACGATCACGCGGTCGCGGTGCTCGGCTACGAGGTGTCCGGCCTGGACGACATCGACACCGGCGACGTGCTCACCCGCATCCCCGCGGGCCGCTACGCCAAGTTCGTCGTCTCCGACAAGCCCTACGACCTGCTGCGCACCGCGTGGGCGCAGGTGATCAAAGCCGAGAACGCGGGCACCATCACGCGCTCGCACACCGCCGAGCTGGAGCGCTACACCGGCCCGACCAGCGTCGAGGTCTACGTCTCACTCGACTGAGCAGCACGAAAAAGGCCGGGCCACAGGGAAACACCCTGGGTCCCGGCCTTTGTCGATTTCGCAGCTGACACGACCCGACCTCGAGGAGGGTCCGCCGACGCAGTCGGCGCGGGGGGGGGGGGGGGGGGGGGGGGGGGGGGGGGGGGGGGGGGGGGGGGGGGGGGGGGCCCCCCCCCCCCCCCCCCGTCCCCTTGCCCCGGGCGGCCCCCGCCCCCTGGGGGGGGCGGGGGGCCCCGGCGTCGGCCCGCCCCTGGGGCCGGCCCGCGTCGTCGAACCACGGATCGCCGAGTCGAGTCATGGTGACGCTTCCTATAGCTCCGCAAGACCGTGCCGCGGTTCGGTCGACAGATAGCTGCCGACCCGCTGCACGGTGAGATTCATTTCGTAGGCGACCATGCCGAGATTGGCCGACTCGTTCGCCTGCAGGGCCAGGCAGGCGTTGTCGCCCGCCGAGGTGACGAACAGGACCGCGCGGTCGAGTTCGATCACCGCCTGGCGCACGCCACCGCCGTCGAAGCGGCTGCCCGCGCTGCGCGCCAGCCCGTAGAGGGTCGACGACATGGCCGCGAAGTGCTCGGCGTCCTCGCGCTTCATCTGCGAGGAGCGTCCGAGCAACAGCCCGTCGGTGGACAGCACGACCGCGTAGCGGACCCCGGCCAGCCGGTCGACGAGATCGTCGAGCAGCCAGTTGAGATCACCTGGGGAAGAGTTCACCTCAGCCTTCCTGTTCCTGATTGTTGCTCAGTGGTTTGCGACCCTGCCGGGTGCCGTTCTCGATCGCGGACATGATGTCGCGGGCCTGCTCGGGCGAGCGCGGCCGTTCCGTGGCGGGGGCGGCTTCGGCCGCGGGTTCCTCGGTGAGCTCGGGCACCAGATTGGTCTGGCGCTGACGGCGCGGCAGCGCGGGCCGGTCCTCGTTGCGTGGGGGCGCCGCCGGGATCTGCGGCGCGGCCGGAGCCTCGGCCGCCGTGGGGAATTCCGCCGCCGTGGGGAATTCGGGCACCGGGGGAAATTCGGGTACCACCGGCGCCGGCGGCTCGGCGACCAGGGTGGCCACCGGGGCCGAAGCCGATTCGACCGCGGTCAGTGGCCCGGTCACCACCGGCGAGGGCAGGCCGCGGCGCTGCGCCGAGGACAATGCGGGCGGCGAGCTCGGCATGTCGTCGGCACCGTCGGCGAGCAGCGCGGCGGGCACCAGGACGATCGCCCTGATGCCGCCGTAGTCGGATTCGCTGAGCCGCACCGAGATGCCGTGCGTGACGGCCAGGCGGGCGACCACGAACAGGCCGAGGCGCGAGTCCGAGGACAGCGTGCCGACGCCGAAGTCCGGCGGATCGGCCAGCATCGCGTTGAAGCGCTCCATGTCCTCGGGGTTCATCCCCATGCCCTGGTCGGTGATCTCGATGACCACGCCCTTGCCGACGACGTTGCCGCCCGCCTCCACCCGCGACTGCGGCGGGGAGAACGCGGTGGCGTTGTCGACGAGCTCGGCGAGCAGGTGCACGAGGTCGGCCACGACGGTCCCGACGACGCTCACCTCGGGCAGCTTGGTCACGCGCACCCTGGCGTAGTCGAGCGTCTCGCCGATGGCGCTGCGCACGACGTCCATCACCGGCACCGGCTTGCGCCACTGCCGCCCGGGGCGTCCGCCGCCGAGGATGATCAGGTTCTCGGCGTTGCGGCGCTCGCGGGTGGCCAGGTGGTCGAGCCGGAACAGGGTCTCGAGCAGAGCCGGATCCTCCTGTCGCCGTTCGGCTTCGTCGAGGATCTCGAGCTGCCGGTGCACGACGATCTGGCTGCGGTGGGCGATGTTGAGGAACACCGCGCGCACACCCTCCCTGGTGCGGGCCTCGTCGACGGCGGCGCGCAGCGCGGCCGCGGCGGCGTGCTCGAACGCGTCCGCCACCTGACCGATCTCGTCGCGGCCGAAGTCCAGCCTCGGGGTGATCTGGGCGGCATCCACGTCGACACCGTCGCGCAGCGCGCGCATGGTGGCGGGCAGCTGTTCGTCGGCGAGCGCGAGGGTCTCGGTGCGCAGGCGGCGCAGCCTGCGGATGATCCGGTTGGCCAGGATCACCGCGACCAGGAGCACGAGGCCGGTGAGTCCGAGCACGCCGCCGCCCGCCGCCCACGCGAAACCCTCGGACTGGCGCGAGGAATCGGCGGCCAGGCCCTGGACGTAGCGGTTGTGGGTCGAGTACAGGTCGAGCAGGGCCTGATCGACGGCGCCCAGCGCGCTCTGCCATTCGGCCGAGGTCATCGGCAGCGGCTCCGGCGCGGCTTGCCTGCTGCTGCTGCTCGTCGACGTGCTCGCCGGCTTCGCGTAGCGGGCGATGATCGCGCTCTCCATGGCCGCGAGCTGCTGCCACTGCGGCGAGGCCGTCAGCGACTGCAGCACCTCCCGCTCGCTGGCGGTGAGTTCGGGGACGAGCTGGGTGAGTTCGGTGCGGTAGAAACCGGTCTGGCGAATGTATTCGTCGAGAGGCACCGCGAATTGGCCGTCGGCGGCGACGATGGCCGCGCCGAGGGCGTTGCTGCGCGACATCGCCTCGATGCCTGCGAGCAGCTTCATGCCCTCGCCGACGCCGCCCGCCACGATCGCGTTCGGCGCCTCGGTGAGCACGAGCTTGGTTCCCGCGAGGAAGCTGTCGATGACGACGTTGAAGAACATGTACGCCTGCTCGGCGGGAAGCATGCCCGCGTCGGCGCCCGCGCGCATGCCGGTGATGTTGGTCCGGAGCAGTTCGTGCTCGGCCTGGTTGTCACCCAGATCGGTGCTGTCGACGTCGCGCAGGTTCTGCACGACGACGTTGAGCGCGTCCAGGGCGCTGTCGGTGCGTGCGCGAGCGGCGGCGAGACCGGGCAGCGTGGTGGTGTCGCCGGCCACCAGCGACAGCGTCAGGTGGCGCTCGGACTGGATGGCCTCGATGAGATCCTGGGTGGGCGCCACGGCACCTTGGAGGGCGGACGCCCATTCCTTGGCGGTGTTGCTCTCATTGACCAGGTATCCCGCCGTGCCGACACCGACCGCCACCAGCGTCACGCTGGGAATGAGAGCGATCGCCAGAATCCGGGTACGAACACCGAGTCTCGCTAAGAACATCGCCATAACGTAACGGAATCGTTGCACTCTTGTCGCGCCTGTCTCGGTGAGCGAGACGCGATTTGGATTGTCGCCGAACACATTTGCTAGGGCGGCGCGGACACGGAAAAGCGGCGAGCTCGCCCCGCCGGCTGAGCCGCGATGGCCCAGTCGGCGGGGGCTCGCCGTGTCCTGGCCGCTCCGGGAAAGATCCGGCCAGGTCAGGTCCTCGCGCCGCTACAACGTGCGGTCGGCGCCGGTCCGTGGGGGCGGGGCCGCGGCCAGTGCCGCGTTCTCCGCCGGTGTCAGCTGCCGCGCGCGCAGCACGAAACGCATGCCGTGGCCCGCCTCGAGCGACTGCTCGTCGGCCTGGCCGCGCACCGCGTCGACGGTGAGATGGGTGTCCTTCCAGTGTTCGAACTGCGCGGGGCTGATCCAGAATTCGGTGTGCCAGGTGAGCCTGCCGAGCAGCACGTCGGCCTTCTCGATCGGGAACTCCTTGGCGGACAGGCAGACCGGCGCGACTTCGGAGTCGGCGCCGGCACCGGACTGGCGGAACAGTACCGGCCCGTTGTCCTCGATCAGCCTGCGCAACAGGGTCTGCGCGCGTTCGGTGATCTCCACGCGGTGGATCCGGTTCTGCATCAGAACATCCCGGGGTTCGTGGTCGAATGGCTGACCAGTACCTTCTTGGTCCGCTGGTAGTGCCCGAGCAACATGGCGTGATTCTCCCTGACGGCGCGCGCGGGGTAGGGGTCGTAGCAATTGGTGAAGATCCGGCCCGCATCGATCTCGCGGGCCAGCCGGTGGGCGGTGGCGATGTCGCGGGTCCACACGCCCGCACCGAGACCGTGACGGGTGTCGTTGGCGAGGCGGATCGCCTCGTCGATCGTGTCGAAGCGGGTGACCGCGACAACGGGTCCCAAGATCTCCTCACGGAAGATCCGCATCGTGTTCTCGCCCTCGAACACGGTGGGTTCGAGGAAATACCCACCGGGTAGGCCGTCGACCTTACGTGCTTCCCCTCCAGTGAGCACGCGGGCGCCTTCGGCTCTGCCGATGTCGAGGTAGGACAGGATCTTCTCGTACTGGTCGTTGCCGGCCTGCGCCCCGATCATCGTCTCGGTGTCGAGCGGATGACCGGACACGATGGCCTCGGTGCGGGCGAGGCAGCGGGCGAGGAACTCGTCATAGATCGACGAGTGGATCAGCGCGCGTGACGGGCACGTGCGCACCTCGCCCTGGTTCACGGCGAACGTGACGAAACCCTCGACGGCTTTGGCGAGGTAGGCGTCGTCGGCGGCCGTGACGTCGGACAGGAAGAGATTGGGGCTCTTGCCGCCCGGGTCCGGGGTGTCGACCTTGGCCAGTCCCGGGTGGCCGGTCAACTGGGCGAGCACCTGCGCGGTGCGTCCGTTCACCACATTGAGCACCCCGGGCGGCAGCAGGTCGGCGATGAGTTCCACCACCAGCAGCAGCGAGGCGGGCGTCTGCTGGGCCGGGACGAGCACCACGCAGTTGCCCGCGGCCAGGGCGGGCGCCAGCAGGGCGGCCGCGGACAGGATCGGGAAGTCCCAGCCCGCGTGCTGACCGATCACCCCCAGCGGGCTGTGGAAATGGTAGGAGATGGTGTCGAGGTCGCGTGGCGCGATCGCGCCCTCCTGGGCCCGCAGCACACCGGCGAAGCAGCGGAACTGGTCGACCGTCAGCGGCAGGTCCCCGTGCAGGGTCTCGCGAACCGGTTTGCCGTTGTCCCAGGTCTCCGCGACGGCCAGCGGCTCGATGCTGTTCTCGATCCGGTCGGCGATGGTGGTGAGGATGCCCGCCCGTGCGGCGATCGGTGTCGCGGCCCAGCCGTCGGCGGCCCGCTGGGCGGCCTCGACCGCCAGGTCGATGTCGGCGGCGGTGGATCCGGCCACCGCGCAGAAGGTTTCGCCGTCGACGGGGGAGGTGTTGTCGAAATAACGGCCTTCGATCGGCGCGACCCAGTCGCCACCGATGAAGTTGTCGTATCGGGCGGCATAACTGACTATGCCGGTGTCCGATCCGGGCTTGCCGTAGATCATGCGCCTCGCTCCTCGCGGCCTGTGCGTGGTGGCACACACTATGGTCGGCGAAGGTTGGTACGAGGTAGGTGCGAGTGTTCGCGCAGGTCAGGACTGGCGCGCGGTGTAGAGGCGGGCGGTGACGACGGCGCGGCGCACGTCGTCGCGCGGCAGCAGACGCAGCGCGTGCTCGTGGATCGCGATGTCGCCGGGGCAGCGCTGACCGAACGCGACGGCGTGTTCGGGACGGTCGCTGCCGAGCACGGCGTTGCGGATCCCGACATCGAGGTGCGCGCGCCACTGTTCCACGCCGGGCAGATCGGAGCCGGGCAGCAGCGGCCCGCGATAGAGCCACAGCGCGGAGGTGAGGTCGCCACCCTCGATCGCGGCGAGCAGGTCGACCGCGTCGCAGGAGATCGGACCGGTGAGCATGTAGCGCCGGTTGGCGATCTCGCCGCGGGTGGCCCGGCGCAGGTGCGAGACATCGGCTTTGAGCGTGTTGAGCGAGACCGCCCGCTCGCCGTAGACCGCGGCGTGCAGTTGTTCGGGGGTGTAGCCCTCGGGTTCGAGCGCCAGCAGGGCCAGGATCTCGAGCTGGCGCGGCGGCAGCGGCACCGGCCTGCCGTCGCGGAGAAGCCGTGCGGCGCCGAGGCATTCGAGACGCACGCCGGGGGCTGGGGCGGGCGCCTCGGCGCGCAACATGGTCTCCACCGCGGTGACCAGGGCGCGCACGGAGGTCATCACCATCGGATGGGACCGTTCCCAGCTCGAGGACAGGTCGAGCACGCCGACCTGCCTGCCGTCGGGTCCGTGGATGGGCGCGGAATAGCAGACCCACCCGTGCAGCGCCGCGACCAGGTGTTCGGCGGAGAAGACCGTGCAGGCCTTGTCGTCGTGCAGTGCCAGCGACAACCCGTTGGTGCCCATGTGGCTTTCGTCCCAGACCCCGCCGGGGGCGAAGTTCACCTGCTCGCCCTGCCTGCGCAGTGCCCGGTCGCCCGCGGTCCACAAGATGGTGCCCGATTCGTCACTGACGACAGCGAGATAGCCGGAGTCCTCGGCGATTCCGCGCAGCTGACCGGCGAGTTCGGTCACCGGCCTGCGCAGCGGCGACTCCGACCAGCGATCGCTGATGTCGTTGAAGCCGGGCGCGACGGTCTGTCCGGGGTCGACGGTGTGCAGCGAGCGCTGCCAGGACTTGGCGACCTCTTCGCGCACCGGTCCGGTGTCGCGGGGCAGTTGCATCGGACGCGACGGCGCGGCGAGCCGGTTCCACTGCTTCTCCAGCGCACCGCGATAGTCCGCGAGCCGGTCGGGCCTGGGTGACCCGGCGCTCCGGTCCTCGTGTGCGCCCACGTTCACTCCCTGCTCTCCGCCTGCCCTGTCCTGTCTATCAGCTGGGCGTGCGACGCGTGCGCTGTTTTCCGGCGGACGACCAGGTCGCCGGTGCCTGCCCTGTCGTGGCGGCTTGACGCCGCCCCGGTTACTTGTTCAGGAACAGACCGGCGATATCGGCGTTCTTGATCGGGGTGTCGATATTGCGCTGGCCCGCGCACAGCAGGTCGACCTGCACGATCATCGAATCGACCAGGGTGCCGGCCGGCTCGTTGTCGGAGCCGCTGCGCTCCTTGATCGCCTTGGTGATGGTGATCCGCTTGGTGTCGGGTTCCTGGTTGACGTAGTCGCGGCAGGTCGTGTCACCGCCCTGGTTGAGCGCCCGCTCGACCTCGGTGCAACCGCTCGCCAGCACCGCCAGCACCGCGACGCCGAGCGCGAGGGTCCCGGTTCGGGTGGTGGACTGCATGGTTCCTCCTGGAGGGTTCGCTGAGCGCGCCGCGCGCGATCGGGTGGCCTCCAGCCTATGCGGTGCGGTTCAGGTGCGGTGGATCCGCAGGGGGACGAGTTGCTCGGCGGCGGTGAGTGAGCCGTGGTGGCCGACCATCATCGTCTGCAGCGGCTCGGCGCCGGTCCGCACGATGCCGCCGGTGCCCAGCGCGGCGACGACGAGATCGCCGATGCGCGAGGTGAATTCGTCGGCGACCGGCCCGAACCAGCCTGCTTCGACGGCCTCGGCGCGGGTGCGGACCAGGAAATCGGTGCCGAGGACGGCCCGCCAGGTGTCGGCGACGTCGGCGGCCGCGCCGTCGCGGGTGTACACGTGGCGGGCGCGCGGTTCGCCGCCGAGCTCGGCCACCCCGTCGGGCAGATCGGGGTGGGTGTCGAAGTCGATCCGGTCGCCGAGTTCGACCATCCCGTGGTCGGCGGTGACGATCAGCGCGGAGCGAGCGGGCAGGCGGGCGGCGAGTTCGGCGGCGATCCGGTCGACGTGGGCGAGTTCGAAGCGCCAGGCTCTGCTGGCCGGTCCGCGCGCGTGGCCGGTGGTGTCGAGCTCCGAATGATAGGTGTAGACCAGGGTTTTCGGCGCCGAGCCGACCGCGCGCAGAACACCGTCGAGCAGGTCGCCGACCGAGTAGGTGGGCCGGAAGTCGCCGCCGCGCCAGCCCGCCCTGGTGAGCCCGGAGCCGTTCTGATAGCCGGGCGCCACCTGGATGGCGGGGATGCCGGCGGCGATGGCGCGTTCGAAGGCACTGAGTCGTGGCTGGACCCGCTCGGGCGGGAAGGCGGTCAGCGCGTCGACTTTCGGGCCTTCGCCGTTGAGCCGCCACCGCAGGGTGTTGAACAGGCGGTCCTGGCCGGGCAGGCGCAGCAGGTAGCTGAGGATGCCGTGCTCGCCCGGCGGCAGGCCGGTGCCGAGCGTGGTGAGGCTGGTGGCGGTGGTGCTGGGGAAGCCCGCGGTGAGCGTCGCGGCGGGCAGGCCGGTGAGGAACGGCGCGGTCGCGGCGTTCTCGGCGAGCGCCAGTGCGCCGAGCCCGTCGACGAGCAGGACACAAACGTGGTCGACGTCGAGGGCCAGCCCGAGCCGGTCGGTCTCGCCCTCGACACCCAGGCAGGCCAGGGCCGAGGGGAGCAGATCGGCGAGCGAGGCCGTGCCGTAGCGGGGCACGAGCACCGAATCGTGGATCGCGGTGGCGGACATCGGCTCTGCTGCTCGGTGCTGCACGATTCCACTGTAGGGGAGCTCCCGCGCCGGGCAGAGCGAATTTCGCGCGCCCGTCAGGCGTCGCTGCCGCGCGGGGCGATCAGGTCGGCGAAGGACCGCATGATCGTGTCGACGAGGTCGGCGGTCGGAGTGCCCAGCTGGGCGCTGCGCTCGTCGAGTTTCCCGTCCAGCCACAGCGAGGCCAGCCCGTGCCCGAGGCCCCACCAGGCGATGGTGATGACATCGGCGCGGCCTGCGGGCAGTACCCCGGCCGCGATGGCGTCGGCGACCGTGTCGGCCAGCACCGCGAAGGCGGCGTCGCCGGCGACGTGCGCGTCGGGGTGCTTCTCGGAGTGCGACAGCTCGGGCCGGAACATGAGCCGGAACTGGGCCTGGTGGTCGCGTGAGAAGCGCACGTAGGTCTCGCCGAGCGCGGAGAGGGCGCCGAGCGGGGTGGTCGCGGCCGCCCTGGCCGCGGTGAGTTCGGCGGCGAGCTTCTGGAAACCGTCGACCGAGAGCGCCGAGAGCAGCGCGGCCCGGTCGGGGAAGTGGTGATACGGCGCCCCGCTGCTGACTCCGGCCTCCCTGGCCACCCGGCGCAGGCTCACCGCCGCGAGGCCCTCGGTCTCGATCAGGCGCAGGCAGGCGTCCATCAGGGTGGCCCGCAGGTCGCCGTGGTGGTAACTGGAGCGCTTCACCCTTGTGAGCGTAGGCGACCGGGTCGGGCGAATTGCCACTGGACATCAGATCTATGCGGTGTTTAGATTATTTGAGCACCGCTCAGATGGGGCGGGCCGCACCGATAGGTGAACACCATGACCACACGGGTACTTGTCACCGGCGCCACCGGATTCGTGGCCGGACACTGCATCGCCGACCTGCTCGAGCACGGGTACGCCGTCCGCGGCACCGTGCGTGACCTCGCCGCGCACGCCAGGCGCGCGCACCTGACCGAACTCGCCCGCCGCACCGGGGGCGAGCTGGAATTCGTCGCCGCCACCCTCGACGACGACGCGGGCTGGGCCGAGGCGGTGGCGGGCTGCGACGCCGTGCTGCACGTCGCCTCGCCCTTCCCGTCCACTCCGCCCGACGACGAGCGCGCCCTGATCGAACCCGCGGTCGAGGGCACCCTGCGGGTGCTGCGCGCCGCCGCCGCGGCCGGGGTCCGGCGGGTCGTGCTCACCTCCTCGGTGGCGGCGGTGGCCTACGGCCACGAGACGGACGAGGTGCGCACCGAGGCGGACTGGTCGGTGGTCGACCGGATCCCCGCGTACCAGAAGAGCAAGACCCTCGCCGAGCGCGCCGCGTGGGACTTCGTCGAATCGGTGCGCGGGACAAGTGGACTCGAACTGGTCGTGGTGAACCCGGGCATGGTGCTCGGCCCGCTGCTCGAGCCGACGACCAGCACCTCGCACGAACCGGTGCGCCGCCTGCTCGACCGGGACGTGCCCGGCTCGGTGCGGACCGGTTGGACCCCGGTCGATGTCCGTGACCTGGCCGTCGCGCACCGGCTGGCGATGGAGACCGCGGAGGCGGCGGGTCAGAGATACATTTGCGCGGCCGATCCGCTGTGGATGGGGGAGCTCGCGGCCCTGTTGGCGCGCGAATACGGCCCGCGCGGATTCCGGGTGCCGACCAGGGTGCTGCCGAACTGGCTGGTGCGGCTGGTCGCGGTGTTCGACAAGGGTGTGCGGCTGACCGTCCCGGTGCTCGGCCGCACCGAACGCGTGAGCGCCGACAAGGCGCGCCGCGAACTGGGCTGGACGATGCGCCCGATCGAGGAGACGGTGCGCGACACCGCCGACAGCCTCATCGCCTTCGGCATCGTCGGCACGCCCGGTGCCCGCCCCGCGGCACCCGCCGCGGCCGGAACCCGGTGAACAGGCGGGGGCAGCGATGCTGATCACCGCTCTCGTCCTCGCCCTGGCCGGCCTCGTCCGGCGTGGCCGCGGACGCCGTGCGAGCGCCGCCGAGCCGCGGTCGCCACGTCTGACCCGGGCCGTCACCGCGACGCGGCGTGGGGCGATCCGGCTCGTGCGGGAACCGGTGCCCGTGCTGTCGGGCGCCGTCGCCGTGTTCGGGCTCGCGCTCGTGGGCACCCATCTGCTGTGCGCGGGTGCGGCGTGAGGGCTAGCGCCATTCCTGGCGTTGCAGGTCCAGGATCACCGGCCGCATGAGGGTGGAGACCTCGGGGTCGACCGCCCGGCGATCGGGTGGGAACACCGTGGCCGCGGCGAGCGTGCGGTCGTCGAGGGAACGCAGCGGGCCGGGGGCGCGCAGGGCCGCGGCGGGCGGCTCCGGGGCGACGGCGGCCAGGATGTAGCCCCAGTCGCCGAAGCTCGGCACGTCGACGTGGTACGGCGTGGTCCGCAGTCCCGCCGCGCGCAGGGTGGCCTCGATCGTCCAGAACGAGCGCGGCGCGAAGAACGGCGACCCGGATTGCACCACCATCCGGGCGCCGGGCGCGAGGACGTTCGCCGTCATCGCGTAGAACTCCTGCGAGTACAGCTTGGCGACCGAGGTCTGGTCCGGGTCGGGCAGATCGACGACGATCGCGTCGAAAAGCCCTGGCGCGCCGCGCAACCAGGTGAACGCGTCGGCGGTGACCACCCGGACGCGGGGATCGTCGAAGGCCCCCTGGTTCAGGGCGGTGAGCCGCTCGTCGGTGCGGGCGAGCTCGATCATGGCCGGGTCGAGCTCCACCAGGGTCACCTCGGCGACGTCGGGGTAGCGCAGGATCTCGCGCAGCGCGAGGCCGTCGCCGCCGCCGAGGACCAGCACCGAGCGGTGCGGCCCGGCGAGCACCGGATGCACCAGCGCCTCGTGGTAGCGGTACTCGTCGATCGAGGAGAACTGCAGGCCGCCGTTGAGATAGAGCCTGGTATCGGTGGTGCCGAACGGCGAGAACGATTCGGTGAGCACGATCTGCTGGTACGGCGTGCGCGTCTGCCACACGATCGGATGGGCGAACAGCGCCTGCTGGGCGGTGGCCTCGAACCGGTCCGCGTAGACGTAGGTGCCGGTGAGCCCGCACGCGACGACCACGGTCGCCGCGATCAGCACCCGCCGCGCCGCGCGCGTCATCTGCGCGCGAAAGAAGAAGAACGCCAACGCCAGTCCGGCCACGGCGTTCACCACGCCGACCACGAGACTGCCGCGGATCTGCCCGAACACCGGCAGCAGCAGGAACGGGAAGGCCAGCCCGCCCAGCAGCGCGCCCACGTAGTCCGCCGCGAACAGGTCGGCGACCGCGCTGCTGGCCGACTGCTTGCGGATCTGCTGGAGCAATTCCATGAGCAGCGGGATCTCGGCGCCGACGAGCATGCCGATCACCGCCGCGGCGACGATGAGGGTGCCGGTGTAGACATTGAGCCAGGCGTAGCTGGCGTAGAGCAGCGCCACCGACAGCCCGCCGATCACGGCCAGCGCCAATTCCACCGCGACGAACGCGGCGGCGGCCCAGCGGCGCAACGGTTTCGCGGCCAGCGCGCCGATCCCCATCGCGCACACCATCACGCTCAGCGTGATCGAGGCCTGCGCCGCGGTGTCGCCGATCAGATAGCTGCCGAGGGTGACCAGCGACAGCTCGTACACCAGACCGCAAGCGGCGCAGACGAACACCGTCGCCAGCAGCGCCACCCTGGCCAGCCGGTGTACCGGCATCAGGTCAGGCCCGCGGCCACCACCAGCGCCACCGCGACGTGCGCCGAGGCCGTGACCCACACCGCGGGATGCGGTTCCGGATCGGCGACGACGGCCCGGAAATCACCGGGGGTGAGCGCGTCGAGCAGCACGAACGCCAGCGCCATCGCGGCCAACCCGATCACGCCGTAGACCGCGCTGGCCAGCAGGGCCTGCGCGATCTTGCCGTCGGAGGTCCAGATGGCGGTGGCCACGATCAGGCCGACGCCGAACAGGTTCGAGGCCAGCAGGATCGCGGCGTTGCGGTTGCGTTCGATCCAGATCTGGGCGCGCAGGTCGCCGGGGGTGAGCAGGTCGACGATGCCGAAACCGACGGCCATCAACACGATTCCCACCGCGGAAAAGGCGAGCGCGGCCCCCGCGTCCGCCGCCAGGTCGGCGAGCATGAGTGTCCTCCTGTGCTGTGTGAGGCGAAGGGCCTCGATGAACTACTTACCGCCGGAGTCGCTGCCGCCGCCGCGGTAGTCGCCCGCCGCGGAGCCGCTGTTCCAGCCGTAGGCGCTGGTGTGGGAGTGATGGCGGCGGGTGCCGTTGGCCCAGCTGTCGACGAGCACGAGCGAGCCGCCCGCGTGCGGGGACACCGCGACGAGGTCCTTGTCGAAGCGCAGGTAGTGACTGTCGCCGGTGTTGCGGCGATCGCGCGGATCGGTGGCCTTGGCGATGGCGGCGGCGACGACGGCCGGCGCGGCGGCCGCGGTGAAGGCGATGCCGTCGTTGGCCTGGTCGAGTTGCCTGGCCCGCTGGTACTTCTCGCTGACGAAGGCGCGCGGATCCTGGTCGCGGGTCACCGCGACGACGACGATCACGGCGATCAACGTGAGGACGAGGGCCACGGCGCCCGCGATGATCCACTTCTTCCGGTTCACCGCGCCACCCCGAAACCGGTGCGCCGCCGGACAGTCGGCGATGTACTGATGAGAAATCCTCCCCGTGCAAAAACTGGCCGGACTGTATCACCCGGCGCGCCGCACGAGAAACGGTGGCGTCAGCGCGGGCGCCGCCACACCAGCGTGTATCGCCACATCAGGCGGCGGTGGATGCGGGCTCCCGGCAGCAGTTCCGCCGCCACCGCGCGGATCTCCGACAGCGTCTCCTGCGGGTCCCGCACCGTGGCGGCGGGCCCACCGCGGCGGCCGCGGCGCCACCAGTCCAGGCCGCGGATCGCCGGCAGCAGGGGCAGGTAATGGATGTCGGTGAGCGGGTGCATCTTCCACAGCCCGACGACCGCGAGAGTGCCACCGGGGGCGACCAGGTGACGCAGGGCGGCGACGCCGTCGCGGATCGGGACGTGGTGCAGGGTGGCGACGGCGGTCACCATGTCGAAGGTGTCGTCGAGGTCGCGGAAGTCGGCCTTCTCGAGGTGCACGTTCGGCGCCGACGGCGCGGTGGCCAGGACGTTCTCGTCGATGTCGACGCCGAGGACGGCATCGCAGCGGGTGGCGAGCTTGCGGGCGAGCAGGCCGTCGCCGCAACCGATGTCGAGTGCGGTGCGGGCGTGGCCGGGCACCTGTTCGAGGATCCACGGGTGGTACTGCGTGTTGTGATTCCAATAGGGATCGGTCGACATGCCACGACAACGCGCGACCCGGCGCCGGGGTTCCGGAACCGCCGGGCGGGCGCGTTGTTCGCGATCAGCGGCGGGTGCGGGCGAATTCGGCCAGCCACGAAGGGAACTCGACGAGGTCGTCGAGGACGACGTCGGCGCCCGCGGCGCGCAGGCCGTCGGCGTCGTAGGGGCCGGTGGTCACGCCGACGGCGAACGCGTCCGCGGCCTTGGCGCCGCGCATGTCCCCGGCGTGGTCGCCGACGAAGACGTGCGCGGACTCGGCGCGCAGCACCTCGGCCTTGCCGGTGGACCACAGGTCGCCCGCGAGCCGGTCGACCTGCCAGCCGAAGTGGTCGACGTGCAGCCGCGCGTGCGGCTCGAATTTGCCGGTCACCACCAGCGCGCGGCCCCCGCCGGCCCGCACCGCGTCCAGAGCGGCGCTCGCGCCCGGCAGCGCGGGGATGCGCGCGACGACGGCGGGGTAGAGCTGGCGGTAGCGGGTGACCAGATGGGGGATGAGGTCGTCGGGTGCGCCCGCGTCGCCGAGCAGGGTGGCCAGTGGCGGGCCGAGGTGCGCCGCGAAGCGGCTGCCGACGATCGGCAGATCGAACTCCCCGGCGAGGGTGTCGATCGCGTGGCTGACACCTGGCCGGGAGTCGATCAGGGTCATGTCCAGGTCGAAGCCGACGGTGATGGTCACCCCGCGAGCGTATCGGCCCCGGTGGCGGCGGCCTGATTCACGTGGAACCCCGGCTGCACTCCATGCCGAAATCGGTTGCGGGAGAGGGATTGCGCGCCGCACGGCGTGCAACATCGCACGCGTTCCCCGAGGTATCAGGGTTTCGGTACGGCCCGTGCGCGGGCCTGTCCATCCGGCATTCCCCGGCTCGGGACCGGCGGAATCGACGGTAACGCGCATCGGATGCGCACTGGCATCGACTGCCATTTCGAGCGCAGCGGACAGCCGCTCGGCCGGCCACGGAAAAGGGCCGGACACGACAATGGCAAGGAGGGAAACCTCTCCTTGCCACTCTCAATGTATAGCGCACCCCCGCTCTTGCGGCAAGACCCCCGTGCTCGGGCACAATCGCCTGCCTGACGCTCTGACCTGCGCGAATGAATGGGGAACAAATGATCGACGTGCTTGTGGCCGGTGCCGGGCCGACCGGGGTGATGCTGGCCGCCGAGCTGCGGCTGCGGGGTGTGCGGGTGCTCGTCGTGGACCGGGACCCGGCTCCGACACCGGTCGTGCGGGCCATGGGCCTGCACGCGCGCAGTCTCGAGGTGCTCGACCAACGCGGCCTGGTGGATCGCTTCCTCGCCCTCGGCACCCCGCACCCGCTCGCCGGGTACTTCGCGGGGATCGTCGCCCGGCAGCCCGAGGGCCTCGACACCACCTTCCCGTACGTGCTCAGCCTTCCGCAGACCGTCACCGAGCGGCTGCTGACCGAGCACGCGCTCGACCTCGGCGTCGAGATCCGGCGGGCCACCGAACTGGTCGGGCTCGATCAGGACGCGCACGGCGTGACCGCCGAGCTGGCCGACGGCGCCACCCTGCGGGCGCGCTACCTGGTCGGTTGCGACGGTGGGCGCTCGACGGTGCGCAAGCTGCTCGGCATCGACTTCCCCGGGGAACCGAGCCGGGTCGACACGCTGCTGGGCGAGATGCGGGTCACCGCCTCGCCGGAAACCCTGGCCGCGGTCAACAGCGAAGTCCGCAAGACCCAGCTGCGCTTCGGGGTGGCGCCGATCGGCGACGGCGTGCACCGGGTCGTCGTGCCCGCCGCCGGGGTCGCCGAGGATCGCGGGGCGCCCACCTTCGAGGAGGTCAAACGGCAGCTGGTCGCCACGGCGGGCACCGACCTCGGTGTGCATTCGCCGCGCTGGCTGTCGCGTTTCGGCGATGCCACCCGGCTGGCGGCGCGGTACCGGAGCGGCCGGATCCTGCTGGCAGGCGATGCCGCCCACATCCATCCGCCGATGGGCGGGCAGGGTCTGAACCTCGGCATCCAGGACGCGGTGAACCTGGGCTGGAAGCTGGCCGCCGAGATCGCCGGCTGGGCGCCGGCCGGGCTCCTGGACAGCTACGAGGCCGAACGCAGGCCGGTCGCCGCCGATGTCCTGGACAACACGCGCGCGCAGATGGAACTCGTCTCCCTCGAACCCGGTCCGCGGGCCACCCGCCGTCTGCTCACCGAGCTGATGGCGTTCGAGGAGGTCAACCGGTATCTGATCGAGAAGATCATCGCGATCGCCGTCCGCTACGACCTGGGCGACGGGCATCCGCTGCTCGGTCGTCGGCTGCGCGATCGGCCGGTCCTCGGCGGGCGCCTGTACGAGCGGATGCACGCGGGACGCGGGCTGTTGCTCGACCGCACCGGCGCGCTGTCGGTCGACGGCTGGACCGATCTCGTGGACGCGGTCGTCGACTCCGAGGTCGACCTCGATGTGCCCGCCGTGCTGTTGCGACCCGACGGACACGTCGCGTGGGTGGGTGCCGACCAGCGGGATCTGCGGGACCACCTGTCCCGCTGGTTCGGCGCGGCGGGCTGAACCCTCAGCTGCTGGCCGCCGCGGTGAACGGCGTCACCACCGGCGCCGCGGCGGGCCGCGACGGATGCCGCCACACGCCCTTGCGCTCCAGGATCGGCAGAACGCCCTCGCCGAACCAGTAGGCCTCTTCGAGGTGCGGGTAGCCCGACAGGATGAAGTGGTCGATGCCGAGCGCGGCGTACTCGAGCAGCCGCTCGGCCACTTCGGCGTGCGAACCCACCAGCGCCGTCCCGGCCCCGCCACGCACCAGTCCGACACCGGCCCACAGGTTGGGCGCGATCTCGAGGCCGTCGGTGCGGCCCTCGTGCAGCCGGGCCATCCGGCGCTGGCCCTCGGACTCGCTCTGGGCGAGGCTGGCCTGCACCCGGGCGATCTCGCCGGGCGCGATGCCTGCCAGCAGCCGGTCGGCCTCGGCCCACGCCTCGGCGGCGGTGTCGCGGCTGATCACATGGATGCGCAGGCCGAAGTCCACGGTGCGGCCCTCTAGCGCGGCGAGCCCGCGGATCCAGTCGAGCTTCTTCGCGACCGCGTCGAGGGGTTCGCCCCAGGTCAGATAGGTGTCGGCATAGCGGGCGGCCACCGGACCGGCCGGACCGGAGGAACCGCCGAAGAACACCGGCGGGATCGGATCCGGCCGCGCGCTCAGCAGCGCGTCGCGCACCCGCAGGTGCTCGCCGGTGAAGCTGAACGGCTCGGTGGAACGCCACAGCTCGCGCACGATGTGCAGGAACTCGCCCGTCCTGGCGTAGCGCTCGGCCTTGTCGAGGAAGTCGCCGTAGGCCTGCTGTTCGCGCGGCTCCCCGCCGGTGACGACGTTGAGCAGCAACCGGCCGCCCGAATGGCGCTGGAAGGTCGCCGCCATCTGCGCGGCCAGGGTCGGGCTGGTCAGGCCGGGTCGTAGCGCCACCAGGAACTTCAGCGTCTCGCTGGTCTGCACCAGCATGGCCGTGGTCAGCCAGGCGTCCTCGCACCACGCGCCGGTCGGGGTCAGCACACCCTCGAAACCGTTGTCCTCGGCCGCGGCGGTCAGCTGGTTCAGGTAACGCAGCGTGGCCGGGCGATCGCCGGACATGAAACTGCCGTGGCCGCCCGCGACCAGCCCCCGCGAATCGCCGTAGGTGGGCAGGAACCAGTGGAACGACAGTGTTTGCTCGGTCATGCCACTGATGCTGACCGGCGGGCCCGGCCCCGTCACGGATTCTGATCACCGTGCGCGCAACTCCGGCACGTCGCGCCAAACTAGACGTAACCATGCGAAACACGTAACCTCGAAGCAGGCTCGGGCGACGATGCCCGGGCGGCGACGACCCTCACGAAACGAGTTTCCTCAATGACGCGGCATGTCGACGTACTGATCATCGGCGCTGGCCTGTCCGGAATCGGCACGGCCTGTCACCTGACTCGCGAGCAGACCGGACGCAGCTACGCGATCCTCGAGCGCCGGGAGAACATCGGCGGCACCTGGGATCTGTTCAAGTACCCCGGCATCCGCTCCGACTCGGACATGCTCACCTTCGGCTTCGGGTTCCGGCCCTGGATCGGCACCAAGGTGCTCGCCGACGGCGCCAGCATCCGGCAGTACGTCGAGGACACCGCCAAGGAATACGGCGTCACCGACCACATCAACTTCGGTCGCAAGGTCGTCCACCTGAACTTCGACCGGTCCCGCGCGCAGTGGACCGTCGAGGCGCTGATCGAGGCGACCGGCGAGACCGAGACCTGGACCGCCGACTTCGTCGTCGGCGCCAGCGGCTACTACAACTACGACAAGGGCTACCGCCCCGAGTTCCCCGGTGAGGCCGACTTCACGGGGCAGATCGTGCACCCGCAGCACTGGCCCGAGGACCTGGACTACACGGGCAAGAAGGTCGTCGTCATCGGCTCCGGCGCCACCGCGATCACGCTGATCCCGTCCATGGCCGACAAGGCCGCGCACGTCACCATGCTGCAGCGCTCGCCCACCTGGATCCAGGCGCTGCCGTCGGACGACCCGGTCGCGATCGGCTTCAAGAAGACCCGCGTGCCCGACGCGATCGCCTACAAGATCGGCCGCGCCCGCAACATCGCGCTGCAGCGCGCCAGCTTCCAGCTCTCGCGCACCAACCCCGAGCTGGCCAAGAAGCTGATGCTGGCGCAGGTGCGCCTGCAGCTGGGCAACAAGGTCGACCTGCGCCACTTCACCCCGTCCTACAACCCGTGGGACCAGCGGCTGTGCGTGGTGCCCAACGGCGACCTGTTCAAGGTGCTCAAGTCCGGCAAGGCCGACATCGTCACCGACCGGATCGCGAAGTTCACCGAGAAGGGCATCCTGACCGAGTCGGGGCAGGAGCTCGAGGCCGACATCATCGTCACCGCCACCGGTCTCAACGTCCAGATCCTGGGCGGGGCGACCATGAGCATCGACGACGAGCCGGTGAAGATGAACGAGACGGTCGCCTACAAGAGCGTCCTGTACTCCGACATCCCGAACTTCCTGATGATCATCGGCTACACCAACGCCTCGTGGACGTTGAAGGCCGACCTCGCCGCCGCCTACCTGTGCCGCGTCCTCAACATCATGCGCGACCGCGGCTACACCACCTTCGAGGTGCACGCCAACCCCGAGGACATCGCCGAGGAGTCGCTGATGGGTGGCGCGCTCACCTCCGGCTACATCCAGCGCGGCAACGGCGAAATGCCTCGTCAGGGTGCGCGCGGCGCCTGGAAACTGGTCAACAACTACTACCGCGACCGCACACTGATGCACAAGGCGCCCATCGAGGACGGCGTCCTGCGCTTCAGCAAGGTCGGCACCGCCGTCGAGCCCGCCGAAAAGGTCGCCAACGCCTGATCAGGGGCATCACGCGACGCGGACGGGGTCCGTCACACCACCGGGTGTGACGGACCCCGTCCGTTCGTCCGGTCCGCGGCGCCCGAACCGGTTGCGCGCGGCCGCTTCTGGTACCCGGGCGAATTCTCAGCGCCTCCCGTACTATCGCGATCGAAGACACCGCCCGGGGAGACGAAGGAGGACGGTGTGGGATCTCGCCTACCGGCGACCATCCGAGACGCGGGGATGTGGGTGCGGCGTTTCGCCGCGACGACACCGGGTGTGATCGCGGTGGTCCTCGTCGTGACCACGGTGGCCTGTCTGATCGCCGGATCGACCGCGGGCCAGCAGCTCGGCGCGAAGATCACGCGTGCGGACCAGGTCCTGGACCGCACCGAGCCACTGGCCTTCGCCGCCCAGAGCCTGTACGTGTCGCTCTCGGCCGCCGACGCCGGCGCGGCGACCGCCTTCCTGTCCGGCGGCGTCGAATCACCGCAGGTCCGTGACTCCTACGAGCAGGCACTCGCCGACGCCGCCGCCGCGCTGGCCGAGGCGACAGCGGGCGCCACCGACGCCCGGTCCAGGGCCATCGTCGCGCGCATCGCCGCGGATCTGCCGACCTACACCGGCCTGGTGGAGACCGCGCGCGCCAACAACCGGCAGGGCTTCCCGGTGGGTTCGGCCTATCTGCGCCAGGCCTCGGACCTGATGCAGACCTCGTTGCTGCCCCAGGCCGAGCAGCTCAACCAGGCCCGCTTCGCCGCCGTCCGCGAGGACCAGCGCCGCATCGGCGCGCTGCCGATGACCACGATCGTGCTCCTGCTGCTGGTGCTGCTCGCCTGCGCGGTCGGCTCGGTGCTGTTGCTGCGCCGCACCAATCGGCTCGTCAACGCCGGGGTGGCGCTGGCCGCGGCGGCCGCCCTGCTGGCCATCGTGTGGTCGGCAGGCGCGACGCTCACCGCCGCCCAGTTGCTCGACACCGGCGACGCGGGAGCCGGTGCGCGCGTGGAGAATCTGGCCGGCGCGCGCATCCTGGCCCAGCAGGCCCGCACCGACGAGACGCTGGCGCTGATCACCCGCGGCGACATCACCGCCCCCGAGGCGGCCTTCCAGACCCACACCGTCGACCTGGAGAAGCGCCTCGCCGCCGCGGGCGCCGCTGACTCGGAAGCCGCCAGGGCGCTGACGAATTGGACCGCGGGCCACAACGCCCAGCGCACCGCCTACGAGAAGGCCGACTACGCCGGCGCCGTCACCCAGGCCATCGGCACCGCTCCCGACAGCTCGGCCACCAGCTTCGCCCGCCTCGATCACGAACTGCGCGACGCGCTCGCCCAGGCGCGGGCCGACCTGCGCGACGGCGTCGACGCCGCGGGCGACACCTTCACGCTGAGCCCCTTCGGCACCCTGCTCCTGCTGCTGGCCGCCGCCGGTGCGGTGGTCACCGGCCTGTGGCCTCGAATCAAGGAATTCCTATGAGAACCAGGCGTCCCCTGTTGGTGGCCGTGGCCGCGGCGTTCGTCCTGGTGGCCGGGTGCGGAGACGCGCCGGAGCCGTCGAACATCGCCGCCACCGCGGTCGCGCCGCCACTGCCCGGCGCCGAGGCGATCACCAGCGCGCCCACCGCCGAGGGCACCGGAACCTGCGACACCGAGGCGACCCTGGCACCCACCTCGCAGCCGAGTCCCGGCGCGATGCCGGCCGGGTCGTCGATGGCGGCCATCGTCGCCAACGGCCGGTTGCGGGTCGGCGTGGATCAGAACACCTACATGTTCGGCTTCCGCAACCCGTCGACCGGACGGTTGGAGGGCTTCGACATCGACCTGGCCCGTGAGATCGCGCGTGACCTGTTCGGTGATCCGAACAAGATCGAACTGCGCTCCGTCTCCGCCGCCGACCGGATCCCGCTGCTGCAGGAGAAGAAGGTCGACATGATCGTGCGGACCTTCTCCGCCACCTGCGAACGGCGCCGCGACGTCGACTTCTCCGGCGTCTATTACCGGGCGGCGCAACGCATCGCGGCACCGAAGGGTTCGGGCATCACCGACGCCGCCGGGCTGGCGGGCAAGCGGGTGTGCTTCACCAAGGGCACCACGGCCGCCGCACCGCTGTTCGCGCTGCCGACGGTACCCACCGTGTTCGGCGTGACCAACTGGACCGATTGCCTGGTCGCCCTGCAGCAGGGCACGGTCGACGCGATCAGCGGCGACGAGCCGATCCTGGCCGGCCTGGTCGCCCAGGACCGCAACCTCGAGCTGGTCGGCGAATCGATCGGCGCGGGCGCGTACGCGGTCGGGGTACCCAAGGGCAGCGATGACCTGGTCCGGTTCGTCAACGGCGTGCTGGATCGGATGCGGACCGACGGTTCGTGGCAGCGGATCTACCAGCAGCACCTGTCGACCCTCGGCCCGCCGGTGATGCCGGTGCCCCGGTACGTCGGATGACCTCGCCGATGCTCGGCCTCGCCGAGCTCGATCGCGAACTCGCCACGCGCACGGCGGAACTGGCCACCGTGACCACCACCCTGCTCGAGCTGGACCGGCACCCCGGCCTCGCCCTGGTCCGCCGGTATCCGCCCACGGGGGAGACCGCGCGCCGGTGGACGCCGGTGCAGACCGCGCTTGGGGAACTGTGGGAGGACCTGGGCCGGGTGCGCGCCATCCTGTCCGAGGCCGAGTCGGTGCGTGGCGGCAGGGCGCGCGTCGACGACCGCGCCCGCGCGCGCCTGACCGAGCTGCTGCGCGGCCGCCCGCACGAGATCGCCAGGATTGCGATCCCGCTGTCCGAGCGCGGACTCACCGGTCCGGGGGAGACCATCGTGACCGTCGGCATCGCAGACTCGCTGGACCGGATGCGGGCGGCGTTCGCCTTCGTCGCCCCGTTCGCCGACGAGGTCGCGGCCGTGGACCGGCGGGTGCTCGGCGCGCTGGCGCCCCTGCAACAGCGGATCGAGCAGGCCCGTGGCGCGCTCGACGCCGCCGCCGAGCCGGTGGCGACACTGCTGCGCCGCGCGGGCACCGATCCACTCGGCTTCGCCGAGGGCGAGATCGAGACGGCGCTCGCCGCCGTCACGGCCCTGATCGAGACCGAGACCGCCCGGCACGCCGACCATCTCGCGATCGCGGCCGATCTGCCCGGCGCCGTCGACGCACTGCGCCGCAGGCTGCGCGAGGTCACCGAACTCCAGCGCGACGCCGACGTCACCGCGGCACAGGCCGCGCACAAGATCATCACGGGCGCCCTGCCCGACGGCGGTGAACCGGCGCAGCGGCTGCGCGCCGAACTCGACACCCTCGGCGCCGAACCGACCAGGCCGACCGTCGAACACCTGCTCGCCCTGCGCGCCAGGGCCGCGACGGCGGCCGAGACCGCCACGCGGCGGGCGGAATTGGCGCGCGGACTGCTCGACCGGCGCGCCGAGTTGCGGGGCAGGCTCACCTCCTACCGGGCCAAGGCCTCGCGGCTGGGCGTGAGCGAGGACCGCGACGTCCTGGCCGCCGACCGCATCGCCGCGGGCCTGCTCAGCCGCACACCATGCGATCTGGCCGCGGTCACCCGGGCGGTCGCCGACTATCGTTCGATCATCGGGGAGAAAGCGGGGCGGACAGCATGATCTGTAGTGAACCGGGGTGCGGCGGCGCCGTCGAGGACGGTTACTGCGCCGTCTGCGGCACCGCGCCCGTGGTGGCCGCGCCCGCCGGTGGGCGCTCGGCGCGGACCACGGCGCAACCGCGCAACGGCGCTCCACCGCCGCCACCCCCGGCGCCGGGCGTCTGCGCCGAACCGGGCTGCGGCGGAACGATCGTCGACGGTTACTGCGAGACCTGCGGCACCGCGCCCACCGCGACGGCGGTCTACAGCCCGTCCGCGCCGACCATCAGCGCCAGCGGACGCACCTCGAGCCGCTCGGTGCGCACCCACCGCTCCGGATCGACCCGCTCGGCCGCTCGCGGGCGCCTCGGTGCCGGGCTCGTCGAGGTGCCGCCGGTCCCGCGCGTCGACCCGGCCACCGCGGTCCTCGCCGACCCGCAGGTCCCCGAAGCCGACCGCTACTGCGGCAAGTGCGACAAGCCCGTCGGGCGCAGCCACGACGGCGTCCCCGGCCGCACGGCGGGTTTCTGCCCGCACTGTGGCACCCGCTATTCGTTCGTGCCGCGCCTGCGGGCGGGCGAGCTCGTCGGCGGGCAGTACGAGGTGGCGGGCGCGCTGGCGCACGGCGGCCTCGGCTGGATCTATCTGGCCACCGACCAGCGGGTCAACAAGCGCTGGGTGGTGCTCAAGGGCCTCATCGACACCGGCGACAGCGACGCGCAGGCGGCCGCGCTGGCCGAGCGGCGCTTCCTCGCCGAGGTCGACCACCCCAACATCGTCAAGATCCACAACTTCACCGAGCACGCCGACGCCGACGGTGAGCCGGTCGGCTACATCGTGATGGCCTATGTCGGTGGCACCTCGCTCAAGCAGATCCTGCGCAAGCACCGCGCCGAGACCAAGACCTATCTGCCGCCCGCCCAGGCCATCGCCTACGTGCTCGAGATGCTGCCCGCGCTGGGCTACCTGCACGCGCGCGGCTGGGCGTACTGCGATTTCAAGCCCGACAACGTGATGCAGACCGAGGAACGGCTCGAACTCATCGACCTCGGCGCGGTCATCTCGATGGACGACCGCACCAGCCCGATCTACGGGACCCTGGGCTACCAGGCGCCCGAGATCGCCGAGACCGGCCCCACCGTGGCCACCGAGGTCTACACCGCGGGCCGCACCCTGGCGGTGCTGATGATGCGGCTGGCCACGGTCGACGGCAAGCTCGGCCCGCTGCCCACGCCCGAGGCCGAACCCCTCCTCGCCCAGCACGATTCGCTGCACCGATTCCTGCTGCGCGCCACCGACGCCGACCCGCTGGCCCGGTTCGGCTCCATGTCGGAGATGGCCGACCAGCTCACCGGCGTGCTGCGGGAAGTGCTCGCCACCGAAGACGGCCGCCCGCGCCCCGGCATGTCGAGTTCGTTCGGCCCGGCGCGCGCCGTCTTCGGGATAGACAGCGCCACACCCGAACCCGCCGCGCTGATCGCCGGGTTGCCCGCGCCGCTGGTCGACCCGGGTGACAGCGGCGCCGCGCTGCTGGCCACCACCGACGCGGCCACGCCCGCCGAACTGGAGGAGGCGCTCACCGCCGGTCTGCGCGCGGTGGTCACGGGCTCCGGGGAATCGGTGGAGATCCCGCTGCGGCTGGTCCGCGCCGAACTCGAGGCGGGCGCCGCCGAGGCGGCGCTGGCGCGCCTGGACGCGCTGGCCGAGGAGCTGGCCTACGACTGGCGCCGGGTCTGGTACCGCGCCCAGGCCGCGCTGCTCACCGGCGAATACGCCGACGCCGCCGCCGATTTCGAGGCCGTGTACGACGCGCTGCCCGGCGAACCAGCGCCCAAGCTCGCGCTGGCGGCCGCACTGGAACTCGGCGCGGCCGATGACATCGCGCGCCGGCGCGCGCTCGCGCTCTACGAGCTGGTGTGGCGCACCGACCACACCTATCTCTCGGCCGCCTTCGGCGCTGCCCGGCTGCGGCGCGCGGCCGACGACCGCCCCGGCGCGGTCGCGGTGCTCGACCAGGTGGAGCGCACCTCGTCGATGTACACCGAGGCCAGGGTCTCGGCGGTGGAAACCCTGCTGGCGCGCCGCGATCCGGCCCAACTCGACGAGGCCCTGCTGCGCGAGGCCGGCGCGCGGGTCGAACGGCTCACCCTGGACTCGCGCACGCGCACCGCGCAGGTGCGCATGCACGTGCTCGAGGCGGCGCTGAGCTGGATCCGGTCGGGACAGCGACCAGGTACGCCAGGCAAGCTGTTGGATGTGGAATTCACCGAGCAGGGAGTGCGGACGGGGTTGGAACGATGCTTGCGGACATTGGCGCGCGAAGCCGAGGACATGTGGACCCGCTTCGTGCTGGTGGATCAGGCGAACGCGGTGCGCCCGAGGACCACTCTGTGACCGCGCCGGGATGTGCCGACTGCGGGCGCTCGGGCCGGGCCGGGCACCGCTACTGCGAGGGGTGCGGGCGTGAGCTCGGCGTGCGCAAGGTCGCGCTGCCGATCCACGATCCCGCGGCGGCACCGCAGTGCTCGACCTGCGGCGAACGCCGCTACGAGGGCGGCTTCTGCGCACAGTGCGGCAGCCCCAAGCCCGTTCCGGACCGGTTCGAGGACGATCTCGGCTCGGTCTATGTCCTCACCGACCGCGGCATCAGCCACTCCCGCAACGAGGACGCCGTCGCGGCGGCGGTGCGCGAGGGCGACGGCACCCGCGTGATCGTCGTCAGCGACGGCGTGTCCACCTCCCAGGATCCCCAGGCGGCCTCCGGCACCGCGGCGCGCGCCGGTGTCGACGCGGCGCTGGCCGCCCTCGCCGACGGACTGTCGGCCCAGGACGCGGCGATGGCGGCGATGGCGACGGCCACCGCGGCGGTGCGCGGGATGTCGCGCTCGCCCGAGTACGCGCCGTCGTGCACCTACGTCTCGGCGATCGTGCGCCAGACGGCGGAGGGCACCGAGATCACGGTCGCCAATGTCGGTGACAGCCGCGCATTCTGGCTCGCGGCGGGCGACCCGACGGCCTCGCGCCGGCTCAGCGTCGACGACTCGTGGGCCCAGGCCCTCGTCGACGCGGGCGCCCTCGACGCGGAGGCCGCCATGCGCGACCCGCGCGCACACACCCTGCTGCGCTGGCTCGGCGCCGACGGCGGCGAGGCGCCGTGGTCGGCGAATTGCCTGCAGCGCATGGTCGTCACCGAGCCCGGCACCCTGCTGCTGTGCAGTGACGGGCTGTGGAACTACCTGCCCGAGGCCGTCGCCCTCGCCGGTTTCACCGTCGAGACCTCTCCGCAGGCCGCCGCCCGCGCGCTGGCCGACTTCGCGTTGAACAGCGGCGGCAGCGACAACATCACGGTCGCGCTGGCCCCGGTGCCCGCGCCCGTCGCCGTACCGCACGATCCAGGAGTGTCATGAGTTCCGCTGAGACCGCAGGTATCTCGATCGCCGTCGACCAGAACGAGTTCCTCGCCGAGGGCGCGAGCGTGGTCGACGCGGTGCTCACGGTGGCCACCGGACCGGAACTGGCCGTCGTCGCCGCCCCGCCGCCCCGGCTCGAGATCCTGATCATCGACTGCTCGGGCTCGATGGGGAACAAGCGCAAGTTCGAGAACGCGCGCAACGCCACCCGCACCGCGCTCGACGAGATCCCCGACGGCACCGCCTTCGCGATCATCGAGGGCACCGAGCAGGCGCGGATGATCTTCCCGACCGACGCCATGTCGGCGCCGGCGAACCACACCAGCCGCACCGCGGCCCGGCGCGCGCTGGACCGGCTGCGCCCCGACGGCGGCACCGCCATGGGTACCTGGCTCGCGCTGGCCCGCCAGGTCGCCGTCGCCCACCCGGGCACGCAGGCCCACGCCATCCTGCTCACCGACGGCAAGAACGAGCACGAGACGCCCGAGCAGTTCGCCACCGAACTCGACCGCGCCGAAGGGCTTTTCGTCTGCGACTGCCGCGGCGTCGGCGACGACTGGATGCCCGCCGATCTGCACAAGATCTCGGCGAAGCTGTCCGGGGACGCCGACATCGTGGCCGACCCCAAGGACCTGGCCGCCGATTTCGCCGCCATGATGCGGTCCTCGGCGGCCAGGGTGATCCCCGAGCTGACGTTGAAGGTGTGGACCCCGGCCGGCGCGAAGGTGCGGATGGTCAAGCAGGTCGCGCCCGTGCTCGAGGACCTCACCGGCCGCCGTGTCGACGCGGGCCCGCAGGTGGGGGAGTACCCGCTGTCGTCCTGGGCCGCCGAGGAGCGCGAGTACCACCTGCAGATCGAACTGGAACCGGCCGCACCCGGCCGGGAGAAGCTGGCCGCGCGGTTGAGCGTGCTGGCCGGCGACGAGGTGCTCGGCCAGGGCCTGGTGCGCGCGGTGTGGACCACCGACACCTCGCTGTCGACCCGCATCAGCACCCGCGTCGCCCACTACACCGGGCAGGTGGAACTCGCGCAGGCCGTCCAGGAGGGTCTGGCGGCGCGGCGCAACGGTGACCTCGACACCGCCACCGCCAAGTTGCGCCGCGCGGTCGAGCTGGCGGCGGCCTCCGGCCACGAGTCCACCGCCAAGCTGCTGCGCGGCGTGGTGGAGGTCGACGACCGCGACGGCACCGTGAAGCTGCGCGGTGAGGTCTCCGCCGCCGACGAGCTGGCCCTCGACATCCGCTCGACCAAGACGGCGCGGGTACGGAAGGAGCACTGACATGCCGCTGTGCGCGGACGGACACCAGTCCCGGTCGATCGACTACTGCGATGTCTGCGGGTCGGCGCTGGGCGAGCCGCCCGCGCCGGACCGGGGCGACCTGCGGCTGTGCCCGTCCTGCGCCACGCCTACCAGCGGCCGCTTCTGCGAGGTCTGCGGCCACGATTCGGCCCTGCCCGCCGGGCCGCCACGCACCGAGAGCCCGATCGACCGGGACGCCGACGCGTCCAGGCCTGCGGGAGCGGCCGAGCCGCGGGTCTGGACGGCGCGTGTCTTCGCCGACCGCGACTTCTACACCAGGGTCCAGGCCGACAAGGGGCCCGACGCCGACCGTGTCGAATTCCCCGAGTTCTATCCCGAGCGGCGGATCCTGTTGCGCGGCAATCAGTTCCTCATCGGCAAGCGGTCCGCCTCGCAGGGGATCGCGCCCGAGATCGACCTCGGCATCGCCCCGGCCGACATCGGGGTGTCGCGGGCCCACGCGTTGATCCGGGTGGAGTCCACCGGTGAGCTCACCCTCACCGACCTCGGCTCGACCAATGGCACCAGCCTGGACGGCGCCGAGACGCCCATCGCGCCCCAGGTGCCCGTGCCGCTGCGCGACGGCAGCCGGATCCACGTCGGTGGCTGGACCACCATCGAGATCGCCGCCGCCGCACCGTAGACGAATCTGTTCACCGAACCGTAGGGTCGCCACCATGACGAAGTTCGACGGGAAGACCTGCCTGATCACCGGCGCGGCCAGCGGCCTCGGCCGGGCCACCGCCTTCGCCGCCGCGGCCAAGGGCGCGGCGCTCGTACTCACCGACATCACCGCCGACGCGCTCGACGTGACGGCGAAGGAGCTGCGCGCGGCCGGGGCGACGGTGCATCTGGCGCACGCCGCCGACGTCAGCGACCATTCCGCGGTCGTCGGCCTGGCCGCGCACACCTTCGAGGCGGTCGGCCACGTCGACATCGTCATGAACGTCGCAGGCATCGCCACCTGGGGCACCGTCGACAGGCTCTCGCACCAGCAGTGGCGGCGCACCGTCGACATCAACCTGATGGGACCGATCCACGTCATCGAGGAGTTCCTGCCGCCGATGATCGCGGCCGGGCGCGGCGGCCACCTGGTGAACGTGTCCTCCGCGGCCGGCCTGTTCGGGCTACCGTGGCACGCGCCGTACAGCGCCACCAAGTTCGGTCTGCGCGGCGTCTCGGAGGTGCTGCGGTTCGACCTGCGCCGTCACAAGATCGGCGTGAGCCTGGTCTGCCCCGGCGCGATGGCGACCCCGATGGTCGACCGCGTCGACATCGCCGGTGTCGACCGCGACAACGCCGCCCTGCAGAAGGCGATGGGCCTGTTCCTGCGCCACGCCGTCACCCCCGAGCAGGCCGCCGCCGCCGTCGTCAAGGGTGTCGAACGCAACCGCTACTGGGTCTACACCTCGCGCGACATCCAGCTCGCCCACTGGGGCCAGCGCTATGTCCCCTACGGCTACACCCTGGCCATGCGCGGCCTGAATTCGGTGATGACGAAATACGCCACCAAGAACGAACTGGTCCGCTGACCGTTCGAGCCCCGGGCGAACACCCGAGGGCCCGAACGGAATTCGCTCAGCTCTCGACCGCGTTGTAGCCGCCGGGGACGTAGCTCCCGCCCTGCTGGCGCACGATCACGCCGAGCCGGTTGGCGGCGTTGATCTGGGCGACCAACGCGATCAGCGCGGCGAGCTGGTCGTCGTCGTAGTGTTCGCGCGCGTCGGCCCAGGTGGCCGCCGAGACCCCCGGCCCCGCGTCGGCGATGCGGGTGCCCTCCTCGGCGAGCGCGAGCGCGGCCCGCTCGGCGTCGGTGAACACCGAGGACTCCCGCCACGCCGCGACCAGGTTGATCCGAACGGCCGGTTCCCCGGCGTGCGCGAGGTCCTTGCTGTGGACATCGGTGCACCAGCCGCAGCCGTTGATCTGGCTGACCCGCAGCATCACCAGATCCTGCGTGGTCCTGGGCAGTCCGGATTGCAGCACCACCAGGCTGGCGTTGCCGAACCGCTTGGCGAACTTCGCGCCGATCTCGTTGTCCACCAGGGTGAATCGGGGTTCCATGGGCTTGTCCTCACGTCGGTTGTCACTCGAACGACCATGAAGATGCCGGTGCGGACCCGGACGTGACAGGACGGCGGAGTGACGCATGACACAGCCGGTGGCGGTCACAGAATGCGGCCGGCCGGCATCGGATGGGCGACATCGACAGCGCGAACGAGGAGCGAACCATGGCCGACACCCCGGATCCCGCGACGGCGGCATTCCTCGCCCACCGCAATCTGCTCTTCACCGTCGCCTACGAGATGCTCGGTTCGGCGGCCGACGCCGAGGACGTGCTGCAGGAGACCTGGTTGCGCTGGAGCGGCGTCGACCTCGCCATCGTGCGGGACCAGCGCTCCTACCTGGTCCGCGTCACCACCCGCGAAGCGCTGATCCGCCTGCGTACCCTCGGTCGCCGCAAGGAGTCCTACGTCGGGCCCTGGCTCCCGGAACCGCTGCTCACCACCCCCGACGTCGCCGCCGATGTCGAACTCGCCGAGAGTGTTTCGCTGGCGATGCTGCTGGTGCTCGAGACCCTCGCACCGACCGAGCGCGCGGTCTTCGTGCTGCGCGAGGTGTTCGACCTGCCCTACGACGAGATCGCCGAGGCGGTCGGCAAGACATCGGCCGCCGTGCGTCAGATCGCGCACCGGGCCCGCGCCCACGTGGCCGCGCGCCGGCCGCGTGGCGCGGTGTCCTCCACCGAATCCCGGGCCGCGATCGCGGCGTTCCACCGAGCCGTCGAGACGGGTGATCCACGCGGACTGTTCGACCTGCTGGCCCCGGATGTCGTCTTCCTCGGTGACGGCGGCGGCCGCGCGCGGGCCGCGCTCGCACCCGTGGTCGGGGTCGACGCGGTGGCCGAGCTGCTGCGCGGCAGCCTGCCCAGGATCGGCGCCACGATGACGGTGACATCGGCGCACGTCAACGGACATCCCGCGGTGGTTCTGCACCGCGGCGACGGGATCGACACGGTGTTCGCGCTTCGCGTCGACCACGGCCTGATCACCGGCGTCTATGCCGTGCGCAACCCGGAGAAGCTGGCCCGCGTCGAGCACGAGACCGTGCTGCGCCGCTGACCGGCTCGGCTACGAGGCCAGGTCGCCGGGGGCGGTATTGGCGCCACAGAGGATCACGCAGACCCGCTCGCCGTCGGCGGGGCGATAGGCGGCGCCGGAGCCGGTGTCGAGCAGGGCGGCCAGTGCGGTCGCCGCGCCGTATTCGACGGCGATCCGGTGCTCGTCCCACAATTGCCCGCGTGCCCGGCGGATCGTGTCGTCGTCGACCAGCACCGAGCGCACGCTCTCGTGCCGCGCCACGTCGAGCGCCATCTGCGAAACATTCGGCGCGCCCAGCGAATCCGCGGCTATCGACTCGACGGTGACCTCGACCGGGCGGCCCGCCTCGATCGCCGCGTTCAGCGAGCGGCAGTGCACCGGCTCCACCGCGACCGTCCTCACCCCGACGTGCTGGGCGGCGAGTGCGGTTCCGGTGAACAGCCCGCCGCCGCCGACCGCGACCAGCACGGTGTCCAGATCGGGAATCCTGGCGTGGATCTCGCGCATGAGGGTGCCCGCGCCCGCCGCGACGAGCGGATGGTCGTAGGCGTGTGCCGAGAGCGCGCCGCTGCTGGCGGCGAATTCCCGGCACGCGGCCAGCGCCTGCTTGTACTCCAGACCGATCAGTCGTACGTCGGCGCCGTAGTCACGCAATCGACGGATTTTCACCGGGGGCGCGGTATCGGGCAGGAAGACCGTCGCGGGCACGCCGGCGGCCCGCGCCGCCCACGCGCACGCGAGGCCCGCGTTGCCCCCTGAGGCGATCGTCACACCGGCCTCGGGCAGGGTGCCCTCGGCCGCGTGCGCGCGCACGAAATTCTGCGCGCCCCTGGCCTTGAAGGAGCCGGTGAACTGCAGGTACTCGAGTGCGAACAAGAGCGGATCGGCCCCGGTCGTGGCCGGTGCGACGGTGATCGGCCGGACCAGTCCGTCGATCCGCGCCGCGGCCGCTTCGATGTCGGCGTAGGTGGGTGTCACGCCTCGACTATGCCACCGGCGACCCGGCCGTGAACCAGCCGAATTGTTACGGCGGGTTTACGCCGACCTGAACCTGGGTACATAACAGATCGGTAACAAGCTCGAAGGCGGGATGTCGTGTCGGTCTGGGGACGCGAATTCCCAGGTGCTCCGGCGCACGCCCCGGCGTGTCAGCAAAGGATGTGCACATGAGCGAGCGAAACGAGCGGCTGCAGCACGGGGCCGCGTTCACGGTGATGCGTGGGCCGGGCGAGAGCGAGGCCGCGGCATGAGTGCGAACCTGATGATCGTGGACGATGACGTCCAGATGCGTGGCGATCTGCGCCGCGCGATGGAAGACGAGGGATACGCCGTCGCCGAAGCCGGCGTTCCCGAAGACGCACTGGACCGCCTGCGCAGCGACGGTCCGCCCGACCTGATGATCGTGGACCTGATGCGCGGCGAGACCGACGGCTTCGACTGCATCAGGGAGATCCGCCGCGACCACGACGTGCCGATCATCGTGATCAGCACCCGCTACGACACCCACGATGTGGTCGCCGCGCTGGAAGCGGGCGCCGACGACTTCGTCAGCAAACCGTTCGAGATCAAGGAGATCACCGCGCGGATGCGCGCGCTGCGCCGGCGCGCGCGGATCGCCGCCGAGCGGGACAGTACGCCCGAGGCCGTCCTCGACGCCGATCCGGTGGCGCCGCTGATCCTGGCGGCCGACGCGGGCGCGGTGCGCCGCGGCACCGAGGAGATCCACCTCACGGTCACCGAATTCCGGTTGCTGTGCGAGCTCGCCGAGACGCCGGGCCGGGTCCTCAGTCGCGCCGTGCTGCTCGAAAGAGTCTGGGATCAAGGCTTTTTCGGTGACGAGCGGATCGTCGACGTCCACGTCCGCCGTCTGCGCACCAAGATCGAGCGCGATCCCTCCGATCCGCGCATCGTCGTCACCGTGCGTGGATTGGGCTATCGGCTCGATCCGCAATCGCAGTAAAAGACTCGTCATACAACTGCAAAGAGCTCGACATGAAGACCGCAAAGTCTGTTGGCAACTGTAGAGATATGCCTTCGTCCACCATGTCCACCGAATCTGCCACCGCCCCTGCGGTTCTCGGTACGGAACCGATTCTGCGTCCACCTCGTCTCGGCGACGGCGCGCAGTTGTGGCGGATCGCCCGCGACTCGCAGGTGCTCGATGTCAACTCCAGCTACGCCTACCTGCTGTGGTGCCGGGATTTCGCCGCGACCTCGATCGTCGCCGAAGTCGACGGTCGCGCGGTGGGGTTCGTCATCGGTTACATCCGGCCCGACGCACCGGACACGGTGTTCGTCTGGCAGGTCGCCGTCGACGCGGAGTTCCGTGGTCGCGGCCTCGCCGCCGCGATCCTGCACGCCCTGCTCGACGCGGTGGTCCCGGCGGGCATCACCACCCTGGAAACCACGATCTCACCCGGCAACACCGCCTCCCAGGCGTTGTTCGCCGCGGTGGCCCGGGAGCGCGGTGCGGAATTGCGCACCGTCTCCCTGTTCGAAACGCACGATTTCCCCGATTCACACGAGGCAGAGCAGCTGTATGTCATCGCACCTGTTCAGCGCCAGGAGGAACGACGATGATCACGACCACCGACACCAGCATCTTCGAGGCCATGGAATCGAATGTGCGGGGATACTGCCGTGACTGGCCGAGCGTCTTCGCCTCCGCGCAGGGCGCCTGGATCCGCGACGAGCAGGGCCGCGAATACCTCGACTTCTTCGCCGGCGCGGGTGCGCTGAACTACGGCCACAACAATCCGGTGCTCAAGCGGGCGCTGATCGACTACATCGCCGCCGACGGCATCACCCACGGCCTGGACATGTCGACCGTGGCCAAGCGCGAGCTGCTCGAGACCATCCGCGACACCCTGCTCTCGCCGCGCGGCCTCGACTACAAGGTGCAGTTCCCCGGCCCGACCGGCGCCAATGCCGTCGAAGCCGCGCTGAAGCTGGCCCGCAAGGTGACCGGCCGCAAGACGGTCCTCAGCTTCACCAACGCTTTCCACGGCATGACCCTGGGCGCGCTGTCGGTCACCGGCAACGCCGCCAAGCGGGCCGGTGCGGGCGTGCCGCTCGAGCACGCCACCCCCATGCCCTACGACGGCTACTTCGACAACACCATCGAGGACTTCGGCTGGATGCAGCGCGTCCTCGACGACAGCTCCTCCGGTTTCGACCGCCCCGCCGCGGTGATCGTGGAGACCGTGCAGGGTGAGGGCGGTGTCAACCTGGCCCGCGCGGAATGGCTGCGGCACCTGGCCGGGCTGTGCGCCGCGCGCGACATCCTGCTGATCGTCGACGACGTCCAGATGGGCTGCGGCCGCACCGGCCCGTTCTTCTCCTTCGAGATCGCGGGCATCACCCCCGACATCGTCACCCTGTCCAAGTCGATCGGTGGCTACGGCCTGCCGATGGCGCTGGTGCTGCTCAAGCCCGAGCACGACCAGTGGGCGCCGGGCGAACACAACGGCACCTTCCGCGGCAACAACCCGGCCTTCGTCACCGCGACCGCCGCGCTGCGCGAGTACTGGTCCGACGACAAGCTCGCCCAGCGCACCGCCGCCAACGGTGAGTACGTGGGCCGCACGCTGCAGGCCGTCGCCGACCGCCACGCCGGGGTCTCGACCCGCGGCCGCGGCATGGTGCACGGCATCGTCTTCGACGATCCGTCGCAGGCGGGCAAGGTCTGCCGCACCGCGTTCGAGCAGGGCCTGCTCGTGGAGACCTCGGGCTCGATGGACGAGGTCGTGAAGCTGCTGCCGCCGCTGACCCTGGGCAGCGACGAACTCGACCGCGGCCTGTCGGTGCTGTCGGCCTCGATCGACGACGTGTGTGGCGGTGCCGCATGATCGTGCGCACCACCGCCGAGATCACCGGCACCGACCGGGACGTGGCCGGTCCCGGCTGGCGCAGCAAGCGCATCGTGCTCGGTGGCGACAAGGTCGGCTTCTCGTTCCACGAGACTACGATCGAAGAGGGCACAGTCCACGAATTCCATTACCAGAACCATGTCGAAGCGGTGTGGTTGGTCGAGGGCGAGGGCACGCTGCACGACCTCGACAACGACACCGTCTACCAGCTCGGCCCCGGCACGATGTACCTGCTGAACGGACACGAACGTCACCAGGTCACCGCACGCACCCGGCTTCGGATGCTGTGCGTGTTCAACCCGCCGGTCACCGGCCGCGAAGTACACGATGAGAACGGGGTGTATCCGCTCGTCGTCGAGGAGGAGGATGCCAGTGTCTGATCGGCTCGACCGCTACCCGACCCGGCTCACCGAGCCCGCGCCGCATCTCGAGCGGACCGATCCCACCGTGTGGGGTCAGGTCACCTCGCCCGAGCTGTCCGGTTTCGACGCCAACGGGTACGCGATCATCCCGGACCTGCTCTCGCAGGAGGAGGTGGCCGCCTTCGGCGCCGAGATCGGCCACCTCGCCGCGGACCCGGTGCTCTACGGTGACGAGCGCGTCATCGTGGAACCGGTCGCGGGGCAGGTGCGGTCGGTGTTCCAGGTGCACAAGCTCAGCAAGCCGATCGCCGAGCTGGTGGCCGAATCGCGGATCGTCGGTCTGGCCGAGCAGATCCTCGGCTCGGAGGTGTACCTGCACCAGACCCGGGTGAACTACATGCCCGGTTTCGGCGGCAGCGGCTTCACCTGGCATTCGGATTTCGAGACCTGGCACGCCGAGGACGGCATGCCTGCGCCGCGGGCGGTGAGCCTGTCGATCGCGTTGACCGACAACTTCCCGTTCAACGGCAGTCTGATGCTGATGCCGGGCTCGCACCGCACGTTCGTGCCGTGCCTGGGGGAGACCCCGGCGGGCCACTACCGGGAGTCGTTGCGGGAGCAGCGGATCGGGGTGCCGACCAACGACGACATCACCTTCCTCGCCGCCCGCTTCGGCATCACGCAGTTCACCGGGAAGGCTGGGTCGGCGTTGCTGTTCGATTCGAACCTGATGCACGGGTCGTCGAACAACATCACCCCGTTCCCGCGCTCGAACATCTTCCTGGTGTTCAACAGCGTGGAGAACGCGCTGGAAGAGCCGTTCGCGGCGCCGGTGCGCAGGCCGACGCACATCGCGGCACGCGAGGTGGCGCCGGTGCGTGAGGTGGCCCCGCTGGCCGATCAGGCGCGCTGAGTCAGTTCGGAGAGGGAGGCCGCGGCCCGCGGATCGTCGGGGGCCGCGGCCTTCCACCATTTCTCCGCCCCGGCGTGGTCACCGGCGTCGAGCAGGAGGGCGCCGAGATCGTGGGCCGCGCCGCGGTGCCCGGCCTCGGCGGCCTGGGCGAGCAGGGCGCGGGCCGAATCGTGGTCGCCGCGTTCCCGCATGGCGGTGCCCAGCTCGTACAGTGCGCGCCCGATGCCCTGCCCGCTATCCGCCGACGGCATCGGCGCTGTCGGCGGCGCGGCCTCTTCGGTTTCTGTCGAGTCGGTCGGGGGCGGCGTCGGCGCAGCGGCCGAGACCGGCGGAGCGACCGCTCGCGGTGTCGATGGGGCGGCCGAGCCGGGCGCGGTCGTCGGCGGCGTCGCGGCAACGGTCGTGTCGGGCGGCGCGGCCGTCTGCGGTGTCGCGGCAGCGGTCGAGGCTGGCGGAGCGAACGTATGTGGCGTCGATGGAGCGGCCCGGTCAGGCGGAGCGACCGTCTGCGGCGTTGCGTGGGCGACCGAGACAGGCGGAGCGACCGGCATCGGCTGCGCGGGGACGGCCGGTCCCGACGTGGGCGGCAGCACCGTGAGCGGCATCGTCACCAGCGCGGGCGCGGTCGCCGCCATCGAGACCTCGGCCGAGGGGATGGTCGTGAGTTCCACGACCAGCTCGTTGAAGTCCGGGGTGCCGGGGCCGGTGCTGCACCACAGCGTGGACGATCCGCCCGGCAGCAGATCCACCACCATTCCGTAGTTCCCGGTCCAGGACTGCTGGGTGCCCGATTCGGCCACCCAGACCGGCGTCAGGGTGAACAGCGCTTGGGGCGCGTTCGCGGTCACCGAGATGTCGACGCCCGCCGTGAGCGCGTCGGACCAGATGTCGACGCCGACGAGGGCCCGCCCGTCCAGATTCACGTGCCCGTCCTGCACGGTGAGCCCGAGCCCGATCCCGGCGACATCGGCGGGCGGCATCACCGACACCGCGCGCAGTCGCACCGCGGTGGTGCCGACGGCCAGCGCCTCGGTGTACATCGGATAGACCGCGGCGCCGCACCATTCGATCGGATCGGCGCCGGTGTAGCGCTGATCGAGCGGCACCGGCTCGCCCGGAGGACGCGCGCCGGGATCATTCATCGGTGCAGCCCGCCTTTCCGCGATTCGACCCCCCTGACGCGACGCTGACGCCGCCGCGGTTGCGCGGTACACCGTACTCGTGTCTACGCGAAACCGCGAGAGGTTCCGCGCGGATCCGGATGATTCGCAACAGGTTTCACCGGGCTCAGACGGCGGCCGATTCGCCGATCTCCTCCTCGACGGCGGCGGGCGCGACCGGTGCGGGCGCGTGCCGGGCCTCGTACCGGCCCGCGAGCACGACCAGCAGCGCGCCGACGGCGAGCCATGCGACCAGCCCGAGCAGCCGCGTGCCGAATCCGGCGGCGGAGTCGAAGTAGAGCAGGCTGCGCAGCCCCTCCACGAAGTCGGCACCGTTCCAGAACGAGTGCAGCGCGCCGAAGAAGCCGTTCTGCAGCTGCGGTCCGTACACCCCGCCGGAGGTGGTGAAGTTCAGCATCACGAACAGCGTGATGAGCGCCAATGTGGTCCAGCGCTTCAGGAAGGTGTGCAGCCCGATGCCGATCAGGATGATGCCCGCGGCGTAGAGCCACGCGATGCCGAACACGGCGGCGTAGTCCTGGTCGATCACCGCGAACACCGGCCCGGCGACCACCACGCCGATCACGCTCACCACGAACGCGGTCACCACTCCGATCGCCGCGCGTACCCGCATCCGCAGCGTCGCGCCCGCGGCGCCGATCACCGCGACACTGCCGTACGCGCCGACGCTCAGCGCGACGAGGAGGAAGAACAGCCCCTGTCCGGTCGGATCTCCGCCCGCCTTCGCGGTCACGTCGGTGACGACCAGTGGCACGCCCTGCTGATCGGTCACCTGCCGGAACACCACCTCGGCGGCCATCGCGCTGGTGTCGGAACCCGCGGTGGCCACGAGGAGTTCGGGACGCCGGTCGCCGGGCACGAACGCGCCGGTGAGCTCGCGCTCGTCGAGCGCGGCCACGGCCGCATCGCGGCTGGGCAGGGTGACGATGTCGACGGCCGGGCCCGCCTTGTCCTCGATGGTCTGGGCCAGCACCATCGCCTGCGGTGACTCGCCGACGACCGCGAGCGCCAGATGGTTCGGCGTGGGCTGATGGAAGGCGCCGAGGTAGGCGATGGCCATGCCCAGACACATCAGCAGCGGCGTGAGCAGGTGGCCGGCGACATGCCGGATCTGGGTGCGGGTCATCGAGGGGATACTCCAAACAGTTGGTAAATACAACTATGATTGTTGTATCCTACAACTGTGATTGCGCGAGACACAAGAGCCGAGGCCGTCGACACCATCCAGCGGGAACTCACCGCCTTCGCCCGGCGCGCCCGCGGCCGCGCCGCCGAGCTGCACCCGGAACTGAGTCTGGTGGCCTACAGCATCCTCGATCTGATGCTCGAACGCGACGGCTGCCAGGCCACCGACCTGGCCGAACAATTCCTGCTCGACAAATCGACGGTCAGCAGGCAGGTCGGCGCCCTGGAGAAGCTCGGCTACCTCGAGCGCGAGGTCGATCCGGGCAACCGGCGCAACCATCTGCTGCGGGCCACCGACTCGGGCCGGGCCGTCGCGCGCGCGGCCGAACGCCGTCGCCGGGAGGCCTTCACTGCCCGATTCGCCGACTGGAGCGATGCCGATGTCGAGGCCATGGCCGGCTATCTCGTGCGGTACAACCACGGCGGCTGAACCGGTCGCGCACACCCGCCACCACGCCCGATCGGGCATCCGGCGGGCTATCGCGTCGGCCACCGCGGGCGACGGGCGATGACGCGGCGGGCGGGTCGAGTCGGTATAGTCGCCGCGGATGAGTAGTGACACCACCCACCCCGCGCAGCAGCATTCCCCACGCCCGATCCATCGAGCATGGTGGCTGGTGCCGGTGTTGCTCACCGTGGTGTCGATCGTGTGTGTGCGGATCCCGCTCTGGCCGTTCGAGCAGTATTCCGGCGGCTTCATCGACCTGCAGGTGTATCGCCTCGGCATCGAGGCCATGCGTGACGGCGCCGACATGTACGGGCAGCTGCCCAAGACCTCCATCGGGATCGGCCTGCCGTTCATCTACCCGCCGTTCGCGGCCGTCGCGCTGGCGCCGTTCGCGCTGCTGCCGTGGAGCCTGGCCAAGATCCTCTACGTCGTCGTCTCGGTCGCGGCGCTGGGCTGGACGCTGTACCTCGTCGCGCGGCGCTACCACCGCGAGAACCGTCAGGCCGCCCTGCTGGTCGCCGCGTGCGCGCTGCCGCTGGCCATGCTGCTGGAACCGGTGCGCTCGACCATCGACTTCGGTCAGGTCAACCTGCTGTTGATGGTGCTCGTGGCCACCGACTGCCTGCTGCTCAAGACCCGCTACCCGCGCGGCATGCTCATCGGCCTGGCCGCCGCGATCAAACTGACGCCGGCCGCCTTCGTGCTGTTCTTCCTCGTCCGCAAGGACTACAAGGCGGCGGCCACCGCCGCGGCCACGGGCGCGATCGCCACCGTCGCCTCCTTCGCGCTGTTGCCGACCGAGTCCACCCGCTACTGGTTCGGCGGCCTCGGCAACGTCTCCGGCCTGAGCGGCTCCGCCTTCCACACCAACCAGTCCATCCAGGCCGTGCTGGCCCGCCTGCACGTCACCGGGCTGCCGTTCGACGCGCTGTGGCTGTTCTTCGGCGCCCTGCTGCTGGCCCTGGTCGTGGCCGCCATGCGCAAGGCCGCCGACGCGCCCGCGATCGCGCTGGCCCTCAATGCCGTCTTCACGCTGCTGCTGTCGCCGATCTCGTGGTCGCACCACTGGATCTGGATCGCCCCCGCCCTGCTGGCCGTCGTCTGCCACGCCCGCACGCTGCCCGCGTCGAGCGCCCGCGGCTGGTACGCCACCGCCGTCGTGGTGGCCGCGGTCTTCGTCGTCGCGCCGCACAGCTTCCTGCCCGACGGGGAGCATCGCGAGACATCGTGGACGTGGTGGCAGCACATTTTCGGCGACACCTATGTCTGGCTCGCGGTCGCCCTCGTCGCCCTGTTCCTGGTCACCGGCCGCCATCTGCCGTCGAAGAGCGCGGACGAGCCGATACCGGTCGGGGAACCCGCCCGCGTCGTCTGACGCGCTCGCCCGGCTCGGGGCGGGCGCCGGGGGCGTAGGACCGCGGAACTCGACGGCCGTACATTCTTTATGGATACCTACGACAATTTTCCGCACGGTGCATAGATACGTCAAAAGCCGTGCCGACTATGGGATTTCGACATACCGGCTGTGATTGCATCGTGATGTCCCGAAGCCGGGACACGTCATATTGTGCAACCGAGGAAGATCGTATGAATCCCAGAACTGCCCGTCCGCTCGCCGTCGTCGCCCTCGCGCTGTCCGCGTGTGCGCTGAGCGCCGGAACCGCCACCGCCGCGGCGCCGAGCCCCGTCTCGGGCTCGGTGGAAGTGTGCGTGCCGCTCCCGCTCGGGCCGATCGAGGTCAGCCTGTGCCTGTAGGCGGTTAGCCAGGGTGCCCGGGGCAGTGGTGGGACCCCTTGTCGGAGCGCGGCATTGCGCGGTGCCGCCGCCGATCCGCCACTGCCGCCGGGCAGTCCGGCGCCGAAGCGCGCGACCGAGGCGCGGCACCGTAAGAATCCGACACGACGCACCTGCGCCTGCTCGGCACCACCTGCTTCGCCTCCGGCATCGTCGTACACCGGCCGGCGCCCAGCTGACGGCCACACCACCGGCGCCCGGCTACTCGTCGACGGTGGTGAGACCGGTCCGGTAGGCGATGACGACCAGCTGCGCTCGATCGCGCGCGCCGAGCTTGCTCATCGCCCGGCCGACATGGGTGCGGGCGGTGGCCGGGCTCAGGAACAGGGCGGCGCCGATCTCGTCGTTGCTCATCCCGCGCCCGACCAGGGCCAGCACTTCCCGTTCGCGCTCGGTGAGCACTGACAGCCGACGGGCGGCCGACTCGGCGATCCGGCGCCTGCCGGCGAACTGGCCGATGAGGCGGCGGGTGACGCGGGGCGCGAGCAGGGCGTCACCGTCGGCGATCACCCGGATGGCGTGCAGCAACTCGGCCGGTCCGGCGTCCTTGAGCAAGAAGCCGCTCGCCCCGGCGGCCAGGGCGTCGAAGACGTTCTCGTCGGTGTCATAGGTGGTCAGAATCAGCACCCGCACCTGGTCGAGGCCCGCTGTGCTCGCGATCCGGGCGGTGGCGCGGATGCCGTCGAGGCGTGGCATCCGGATGTCCATCAGCACGACGTCGGGCCGGGTGGCGCGGGCGAGTTCGCAGGCTTCGATCCCGTCGGTGGCCTCACCGACGACGTTGATGTCGTCCTCGAGGTCGAGCAGGACCTTGAACCCCGACCGCACGAGGCGTTCGTCGTCCGCGAGCAGCACGGTGATCGGTGTCATGCGAGCGCTCCGGCCGGTTCCAGCGGGAGGTGGGCGACCACTTCGAATCCGCCCTGGGCCCGCGGCTGCGCGGTGAGATCGCCGCCGAGCAGCCTGCACCGTTCCCGCATGCCGGTGATGCCGCGGCCGGTGCCCGCCGTGTCCGGACGCGGAAGCGGCGCCGTGCCGTCGCCGCCGTCGTCGCGTACCAGGATGCGCACCACCTGCTCGCCCGGCACCACCGACACGGTGACCGCGCTGGGGCCGACATGGCGGATGACGTTGGTGATCGACTCCTGCACGATCCGGTAGGCCGTATCCTCGATCGCGCTCGGCAGCGGAGTGTCCCCGCCGGGGAGATCGGCGGTGATCCGTAGTCCGGCGTCCCCGGCCACGTCCAGGACATCGCCGAGCTCGGCGAGCCCTGGGCTCGGTGCCCGGCGGTCGTCGCCGCGCAGCACCCCCAGGATCGCCCGCATCTCCCGGAGGGCACGGGAGCTGGTCTGCTCGATGATGCGCAGGGTCTCCCTGGCCTGATCGGGCCGCTTGTCCAGGACGTGCGCGGTGACTCCGGCCTGCACGTTGATGATCGTGATGGCGTGGGCGACGGTGTCGTGCACTTCGCGCGCGATCCGCAGCCGTTCGGCGTCGACCCGGGCGGTGGCCTCCTTCTCGCGCAGCCGTTCGGCGGTGACGGCCCGCTGGTGGGCGTCCTCGGCGATGATCCGCCGGGACCGCACCGACATGCCAAGGGTGATGCTCAGAACGGCCGCGCCGATCCGGAAGAACACCCACCCGATCGCCGCGCTGGGCGTGACATCGGCCGCCGCGATCAGCCAGGCCAGGGCCAGCACCGCCGTCCCGGCCGCCGCGACCAGCACCGGACGCCGACCCGTGCCGTGCGCGGCGAGGGTGTAGGTGGCCACGAACAGGGCCAGACAGGACAGCCGGTCCGGGAAATCGAGCGCGAAGTAGACCACCGTGAGCGCACCGGTCGCGACGAACACCGGCACCGGTGCGCGGCGCCGGAACACCAGCAGCGCGCCGCCGAGCGCCAGCAGCACGTACGCGGTGTAGCAGTAGTCGGTGATGGGCCGCGTCACCGGCTCCGCGCCCATCGGGATGCCCGCGCTCTGCACCTGCACGCCGATGACGAACAGGGCGAGCAGCAGGTCCGGAAACCAGGCGGGCCGCCGTGCCGACCATGCGCGCACCCGTAATTCCTCGGACCGTCCCATGCCGTGATCGTAAGGGAGAGAGCGTGCTTGCGCGTGCGCGCGGACGCGCGCAGGACCACGCGGTCCTGCGTAGGTGGCGCGGCGTCGGCTACGTCGATTCGCGTAGCCGGTCACCGCGGCTGCCGGACGCGCACAACCCCTGCTCGGCGCGACGATCGGTGCCATGAAGAAACTCGTCACCGGCTTGGCCGTGGTGCTGATGGTCACCGTCGTCGTCCAGTTCTTTCTCGCCGCCGCGGGCGCGTTCGACAGCGCGCCCGCCGAGGAGGCGTTCGCCCCGCACCGGGCGTTGGGGAACATCATCCTGGTGCTCGCGCTGGTCGTGGCGCTCGTCGCGGCGGTGGCGCGCATGCCGGCCCGGGTGGCGGGGACCGCGGGCCTGGTGGCAGCGCTCGTGCTGGTGCAGTCCGTGATCAAGGAGGTCGCCGGCGCGGTGGGGGACGACACCGGCGCGCTGCTGTTCGGGGTGCACGGAGTGAACGGGATGCTCATCGTCGGCACGGTCGGTGCGCTCCTGCGGCAGGCGCGCGGACAGTCCGCACCGGCGGCGCGGCCGGTGTCATGAGTAGCGCGGGGTGGATCGTGCTCGACCACGCGGTGACCGTCGCCGGTGCGTCGGCGTGGTTCGGCGCCGCCGGTCTCGTGGCGCGGCGGCGATCGGCTCGGTTCGTCGGTGTGATGCTGAGTGTCGCTGTGGCACTGACACTTTCCCGGGCGATTCCGGTGGCGGTGCTGGCGGGGCGAGGGTGGTGGTTCGTCCAGGAGAAGGTCTGGTTCGGGCTGCCGGTCACCGCCGTCGCGGCCGTGGTCGCGGTGGTGGCCGGGGTGTCCGCGCGCCGCGGCGCGGGCCCGACGGCGGGGGCGGTGACGGCGTCGGCGACCGCCGGATACGCGGCGGTGGCGAGTTTCGCCGTGTCGTTCCTGATCGGCTACCCGCTGACTCCGGTGGCCGCGCTCGTCGCGCTCGTCGCGCTCGGCGCGGCCGCGCTCCTGACGCATCGCGTCCTGTCGGAACCCGTTGTTCCCGAGCGGGATTCGACTGACCAGTCCCATTCTGGGCCCCGGCCGAAGGGCGGTACCCGGCCCGTCGGGATGCCCCGGCGACGAGCGCTCGGACTGGCCGGCGCGGTCGCTGTGGTGGGCGCCGCGGGCGGCGTCGTAGGCCTGTCGCGAGGTCGCGACGTCGCCGGGATCGAACACTCCGAGGGCCCGGAGATATCGGTGCGGACGCTGCGCGGACCCGATACGCCTGCGCCCGGGGGAGTGTTGCGCCGGTACGTCCGCACCGCGCGCACGGCCACGGTGCGCGTGGGTTCCGGCGATGTCGAGGCCTGGACCTTCGACGGCACGGTCCCCGGCCCGGCGATCGTCGCGGAGCAGGGTGACCTCGTCGAGGTCGAGTTGGTGAACGAGGACATCGACGTGGGGGTGACGCTGCACTGGCACGGCTACGACGTGCCCTGCGCGGAGGACGGCGTGGCGGGGGTGACCCAGGACGCCGTGCCGGTGGGTGGCAGACATGTCTACCGCTTCCGTGCCGAGCAGGCCGGAACCTACTGGTACCACACCCATCACGCCTCCCATCCGGGCGTGCGACGCGGCCTCTACGGCCATCTGATCGTCTTCCCGCGCGCGGCCCCCGCGGACAGGCGTGAGCTGACGATGTCGGTGCACACTTTCGACGGGCACGCTCCGCTGCTCGACGGTGGCGGTGACCACGACGTGCCCACGGGTGCGGCGACGCGACTGCGGCTGATCAACACCGATTCCGGCTCCCACCGATTCGCCCTCGCCGGCACCGACTTCCGCGTCGTGGCCGTCGACGGACGCGACCTCGACCGGCCGGCACCCGTCGGCGGCGTCCAGCTGCGCGTGCCCGCAGGTGGGCGCTACGACCTCGAATTCACGATGCCCGCCGCCGGTGCGATCGTGCTGCTCGACGGCGACACCGCAGCGCGACTGGGCGCCGAAAACGATTATCCGACAGCAGGATCCGATGCCCGCGACTGGCCGGACCTCGACCTGCTGACCTACGGTGCGGCGCCACTCGTGCGGCTACCGGCGCCCGACCGGCGGTTCACCCTCGTGCTCGATCGCGGCATCGCCCGGGTCAACGGGAGACCGTCGTTCGCGCACACCGTCAACGGGCGCGCCCACCCCGCCATCCCCGACCAGGTGGTGCGCGCGGGCGACATCGTCCACTTCACCGTGGTCAACCGCAGCCTCGACACCCACCCCTGGCACCTGCACGGCCATCCCGTCCTGATCCTGTCCCGCGACGGCGAGCCCGCGCAGGGTAGCCCGCTGTGGGTCGACTCCCTCGACGTCCGGCCCGGCGAGGTCTGGGAGATCGCCTTCCGCGCCACCAATCCCGGCATCTGGATGAACCACTGCCACAACCTTCCCCACGCCGAGGAGGGAATGATGCTGCTGCTTCGCTACGCCGGCATCGGCACACCCTTCGGCGGCTCCCACGCCCACCACTGATCTCGACACCAGTCACCGAAAGGAACACCATGCGATACCTGGTCCCGGCGACCCTGTTCGCCCTGCTCGCCGCCTCGACCGGCTCCGTCGCCGCCGCACCGCCGCCCGGTGATGACACGGGCACCGTCGTCTCGTCCCGCGCGCTGACCGGCCCGGAGCTGATCCCCGGAGCGGCCACCGGATTCCGGATCGTCTACCGGACCACCGGACAAAACGGCGAACCGCAGGTCAGCGGCGCGAGCGTCTTCGTGCCCGCCGGTGAACCGCCGGCCGACGGCAGACCGGTGGTCTCGTGGGCGCACGGCACCAGCGGCGTGACCGAGGGATGCGCGCCCAATCTCACCGGCGGCATCGCCGACACCTTCGACGAGACACCGCACCTGACGGCCTATCTGGACCAGGGCTACGCGGTCGCCGCCACGGACTACATCGGCCTCGGCGCGCCGGGCAGCTACGAGTACCTCGCCTGGCGGGCGGCGGGTCACGCCGTGCTCGACGCCGTCCGCGCGGCGGGCGCCGTCGACCCCACGTTGTCGTCGTCCTTCGTCGCGTCGGGTCATTCCATCGGCGGCCAGGCCGCGTTGGCCGCCGCACAGCTGTGGTCCGGCTACGCCGCCGAGCTCGATCTGCGCGGCACCCTCGCCTACGCGCCGACCAGCAATGTCGTCGAGGCGATCACCGCGCTGGGCCGGCCGGGTACCCCGGTCATGCCCGGCCTCGACGGCCTGCACGCCCGGCTGGTGATGATCCTGGCCGGACTCGACCAGGCCCGGCCGGACGTGCGCGTCACCGACCACCTGAGTCCGCACGGCCGGGACATGCTCGCCGTCGCCCGAGCCGGCGAGCGCTGCCTCGGCGCCCTGGAGGAGGCCGTCGCGGGCCACGCCGTCGGTGATCTGTTCACGCGGCCGCTCGGCGAACAGCCGCTGGCCGCCGCACTGACCGACTACCTGACCATCCCCACCACGGGCCATCGACGGCCGGTCCTGCTGTTGCAGGGCGAGGCCGACACCGTCCAACCCGCCCCGACCACGATCCTGCTCCAGCAGCAACTCGCGCAGTCCGGCGCGGTCAGCCGGCTGGCCCTGTACCCCGGGACCGACCACTTCGCCCTGCTGGGCGCCGCGGCGGGCGACGAGCGCGACTTTCTCAGCCGGGTTCTCCCGGCACGCTGAACGGCGCCGACCCGCTCGGCGAGCGCTCGTCCGGGCGGGTGGTGTCGGCCGTGAAGTGGCAGGCGCCGTGGCGGGTGAACGGTTCCGCGAGCTGCGCCAGGTAGCCCGCCGGGTAGTCGGGTTTCGCGGCCATGCCGAGGTCGTCGCTGGTGAACCGGCGGGCGGGGTCGTAGCTGTAGGTGCGGAGCAGGTGGTCCCAGACGAGGGTGAACAGACCGAAGTTGACATCGCCGATACCGGCCCATTTGAGGTGGTGGAAACGGTGGCCTTCGTTGAGGGCCAGGACGCGTCTGAAGGGTCCGACGCGGTAGTCGGCGTTGGAGTGCTGCAACAGCAGCTGTACCGCCACCGCCAGCGACAGCGCGGCGGCGACGGGCACCGGGATCCCGGCCAGCAGCAGCGGGGTGACCCCGGCGGTCGTCTCGATCGTTTGGTGCAGCGGGTGTTTCATCAGCCCGTTGAGCCCGTAGAAGCGGGTGACACTGTGGTGCACGGCGTGGAACCGCCACAGCACCCCGATCTTGTGGCTGGCGTAGTGGGCCAGGGTGATCCCGAGGTCGGCGACGAGAACAGCGGCCAGCACCTGCACGGCGAACGGCGCGTCGTGCGGCCAGATCCCGGCCCAGGGGACCAGCGCGGCGAGGGCGGGGACGGCGGCGACGCTCGCCAGGATGAGGGTTTCGTTGATGATGCCGTGGGCGGTGTCGCGGCCGAGGTCACCCTGGGAGCTGTTCCAGGAATTCTGGTACGGCAGCAGTCGTTCGGCGGTGAACGACACCGCGATCGCGACCGCCAGCAGGGCGATCAACCAAGCCTTGGGCGCGCCGGAGGCGGCCAGGGCGATGCCGGCGCCGTTGACACCGAGCAGCATGAACGGAACGTAGCCGTAGCGGATGAGGGGGCGGACGAGCGTGGACGTCATGGGAATCAGCGTCACGTCCGGGCCTGGTGCGGCGCTTGAAGAAATCAGCCGACTTCGCCGCGCCCCGCGGGGGCGGGCCGCCAGCCGGTGGCGATGAGCGCCTCGGTGGGGGTGAGGCCGATCAGGTCGCGGCAGGTGCGGGTCAGATGAGCGCTGTCGGCGAACCCGGCGGTGTGGGCGGCCTCGGTCAGGGAGCCGCCGGCACGCACCACGGCGAACGCCAGATGCAACCGGCTCCAGCGCCGCCACGCCGCGTACGGCAACCCCACGTGTTCGGTGAACACGTGCGACAAGCGGCTGCCCGAGATCCCCACCCGGCCGGCGAGTGCGCCGAGCGCGGGTGGGCCGCCCGGCCACTCCGCCGCGGCCCGCAGCGCCTCGGTGACGACCGGATGCGCGCGCTGTCGTCGAGCCGGAGCGCGCGGCGCCGGTGGGCGTGGACGGGCGGCGGCGACCCAGCTCATGGCGTGCTCGCCGGGTAGCCCGGCCAAGCGCGCGACGGCGGCCCGCGCGGTCACCGAATCGGGGTCGAGGAACGCGACGAACCCGCTGGTGCCGGGTGCGGCACCGACCTGATGGCCCACACCGGGCGGGATGATCGCCGCCTGCGCGGGCGTGGTGCGACCGGCCGCGTCGGTGAGCGTGAGCGCGCCGCGGGCGACGAACAGCACCTGCACCGCGGCGTGCGCGTGCGCGGCTGTGTCGCCGATGCCCCCGGTGAACGCCATCAGCCCCGGGCTGAACACCACCCCGCCACGCCACCGCGCCGCCTCCACCCCCGCAGGGCTCTCCGCAATATTCGACACAGAGACATTCTCGCCGCGGGGACCGGCCGGCCTGCGGGGAGGGCTGAGCCGAACTCGGAAAAACCGTGTCGGGCAACGGAATCCTGTCCAGGAATTCGCTTGACAGCGATTCGGCGTCGGCGGCGGGGGGGGCGGCGGCGGCGCCCCCCCCGGGAAAAAAAAAAAACAATTAGGATAAAGATGTCGGCCAGAAAAAAAAAAAACCGGGGTGGGGAAAG